>JAWSVN010000010.1:0-16484 GCA_033851875.1 Acidimicrobiales bacterium
CCGGTCATCACCCCGCCGTAGCCGAGGGCACGGGCCGCCAACAGCAGGTTCTGGGCCGCCGGGTAGATCGACGCGCCGTCCTGGAGGGTGCCGTGGCGTCGCCGGATGCACGGCAGCACCACCACCGGGGTCTGCTCGAAGTGGTCGACGAAGTGCTGCATCGCCGCCGCCACCCGGGCCTTGGGGCTGTCGGCCTTGGCCCCGGAACCGGCGTCGTAGCCGTCGTTGCCCCGCTTGGCGGCCCAGCCGTCGCGGAAGGCCTGGCCGAGCAGCGCCTTGGCCTCGGCGGCCACCGGGCCGTCCCGGAGCACCAGGAACCGGAAGTGCTGCCGGTTCGACCCGGTCGGCGCCCGGGTGGCCGAGAACAGGATCGTGGCCAGATCGTCGTCGCTGATCGGAGCGCTGGTGTAGCGACGGATCGCCCGGGTGGTGGCGATCCCGTCGAGCAGGCTGAGGTCGTCGGCGGTCATCATGGGCTCCTGCGTGGTCAGGTGGACGCGTTCATGTGTTCTGTGCGGTGAGCCCGCCGTCGACGACGAGGACGGCGCCGTTGATGAACGACGACGCCGGCAACACCAGTCCCAGCACCGCGTGGGCGACCTCCTCGGGGTCGCCGTAGCGGCCGAGCGGCACTCGTCGGCGGGCGAAGGTCGCCTTGGCGTCGTCGGGGATCGCGGCGGTCATCCCGGTGCTGATCGGGCCCGGCGCGATGCAGTTGACCGTGACGCCCTGCCGGCCGAGCTCGACGGCGAGCCCGCGGGTCACGCCGATCACGCCGTGTTTGGAGGCGGTGTAGGGCGTGAGCCCTGGGGTGGCGCCGAGCCCCTCGGTCGACGCGATGTTGACGACCCGCCCGTCGCCGTTTCGCACCAGATCGGGCAGGCACGACCTCACGGTGTGGGTGTGGGCCTCGAGGTTGACCGCCAGCGTCGTCGACCAGGCGTCGGCGTAGTCGGGGCCGTCGATCGGCGCCGGGATCGAGACGCCGGCGTTGTTGACCAGGATGTCGATCGGCCCGAACGCGTCGCGAATCTGGGCGATGGCCGAGGCGACGGCGTCACGGTCGGCGACGTTGGCCGCCACACCGATGGCCGAGCCACCGGCCTCGGTGATCTCGTCGGCGACGAGGCCGACCCCGCCCGAGGTGCGGTCGAGCAGGCCGACCCGGGCACCCTCGTCGGCGAGGAGCCGGGCGATCGCCCGCCCCATGCCCGACGCAGCGCCGGTGACCACCGCCGTTCGGCCCTCGATGGAGCGGGACAGCGAGCTGAGGCGACCGGATGCTGGGGGCATCCGGCGATGCTATTGCGGGCAGGCGGAGCCCACCCATTCGGTCTGCGGGCGGGCGGAGCCCACGCAGCCTGTTCGCGGGCGGGCAGAGCCCACCCAATCGGTCAGCGGCCGACGGCCGCCTGGTTGGCCATCGTCATGGCGTGGCGCACGAGCGACACCAGGGTGTCGCGCACCGCGGCCTTGTGACGGGCGTCGGTGACGAGCACCGGGATGTGGGCCGGGACGTCGAGCGCCTCGCGCACGTCCTCGGGGTGGTGCCGGAGGACGCCGTCGAAGGCGTTGATGGCCACCACGAAGGGCACGCCGGTCTGCTCCATGTAGTCGACCGCCGGGAAGCAGGCCTCGAGTCGGCCGGTGTCGACCAGCACCACGGCGCCGATGGCGCCTCGGACGAGCTCGTCCCACATGAAGTGGAAGCGGTCCTGGCCGGGGGTGCCGAACAGGTAGAGCACGAGCTCGGGGCTGAGGGCGACTCGACCGAAGTCCATGGCGACCGTGGTCGACTTCTTGGTCTTGACGTCACCGACGTCGTCGATGCCCTCCGACACCTTGGTCATCGCCGCCTCGGTGGTGAGGGGATCGATGTCCGAGATCGCTCCGACGAAGGTGGACTTGCCGACCGAGAAGCCGCCGGCGACGACGATCTTGACCGGGATGGGATTCGCGCCGTTGTTGGGTTGGATGCTCATTGGTCTGCCTCAGAGGGACTGCAGGCCGTCGAGCACACGCTCGAGCAGCTGGAGGTCGGGTCGTTCGTTCGAGTTCTGGGTCGTGGCTGTGGACTGGGCGCTGGCGACGAGCCCCTCCTGGAGAAGATCACCGACCAACACCTTGGCCACCTGCAGGTGGATGGTCAGATGGGCCGAGATCTCGGCCAGGGACTGCCGGTCGGCGCACAGCTCGAGAATGCTTCGGCGCTCATGACCCTGCTGATCGAGGCTGGCGTGGCCAGCGTCGGTCGTGCGGATCAGCGCCTCGAGCGGGAGGTCGACCGAGCTCCTCGTCCTCCCGCCGGTGAGCAGGTAGGGACGAACTCGGAGCGATGTGAATGGATCGCGTTGTGCGTCAGTCATAAGGCAACTCGTCAAGGGCTCAGGCGTGCAACCACGCCTGTGGATGGGGCTCGATGTCGTGGGGCCGCCCGCAACGTCGAATCAGGACGTGGGAAGCGCGGACTGGAGCTCGGCGCGGAGCTCCGGAGTGAGGACGGCGCCGGTCTTGTCGACCAGCACGGCCATCTCGTAGGCGACGAGGCCGACGTCGCAACCCGACGCGGCCATCACGGCGAGGAGGGAGCCGTCGGAGATGCCGGTCACGAAGAGGAAGGCGTTCTCCATCTCGACGATCACCTCGGTGACCGGCCCGCCGCCGAAGCGGCCGGCGGCGCCGTAGGCGAGACCGATGAGACCGGAGCTCACCGCAGCGAAGCGGTCGACGGCGTCACGATCGAGCCCGGTGGAAGCGGCGATCGGCAGGCCGTCGGAGGAGACGACCACGGCCTGGTTCACGCCGGGCGTGCGCTCGACGAAGTTGTTGACCAACCAGTTGATGTTGCTGGCCTGCGTGCTCATGACGCTCATGCGGGATCTCCCCAAGGGTTCGTGGTCTCGGGCGAAGCGCCCTCGATCGGTTGCATTGCTGGCGGCAGGGTGTCTGCCGCAGGTGAGGGCGCAGCGCCCGGGGCCTCGGCCCCGGCGATGCCCTCGAGTGGACGGCCCTTGAGGCCGTCGCGATAGCGGGCGAGCATGCTGCGGATCTCGTCGGGCGAGCGGCCGCTGGCCTTCACCGGGCGTCCTTCGCTCACCGGGGCTTGCGACTTCGAACGATCGCGCTTCACCAGGCCCGAGGAGGTGCGCTGCTCGGCGAGCAGGCCCGACACGTCAGCGTCGAAGCCCTCGGCCGACGGAAGGGCGGCGTCGAGATTGGCGGCGGGTTCAGCGGCCGCAACCGGTGCGATCTCGGTGGCGGCAGCGGGGTCGAAGGTCGGGGCCTCCCACGGGGCCGCCGGCTCGGCAGGCGGGGCCGAGGCGGGGCGGCTGAACAGGTCGGCCGGGTCGAACGCGATCGGCTCGCTGGCGTCGGCGTGCGCTGCGATCGGTGCAGGAGCGGCCGGCGCCGGGGCAGGCTCGGTGGGCGCCGCCGAGGTCGGGTCGAGGCCGAGAAGCTTGGCGAGGGCATCGCTCTGGGGAGCGGCCTGGCCGGCGTCGTGGGCCGCAGGGGCCGGCGCTGGCACTGGGGCCGGAGCCGGGGCGGGCGGCGCATCGAAGGAGGGGGCATCGAACGAGGGCGCCTCGTACGAGGGCGCAGCGGCCGGCTCTGAGGAGCCACCGCCCAGCGGGTTGGCGCCACGCTCGGGCATCGCCGGCGGCGTCCAGGCGTCGGCGCTGGTCGCGCCGGGGAAGGCGGCCTCCGACAGGTCGACCTGTGGGGCCGGGGCCGGCGCGGTCGGAGCCTGGGTCATCGGCGTCCGGGTCGGGGTGTCGAGGGCGGCCGGCTCGGGCGCGATCTCGACCGGGCGGGCTTCGGCGGGAGCCTGCTCGGCGACGGGGGCCTCGGCGGCGGCCACCGCCGGCTGGGTGAGGGGTGAGTCGTCGGAGGCCAGCACGGCGGCGGGCACGGCCACGATGGCGGTCACGCCGCCGTTGGCGGTGTGGGCCAGCTCGACCTCGATTTCGAGGCGCTGAGCGAGTCGGCCGATCACGATGAAGCCGAGCGAGCGGCTCAGGCTGAGACCGAGCTCCGGCGGTGCCGCCAGGATGGCGTTCGACGCCTCGAGCTGTTCGGGCGACATGCCGATGCCGTGGTCGGTGACCGTGATGAAGTAGGTGCCGTCGGGATGACGGGTCCCGCAGACCTCGACCGGGGTGTCGGGCGGAGAGAACTGGGTGGCGTTCTCCATCAGCTCGGAGAGGAGGTGGGCCAGGTCGACGGCGCCCTGGGCGCCGATCTCGGCGGTCTCGATGCCGGCGAGACGCACGTGGCGGTAGTCCTCGATCTCCGACATGGCGACTCGCAGCACGTCGCCGATGGCGACGGGGCCGCCGCGGCGGCGGGAGGTCTCGGCGCCGGCGAGCACGAGCAGCGACTCGGCGTTGCGGCGCATCCGGGTGGCGAGGTGGTCGAGACCGAAGAGCTCCTCGAGCCGGTCCGGGTCCTCCTCGGCCGATTCGAGACGGTCGATGTACTCGATCTGGCGATCGAGCAGCGTCTGGTTGCGGCGCGCCATGTTGACCACGAGATCGCTCAGACTCTGGCGGACCAGCGACTGCTGCTCGGCGGCCACGTCCGTGGCGGCGGTCTGCACGTCGTTGAGGGCGGCGATCAGGTCACCGAGTTCGCCCTCGGAGTCGGTGGTGAACGGCGTCTGCACGAACGAGTCGCTCGACGGGTCGCGCAGCGCCTCGAGCATCGACGGCAGCCGGCGGTCGGCGAGTTCCCGTGCCGCCGAGGTGGCCTCCTTGACCGGGTTCTGGATCGTCTGTCCGATCACGATCAGCGCCAGCGCCGTGAGTAGCACGGCGGCCACGGCAATCAGACCGAGGGTCCGAATGTCGTGGGCCAGCTCATCGGTCGAGGACCGAGTACTCAGGAAGAGGCCATAGACGGCGAACAGGCCGAGCACCACCAGCGGCGGGACCGCGATGGCGATGAACTTGGTTCGGAGGTTGAACTTCTGGAACATGAGCCCTCACAAGCGAATGCGACTGACCATCCATCGGCCGTTCACCTGCGACCTTGAGCTACCGTTTCGAGCTGTGGACCCCGTTTCTTCTATGACCGGCTCGCTGGCCGAGACTTCCTTGCCCGATGTCCTGCGTTCGCTCGAGGCCGAACAGGCAACCGGTGTGCTGCAGATCGGGCAGGCCAGCGAGGTCTGGCTCGAGGCCGGCAAGGTGTACCTCGCCCACACGCCGTCGAGTCCGCCGCTCGACGCGGTGCTCTTCGGCGCCGACGCCGCCACGGCCGACGAGATCACTGCTGCGCTGGCCGCGGGCACCGCCGCGGCGACGC
Organism: Acidimicrobiales bacterium; assembly: GCA_033851875.1. GTDB lineage: Bacteria > Actinomycetota > Acidimicrobiia > Acidimicrobiales > SZUA-35 > JAWSVN01. The sequence continues at coordinate 5,305 of JAWSVN010000010.1, forward strand.
TGGCCGCAGCCGACGACGGCGCTGCGCCGACCTACGAGCGGCTCCTCCACGAGTACAACCTGAACGCGTTGTTCGAGATGATCGTGCCCAGCGACACCGAGTACTCCTTCGTCGCCGGCGACGTGCACGCTCTGGGCGGCCGCTTCGCCGAACCGGTCGAGGAGCTCGTCGCTCAGGCTGATCGGCGGCTCGACATCTGGCGCCAGATCGCCGCCCGGATCCCCAACACCTCGATGGTCTTCCACCTCGCGCCGAACCTCCCCGACGAGGAGGACGAGCGGGTCGTCACCGCGGACGAGTGGCGCTACCTGTCATTGCTCGACGGGCACCGTTCCGTGGCCGAGGTGATCGGGGCCACCGGCGAGAGCGCGTTCCGGGTGTGCTCCTCGCTCTATCGGATGTTGCTCGAAGGGTTGATCGCCGAGCGGGCCTGATCAGGCGTCGGCGGAGACCGCTGGCGTGGCGGGTCGCTGAGCGGGACGAGAGTCGGCGTCGCTCGGCACGCTGAATGGCCGGGCCACCGCCGAAGGCTGGGACCGCAGCGTCGTCACGAGGTCCATCGACTCCATCAGGGTCAGCCGAAGGTGCTGCATGCAGATGCTCGGCAGGTCCGGATCGTCGAGATCGATCACCGCCGCCAGCAGCGAGAGGTCGGTCGTTCGGATGTAGATCGGCTGGGTCTCCCCCAGGCAGCGCATCGAGCGGATGTTGCGGCTGATCGAACGAAGCAGGGCCTCGTTGTCGTGCACCGCGTCGAGCTCGACCGGCAGCCAGCCCAACCACAGGACGTTCTTGTCGGAATCGAGGGTCGAGGCCACTCGCTGTGCTACCCCGCGGGTCGACAGCTCACCCGGATCGACGCCGTAGAGCTCCGCCATCGCATCGATCAGCACGCCGGTGGCCGAGCGGATCCCACTCTCGATCTGGAGGAGGTGACGCTCGGTGATGCCCAGCGCCGTGGCGGCACTCTCGGTCGAGTAGGCGAGTCGATTGCGGAGCGTGGCGAGCACATGGCCGGCCGGCACCCGCAGGTTGGCTGCGGCCTCGGCCGCCGCCGTGCGCTGGCGTTCGGTTGCTTCGAGCATCTCGCTGGTCGACATGGGGTTCGTCTCCGCCATCCGGGGGCAACAGACCCGTCGAGGCGGGGCGCCATCGACGAGTTGCACACAGACTCGGAGTCAGTCGCGCCAAACAGAATGATCCAGGCGCACGCTTTGCATGGGTCGGCGGGCCCAACGGCCCGCCGAGCCACGCGGCGACCTCACGAGGGTGTCAGACCAAGGGGCGGTCGGTCGGCTTGACCGGGCGAGGCAGCAGGGTGAAGCCCATCAGGGCTTCGTCGACCGACGCCGCACACGAACGCCCCTCGGCGATCGCCCACACGATGAGGCTCTGGCCGCGGCCGGCGTCGCCGCACACGAACACGTCGTCAACCGTGGTGCCCCACTCAGAGGAACGGACCACGTTGCCCCGCCCGTCGAGCTCGACACCGAGCTGGTCGAGCAGCGTGCCCTGCTCGGGGCCGGTGAAACCCATCGCCAGGAAGACGTAGTCGGCCTCGAGTTCGAACTCGCTGCCGTCGACGGGATTGAAGGTGGGACGGCCGTCGACCATCGCCATCTCGACCTCTTGGCCCTTGAGTCCGGTGAGGCGGCCGTCGGTGCCGACGAACTCCGTGGTGTTGACGGCGTAGTGGCGCTCGCCGCCCTCTTCGTGAGCCGACGACACCCGGTAGATGAAGGGCCAGGTCGGCCAGGGGTTGGCGTCGGGTCGGGCCTCGGGCGGGCGGGCCATGATCTCGAACTGGTGGACCTCGGACGCGCCTTGACGCAGCGAGGTGCCGAGGCAGTCGGCGCCGGTGTCGCCGCCGCCGATGATCACGACCTTCTTGCCGTTCACGTCGATGGGCGAGGCGTCCATGTCGCCGAGCTGCACCTTGTTGGCGAGGGGCAGGAACTCCATCGCCTGGTGGATGCCGGCGAGCTCGCGGCCGGGGATCGGGAGGTCACGCCAGGCGGTGGCACCGGTCGAGATCACGATGCTGTCGAACTCGGCACGGAGCTCGTCGACCGGGATCGACGTCTCGTCGTCGGCCGGACCGCCGACATAGGCGTTGGTGCGGAACTCGGTGCCCTCGGCCACCATCTGCTCGAGACGACGATCGATGATCGCCTTCTCCATCTTGAACTCGGGGATGCCGTAGCGGAGGAGGCCGCCGATCCGATCGGCCCGCTCGAACACGACCACGTCGTGGCCGGCCCGGGTGAGCTGCTGGGCGACGGCGAGGCCGGCCGGGCCCGAGCCGATGACCGCGACCTTCTTGCCGGTCTTCTTCGACGCCATCACCGGCTGGACCCAGCCCTCGGCGAAGGCCCGCTCGATGATCGACACCTCGATGTTCTTGATCGTGATCGGCTCGGTGTTGATGCCGGCCACGCAGGCGGTCTCGCACGGCGCCGGACACAGGCGACCGGTGAACTCGGGGAAGTTGTTGGTGGCGTGGAGACGCTCGATGGCCTCGTGCCAGTTGCCCCGGTACACGAGGTCGTTCCAGTCGGGAATGATGTTGCCGAGCGGGCAGCCGTTGTTGCAGAAGGGGATGCCGCAGTCCATGCACCTCGACGCCTGGGTCTGGACGAGGTCGTCGGAGAAATCCTCGTAGACCTCCTTCCAGTCCTTCAGGCGCACCGGCACGGGCCGGCGGGTCGGGAGCTCGCGCTCGTGCTTGAGGAATCCGCGTGGATCACCCACTGATGGCCTCCATGATCGCTGCGATGGGGTCGGAGCCGTCGGCTTCTGCCGCCGCCTTGGCCAACAGCACCCGCTTGTAGTCGGTGGGCATGACCTTGACGAACTGCTCGACCTGGCCGATCCAGTTGGCGAGCAGGCTTTCGGCCACGGCGGAGCCGGTCTCCGTGAAGTGTTGCTTGACGAGCTCGAGGAGCTCTTCCTGGTCGGTCGGATCGAGGGGCTCGAGGTCGACCATCTCGCGGTTGACCCGGCTCGGGAACGAGCCGTCACGGTCGAGTACATAGGCGACGCCGCCGGACATGCCGGCGCCGAAGTTGCGTCCGGTCGGGCCGAGGATCACCGCCCGGCCGCCGGTCATGTACTCACAGCCGTGGTCGCCGACCCCCTCGACGACGGCGGTCGCTCCCGAGTTGCGGACGCAGAAGCGCTCGCCGACCTTGCCCCGAAGGAAGATCTGGCCGCCGGTGGCGCCGTAGCCGATCACGTTGCCGGCGATGATGTTGTCCTCGGCGGCGAAGGTGGAACCGGGTGGCACCGTGACGGCGATCCGGCCGCCGGAGAGACCCTTGCCGACGTAGTCGTTGGCGTCGCCCTCGAGGCGCAGCGTGATCCCCTTGGGAACGAACGCTCCGAAGGAGTTGCCGGCCGAACCGGTGAGGGAGATCGAGACCGTGTCGTCGGGCAAGCCTGCTCCCCCGTGCGCCTTGGTCAGCTCGTGGCCGAGCAGGGTGCCGACCGAACGGTTGACGTTGCGGACCTTGCGGTGGATCGTCACCGGGGTGCCGTTGGTGAGGGCCGGCTGCGCGAGGGCGATCAGGGTCTGATCGAGGGCCTCGTCGAGGCCGTGATCCTGGGACTGTACGCAGCGACGCTCGGCGCCCTCGGTCAGCTCGGGCATGTAGAGGACTGGCGACAGGTCGAGGCCCGACGCCTTCCAGTGATCGAGGGCGGCCTCGGTGTCGATGCACTCGACGTGGCCGATGGCCTCGTCGAGCGAGCGGAAGCCGAGCTCAGCCAGGTATTCGCGCACCTCTTCGGCGATGTACTCGAAGAAGGTCTCGACGAACTCCGGCTTGCCCGAGTAGCGGGACCGTAGCTCGGGGTTCTGGGTGGCGATGCCGACCGGGCAGGTGTCCATGTGGCAGACCCGCATCATGATGCAGCCCGACACGACCAGCGGGGCGGTCGCAAAACCGTACTCCTCGGCCCCGAGGAGGGCGGCGACCACCACGTCGCGGCCGGTCTTGATCTGGCCGTCGACCTGGACGACGATCCGGTCGCGCAGGTCGTTGATCAACAGCGTCTGCTGGGTTTCGGCCAGCCCGAGCTCCCACGGGCCGCCGGCGTGCTTGAGCGACGTCAGCGGCGAGGCACCCGTGCCGCCGTCGTGGCCCGAGATCAGGACCACGTCGGCCTTGGCCTTGGACACGCCCGCCGCCACGGTGCCGACCCCGACCTCGGAGACCAGCTTCACGTGGATGCGGGCGGCCGGGTTGGAGTTCTTGAGATCGTGGATCAGCTGGGCCAGATCCTCGATCGAGTAGATGTCATGGTGGGGCGGCGGCGAGATCAGGCCGACGCCGGGCGTCGAGTGGCGGGTCTCGGCGATCCACGGCCAGACCTTCTTGCCGGGGAGCTGACCGCCTTCGCCGGGCTTGGCGCCCTGGGCCATCTTGATCTGGATGTCGTCGGAGTTGGTCAGGTATTCCGACGTGACGCCGAAGCGGCCGGAGGCAACCTGCTTGATCGACGAACGCTTCGAGTCGCCGTTCTCCATCGGCAGGAATCGCACCGGGTTCTCGCCGCCCTCGCCGGTGTTGGACTTGCCGCCGAGGCGGTTCATCGCGATCGCAAGGGTCTCGTGGGCTTCGGCCGAGATCGACCCGTAGCTCATCGCGCCGGTCGAGAAGCGCTTGACGATCTCGGAGATCGGCTCGACCTCGTCGATCGGCACCGGTTGCCGATCGCTCTCGAGCTTGAACAGGCCGCGGAGCGTGGCGAGCTGGGCCGACTGGTCGTCGACGAGCGTCGTGTACTCCTTGAAGATGTCGTAGCGCTTCGAGCGGGTGCCGTGCTGCAGCTTGAACACGGTCTCCGGGTTGAACAGGTGATGCTCACCCTCGCGGCGCCACTGGTACTCGCCGCCGAACTCGAGTTCCCGATGCTGGAGCATCTCGGGGCGGTCGGGGAAGGCTCGCTGGTGACGGACCTCGCACTCGGCGGCGAGTTCGTCGAGCCCGATGCCGCCGATCTTGGAGGTGGTGCCGGTGAAGTACTCGTCGACGAAGTCCTGCGAGAGGCCGATGGCCTCGAAGATCTGGGCGCCGGTGTAGGAGGCCACCGTGGAGATGCCCATCTTCGACATCACCTTGATCACGCCCTTCGACGCGGCCCGCAGGTAGTTCTCGCGTGCGGTCGTGATGTCGGCGGCCGACTTGTCCCAGGCGATCCGGTCCTCGATGGTCTCCATGATCAGGGAGGGGCAAATGGCGGCGGCACCGAAGCCGAGTAGGAGGGCGAAGTGGTGGACCTCGCGGGCATCGGCGGCGTCGACGATCAGGCCGACTCGCGTGCGTGACTTCTCCCGCACCAGGTGGTGGTGCACGGCGCTCGTCATCAGCAGCGACGGGATCGGAGCGAGATCGGGGGTGGCGTCGCGGTTCGACACCACGATCAGCTTGGCGCCAGCCGCGATCGCCTCGGACGCCCGGGCCTGGAGGTCGGCGATGGCGGCTCGCAGCCCGTCGCCACCCTCGGCCACGGGGTAGCGGGCACGGAGCACCGCGGTCTCGAACTGGGGGAACTCACCGTCATCGTTGGCGTGGATGATCTCGGTCAGCTGGTGGCGGGTGATCACCGGGTACGGCAGTGCGATGTGTTGGCAGGAGTGCGGACCCGGGTCGAGGATGTTGGCCTCGGGGCCGAGGGTCGCAGAGGCCGACGTGACGAGTTCCTCGCGGATGGCGTCGAGTGGCGGGTTGGTCACCTGAGCGAACAACTGCTTGAAGTAGTCGAACAGCTGGCGGGGCCGGTTCGACAGCACGGCGAGGGGCGTGTCGGTGCCCATCGAACCGATCGCCTCGGCGCCGCTCAGCACCATCGGTTCGACCAGGATCTCGAGTTCTTCCTCGGTGTAGCCGTGGGCCACGAGCTGCGGGATCAGGTCGTCGTGGACGGGGTGCTGGACCCGACGGTCGGGAAGTTCGCCGAGCTCGACGACCTCGCCCAGCCACTCGCCGTAGGGTCGTTCGGCCGCGAGCCGACTCTTGATCTCCTCGTCGCCGACGATGCGGCCCTCGATGGTGTCGACGAGGAACATCTTGCCGGGCTCGAGCCGGCCCTTCTGGACGATCTTCGACGGTTCGACGTCGAGCACGCCGACCTCGGAGGCCATGACGACCAGACCGTCGTCGGTGACCCAGTAGCGGCTCGGGCGCAGGCCGTTGCGGTCGAGCACGGCGCCGACGACGGAGCCGTCGGTGAACACGACCGATGCCGGGCCGTCCCAGGGCTCCATCAGTGTGGAGTGGAAGCGGTAGAAGTCGCGCTTCGCCTCGTCCATCGTCGAGTTCTTCTCCCACGCCTCAGGGATCATCATCAACACGGCGTGGGGCAGCTCGTAGCCGCCGAGGTGGAGGAGTTCGAGGGCCTCGTCGAAGCTGGCGGTGTCCGAGGCGTCGGGGGTGCAGATCGGGTAGACGCGGTCGAGCCGATCGCCCCAGATCTCGCTCTGGAGCAGCGACTCGCGGGCCCGCATCCAGTTGCGGTTGCCCTTGACGGTGTTGATCTCACCGTTGTGGGCCACGAACCGGTACGGGTGGGCCAGCGGCCACGACGGGAACGTGTTGGTGCTGAACCGGGAATGGACCAGCGCCAGAGCGCTCTCGAACCGCACGTCGAGCAGGTCGGGGAAGAACTCCGACAGCTGGGGCGTGGTGAGCATGCCCTTGTAGACGATCGTGCGGGAGCTGAGGCTGGCGAAGTAGATCTCGTGGCCGACCGCCTCGGCGACCTCGTGTTCGATCCGCTTGCGCAGGACATACGCGTCGCGATCGAGTGCGAGGTCGGTATGGCCGACGGTCGAGGTGACGACGAGCTGCTCGAAGACCGGCATCACACTGCGGGCCTGCTCGCCCAAGCCTGACGACAGCACGGGCACGGCGCGCCAGGTGACGACTCGCAATGACTCCTCGGCCGCGATCTCGTCGACCTTCGTCTTCACGGCGCTCAGGGCGGCGTCGTCGGTGGGCAGGAAGGCCATGCCGACGGCGTAAGCGCCCGGTGCGGGCAGGCCGTCGATCTCGTCGGCCAGGAACCGATGCGGCACCTGGGTGAGGATGCCGGCGCCGTCGCCCGTGTTGGGTTCGGCGTTGGTGGCACCACGGTGTTGCAGGCAGGTCAGCGCGTTCAGGCCGTGGACGACGGTCTGATGGGTGGGGCCGCCGTGGAGGTCGGCGACGAAGCTGACGCCGCAAGCATCGTGTTCGTAAGCGGGGTCGTAGAGGCCTTGGGCAGCAGGCAGCCCAAGCCCGTTCAGACGGTGCAGCACGCGGGTCTCCGGATCGGGTAGCGGTCGGAGGCGGGGACAGCGCTGGCCCTGCCGGGACGGACAACCTTACCGCTTTGCGTGGGCACGTTCGCAATCCACTATCCCCAGGGGCAAATCGATCGGCTGGAACGATGGACGGGGTGCGATCGACTCATGAACGCGAACGGTTGCCGGGCGGAGTCGCCCAACGCTTGATGGTTGCTGGCCCCGGGGCTCGCGCCGCCGACAGCCGCCGGCGAGTAGGTTCGGGCTCGTGACGTCACCCAACGAGCCGAATCCGTCAGCATCCGCTCCTGCTCCCACCACGAAGGGTGACGGCGTGTCGGTGCAGTGGTTGCTCGACGACCTCGAGTCGGCACCGACCCCCTATCACGCCGTCGCCCGCGCCGGGGTCGTGCTCGGCGCCGCCGATTTCACCTCGGTCTCGCTCGAGCAGCCCCTGCCCGGTGGCCCCGGCCGATTCGTGGCCTCGGTCGGCGGACTGTCGATGGCCTGGGTCGTGCCCGAGGGGATCGACCCGGGGGCCGCCCGGTTCACCGTCGTCGGCGCACACACCGATTCACCGAACCTGCGAATCCGCACCAACGCCGATGTCGCGTCGGCCGGCTGGGCCCAGCTCGGCGTCGAGATCTACGGCGGTGTCCTGCTCAACTCCTGGCTCGACCGCGACCTCGGACTCGCCGGCCGCGTGACCGTCGCCGGGCCCGACGGCCCGGAGCAACGGCTCCTCCTCGACGACCGCCCCCTGTTGCGGGTCCCCCAGCTCGCGATCCACCTCGACCGAGCGATCCGTGAGGACGGTCTGCAGCTCGACCCGCAGAAGCATCTCACTCCCCTGTGGGCGGCCGGCGAGGCGCCCGGCTTCGCCGACTGGGTCGCCACGAGCCTCGACATCTCCTCCGACGACATCCTCGGGTGGGATCTGATGGCGTTCGACGTCCAACCTCCGGCGCTGGTCGGGCTCGACGGCGACCTGCTGGCCTCGGCGAGGATCGACAACCTGTTCTCGTCGTTCTGTGGCGTCCGTGCCCTGGCCGACGCGGCGCCGACCGTCGTCGCCGGGGACGGCGCCGACGGCAACATCCCCGTCCTGGTGCTCTACGACCACGAGGAGATCGGCTCGACCTCCGCCACCGGTGCCGCCGGCTCCGCCCTCGCCGCGCTGCTCGAGCGGATCTCCCTCGCGATCGGCAACGACCGCGGCGCCCACCTGGCAAGCCTGACCCGCTCCCTCGTCGTCTCGGCCGACGGGGCCCACGCCACCCACCCCAACTACGTCGATCGGCACGAGCCGAGTCACCAGATCGCCGTCAACGCGGGGGTGGTGGTCAAGCGCAACGCCAACCAGCGCTATGCCACCGACGCCGTGAGCGAGGGGCGGATCCGCTCGATCTGTCGCAACGCCGGCGTACCGGTCCAGACCTACATCCATCGCAACGACCTGCCGTGTGGCTCGACGATCGGACCGACCACGGCCGGCCAGCTCGGGGTGCCGACCGTCGACCTCGGCGCCGCCCAGCTCGCGATGCACAGCATCCGCGAGCTCGCCGGCGTCGCCGACGTCGGGCACCTCACCGACACCCTCCGCGCCGCGTTCCTCACCGCCTGAAGCTCGGCCGGCGCGTATCGGCAGGTTCGGCGGCGACCTGAACCAATTGTTGCTGCGCTGTCATGAGGCCACTACCGTTCCACGGTCGTCACCACCCCGGATCGCCACCGGTGCGAGGTGCGTGCGCATCTACCCACCTAGAGGAGTAATCGTGGACGCTGTCCCCTATCTGGCCCTTGTGTCGGCGATCGCCGGCCTTGCGCTGGCCGTCTTCTTCTTCCAAGACGTGAAGAAGGCGAGCCCAGGCGACGACCGCATGGTCTTCCTGATGACCGAGATCCAGAAGGGCGCCAAGGCCTTCCTCAAGCAGGAATACACCTGGGTCTCCGGCTTCGTCGTGGTGATGGCCATCCTCATCGCCGCCGTGATCGCGCCGCTCGGCGCCGTCAGCTACGTACTCGGTGCGGTCCTGTCGGCCGGCGCCGGTTACGCCGGCATGACCGTGGCGACCATGGCCAACGCCCGCACCACCGAGGCTGCCAAGCAAGGCCCGGCCAAGGCCCTCCCCGTCGCCTTCCGCGGCGGTGCCGTGATGGGCTTCTCGGTCGCCGGTCTGGCCCTCCTCGGTCTCACGGTCGTCTACATCCTGTTCGTCATGATCCTCGAGACCGATGACGCCTTCGAGATCGTCACGGCCTACGGCCTCGGCGGCTCGACCATCGCCCTGTTCAGCCGCGTGGGCGGCGGCATCTACACCAAGGCCGCCGACGTCGGCGCCGACCTCGTCGGCAAGGTGGAGGCCGGCATCCCCGAGGACGACCCCCGCAACCCGGCCACCATCGCCGACAACGTGGGCGACAACGTCGGCGACGTCGCCGGCATGGGCGCCGACCTCTTCGAGTCGTACGCCGGCTCGATCATCGCCCCGATCTCCCTCGTGGCCTTCGCCCTCGCCCTCGCTCCCGACTCCCTGTCGGACTCGACGGTCGTCGGCCTCCTCGTCTTCCCGATGGCCATCGCCTTCGTCGGCATGATCGCCTCGATCCTCGGCTCCTTCCTGGTGAAGGGCGGCGAGTCGACCGACTCCCACAAGCTGAGCGCGGCCCTGCACCTGGGCACCAACGTCGCCATGGCCATCACCGTCGTCGCCACCATCGGCGTGGCCTTCTGGCTCTTCGGTGACTCCGAGACCGTCGACAACCCGATCGGCCTCGCCATCTCCGTCATCGGTGGCCTCATCGTCGGCTGGGCCCTCGGCAAGACCGCCGAGTACTACACCTCCGACCACTTCGGGCCGGTCAAGAAGATCGCCGCCCAGTCCGAGACGGGCCCGGCCACCACCGTGCTCGGTGGCATCAGCGCCGGCATGGTGTCGGTCGCCGCCTCCGTCATCCTCATCATCGTCGGTGTCGGCGTCGCCTACTGGGGCGGCGACATGGCGTTCGCCAACGATCTCCCCGCCGAGAGCGGTGGCACCGTGCTGCAGGGCGGCATCTACGGCATCGCCGTGGCCGCGATCGGCATGCTCGCCACCACCGGCGTGGTCGTGTCCGTCGACGCCTACGGTCCGATCGCCGACAACGCCGGCGGCATCGCCGAGATGGCCGAGCTCGACCCCAAGGTCCGCGAGGTCACCGACGCCCTCGACTCCCTCGGCAACACCACCGCTGCGGTGGCCAAGGGCTTCGCTGTCGGCTCCGCTGCTCTCACCGCTCTGGCGCTGTTCAAGAGCTTCGAGTTCGCCGTCAATCAGGCCGCCGTCGAGGAGGGTAAGGACATCGTCCTCTCGCTCGACCTCGGTTCGGTCGACGTCTTCATCGGCCTCTTCCTCGGCGCCATGCTGCCGTTCCTCTTCGCCGCCCTCACGATCGACGCCGTCGGTCGTGCCGCCCAGGAGATGATCGAAGAGGTCCGTCGCCAGTTCCGGGAGATCCCGGGCCTGCGTGAGGGCAAGCCCGGCGTCATCCCCGACTCGGCTCGTTGCGTGGAGATCTCCACGGCGGCGTCGCTGAAGGAGATGATCATCCCCGGTGCCCTCGCCGTGGTCGTCCCCCTCGTCGTCGGCTTCATCGACATCGACGCCCTCGGCGGCCTGCTCGCCGGTTCGCTCGTCACCGGCTTCGCCCTGGCCATCTTCATGGCCAACGCGGGCGGCGCCTGGGACAACGCCAAGAAGTACATCGAGACCGGCCAGCACGGCGGCAAGGGTTCCGACCCGCACAAGGCCGCCGTCGTCGGCGACACCGTCGGCGACCCCTTCAAGGACACCTCCGGTCCGGCGATGAACATCCTGCTCAAGGTGATGACGATCGTGTCGCTGGTGTTCGCCAG
>JAWSVN010000010.1:16561-16857 GCA_033851875.1 Acidimicrobiales bacterium
GCGTTCGTGATCACCGACCTGCCTGACGTCCCGGCGTCCGGGGTCGTCCGCATGGCGAAGAAGATCCTCCAGTCGAGCGCCACCGACCTGGCCCGCACGGCGACCTACACCTTCGCTGCGTTCGAGATCCAACGCAGCGGTGCGTCCGGCGGCATCAACGCCGTCGGCGACGCCCAGGGGCCCGCGCTCGAGGCCTTCATCGGTGAGCTGCTGCCCGAGGCCGAAGCCGGCGTGATCCATCTCGACGAGGCCAAGGGCGTGCCCGACGACGCTTTCGCTCCCCTCGACGCCGCCGC
>JAWSVN010000010.1:16891-19095 GCA_033851875.1 Acidimicrobiales bacterium
CCACGGCCACCCTCGGGGGCCTGTCGGGAGCCCGGGTGGCGATCGAGGGTGCCGGTGATGTGCCAACGGCGCTGCGTGAAGCGCTCACCGAGGCCGGCGCCGAGATCGTCGACGTCGACGGGGTCGACGCCAAGCCGTGGCTGATCTGGGGGGCCGACGCCGACGCGGTCCTGGCCGGCTCGAAGCTCGGCGCCCTGACCCATCAGGGCACCGAGTTCGTGAAGGCCAAGGCGATCGTGCCGTGGGGCCCCGTGCCGGTCACCACCAAGGCCTTCGCTCAACTCCGCCAGGCCGGGGTGACCGTCGTGCCCGACTTCGTCTCCGCCGCCGGCGGCCTCTTGGCCGACCACGTCGACGGTGCCACCGACGACGATCGGCTGGCAGCGATCGCCGGAATGGTCACCGACCGGTTGTCCGGGCTCCTCGGCCATGACGAGGGGCCGCTGCTCGGCGCCTGCTTCGAGGCCGAGGCGTATCTGGCGTCGTGGACCGACACCAAGCTGTTCGGCCGTCCCCTGGCCTGACGGCTGTTGGTCGGGGGCTCAGAAGCCTCCCTGGCGGAGCGCGTCGACGATACGACGCTCGATCGCCTGCGTGTTGTCGTCGCTCGCGTCCCCCTCCCCATAGAAGGTCACGAGTGACACGACGTTGCCCACCCGGCTGACAGAGTGATTGATGGCAAACGGATCCTGCTCCGGGAGCAAGAACCGATAGAGGACGTCGACTGACTCGTCGCCGATACCTGGTGAGCCTCCGTCGTGGACCGACATCGACCCGCCATCGCTGCTGAGCCAATAGCCCAGGCATGACTGGATCATCGCTTCGATCTGCTCGAGGTGCCGCTGAGCACCGAGCTCCGTTGCGAAGTGATGCAGTTCGTGTTCGACGATTTGCTCCGTGGTTGCCAGATGGCTGATCGCTACGTGAGGCGTCGGGGTATTCAGCGGACCGAAACACTGGTGGTCACCCCAGGGCTGTGGCGTAAGCGAGGTCTGGTACGCGTAGAAGTGGGAGAAACCGGCGCCGTCCAACAGGTAGGGCGTCACGTCGGGGCCGCAGTAGAACGCACCGGTGGTACGGCCCTCGTTGTAGTAGCCGAGCGTTGGGGCGCTCGATCCGGTGTTGGCGACATTCTCGGGTGATTCGCTGAAGCGCAGGAGCACGGTGGCTCGGCTCATGCCGTTGGACATCTCCGCCACCCAGAAGTCGACGCCGGCCGGGTCCCCTTCGCGCTGATGGACGTTGCGGTAGAGCTGCTCGACGAATGCCCGGTCGGTGAGCGCGCCGTACTTGGTCTGGAACTCCGGCGACTCGACGAAGAACTGCGCCATCCGTGGCAGCGTCCAACTCCCGGCGGCGTACTCCTCCACCCAGAACTGGAAGCCGCCGAGCTCGGGGTCGCGGCCGAGCGCCGCCGCATAGAGCCGAGCGACCGAGTCGGTGTCTCCCTCGCAGAAGGTCGCGGTGAACGGCTGGTCGGGGAATGCCGCCGAGGCGGGTCCGGCCGAGAGACCGACGCCGAGGGTCGCGACGGCAGCCGCGGCTGCGGCCTTGCGCCAGAAGGTCATGGGATGACTCCTTGCGGCCGTCGGGAGGAGGGCGAACGTGGCCGCACCGCGAGCGTATGAACAAGGTTCAACCGTGACCAGGGATCACGTGCTCAGGTCACTGAGCCGTTCGAACCCCTCGCCGGCAGCGCCGTACGCCGTCAGCGGTTGACGTACGCCCGCCCGATCGTGAACGCCATCACGGCGGAGATCCAGCCGAGGGCGACCAGGGCGGCGAGGAGACGGTTCGACTTCGGGGTCTCGCCTCGGATCCACCAACCGGCGACCAGGAACACCGCCATGGGCGCCATCCCGCCGAGGTAGTGGATGTAGAGCTGGCTGATGCCCTGCCCCTGGTCGAGGAGCTTGATCCCGAGGAGCACCTGCACGGCCAGCACCGCCTGCGACGCGCCCACCAGGGCCTTGCCGACCGGGTCGATCGTCAGCCCGGCGAGGGCCCGGCGGCCGAGCCACACGGCCGTGGCGCCCACGACGACGAGGACGGCGATGCCGAGGGTGACGTGGACCGACGACGGGATGATCCAGTTGTCGATCCGGCCGTCGCCGAGGGGCGACTCGGCGGCGACGACGGAGACGAGGGGCGAGGTCATCCCGCCAGGGTGGGGCGTCGTCGGCCGGTCAGCAACACGACGGCCG
>JAWSVN010000111.1:0-4357 GCA_033851875.1 Acidimicrobiales bacterium
CCGATCGACCAGCCGGTACACGTGAGATGTGGCCCGTACGGCGATGTTCGTGCTGCGTCAGGCGGCCCTGGTCAGCCTGGCGGTGTTCGCCTACTTCGGGGTGCGCGGGCGGACCGAGGGGGACGTCCACATCGCCGACGGCAACGCCCTCGACGTTCTGCGATTCGAGGAGGCGCTCGGCCTCGACTGGGAGCGCTGGATCCAGTCGCTCGTCCTCCATCACCACCTCCTGGTGACCCTGGCCAACTGGGTCTACATCTGGCTGCACTGGCCCCTCGTGATAGCGACGCTCATCTACCTGGCCGTTCGTCATCGCGATCGCTATCTCGAGCTGCGCAACGCCATGTTCATCTCCGGGGCGATCGGCTTGGTCATCTACGCCAGGTTCGCGGTGACCCCACCGCGGCTGCTGGCCGAGCCCTACATCGACACGGTGACCGAGCACTCGATCTCGTATCGGGTGCTCCAGCCCAACGCCCTGGTCAACAAGTACGCCGCCGTTCCCAGCCTGCACTTCGGTTGGAACCTGCTGGTGGGGGTGATGTGGTACCGGCTGGCCGGGGCCGCCGGGTCCCGACGGTTGCGAGGCGTGGCGGTGGCCATGCCGGCGGCGATGGGCTTCGCCGTGGTCGCCACTGCCAATCACTGGGTGGTCGACGTGATCCTCGGAGGGCTCGTGGCGCTGGCCGGGCTCCGGCTCGAGCGGCTGCGAGCGACGACCGTGTCCCGCCGGTCGGGCGTCGACGCCGATGGGGACCCGGCTCGTGAGCACGAAGGCGAAGCCGACGTGATCGATCTCACCAGGGTCGACGCCGACCGGCCACAGCCCGCAGCGAGCCGAACCGCCCATTGGTGACCACTTCCGGGTTGCGCAGCTCATCGCCGCGAACGAGCGGACCGACGCTCGGCCCATGCTGAGCCCTCGTCACCTTCGGTCGGCGTTCGCCGCCGTCCTCCTCTCGTTCACCCTCGCCGCGGTCGTGCCCGGCGTCGCCGGCGCCACCAGCGACCACTCGATCGCCACCTCGGCAGAGGTCGCCGTGACCCCTGGCGGCACGCTCGCTCCCTTCGCCGACGCCGTCGTGACCGGCACCGGCGACATGGAGGGCATCACCCTGCGCATCACCGGCGGCTTCGACGCCGGCGTCGACCAGATGACGATGGCGGGCAGTCACCCCGGCATCACCTTCACCTACGACTCGGCGAAGGGACTGGTCCGGTTGCGCGGCACGGCGTCGCCCGCCGCCTATCAAGCAGCCCTGCGCGACGTGACCTACTCCCAGTCGGCGTCGACGCCTGGTAGTCGGACCTTCATCGTCGTCGCCGGCACCGCCATCTACCTGCCCGACACCGGCAACCTCTACGAGTACGTCAACAACGGGGCGAACATCACCTGGACCCAGGCCCGCGCCGCAGCGCTCGCCCGCACGTTCGGCCCCTTCTCGGGTCACCTCGCCAACCTCACCTCGGCCGCCGAGAACGACGTCGCCCTGGTCGAGCTGACCGGCAACACCTGGATCGGCGCCAGCGACGAAGCGGTCGAGGGTGAGTGGCGGTGGATGGACGGACCCGAGGCCGGCACCCTGTTCTGGCAGGGCGCGGGCGCCGGTAGCGCCGTCAACGGCGCCTACAGCAACTGGGACAGCGGCGAACCGAACAACGCCGGTGGCGAGGACTACGCCCACATGTTCGCGACGGGCTCGAACGCCGGCGAGTGGAACGACTACCCCGACTCGCTCAGTGTGTTCGGCTATCTCGTCGAGTACGAGGTCGACGACGTCGGACTCGTCGCGAGCCAGGTCCGCATGCTGATCGGCGTCGACACCGATGGCGACGGGGTGACCGACGACGACGAGGTCGCGCAGTCGACCGACCCCAACGATCCCGACGACTTCCTCGACAGTGACGGCGACGGCGTGCCCGACTCGGTCGAGTCGGCGGACGGGACCGATCCCAACAACGCCGCCGACGCGGCGGACACCGATGGCGACGATGTGCCCGACTACGTCGAAGCCCGCAACGGCACCAGCCCGCTGTCGCCCGACTCCGACGGAGACGGCGTGACCGACGGCGCCGAGTTCGCCGACCAGACCGACCCGGTCACGGCCTCGTCCCTCGAGTCCGGCGCCGTGCTCGACGTCGGCTCGACGGCCACCGTCAGTTTCAGCTGTGCCGACGGCGCCACCGGCGTCGACACCTGCACCGCCACCCTCGACGGGGTGCCGGTCGATGATGGCGACCCGATCGACACCACGACGCCGGGCACTCGCACGCTGCGGATCGTCGCCGTCGACTTCGCCGGCAACGAGGAAGTCACCGAGATCTCCTTCTCCGTCGCCCCCGAGGTCGGGCCCCGGGAACTGACGGGTGACTACGCCGGTGCCACCGAGGAACGGGGTTCGATCGCTCGGCTCTACATGGCGGTGTTCACCCGGCAACCGGACGGGAGCGGCTTCGAGTTCTGGGAGCAGCAGTTCGACCGGGGCATGACCCTGCCCGAGATCACTCGGCACTTCGTCGACAGTCCCGAGTTCCAGGACACCTACGCCCAGGTTGACGACCCGGGGTTCGTCGAGCTGCTCTACCGCAATGTGCTCGACCGAGATGGTGAGGCCGGCGGCGTCGCCTTCTGGAACCAGCAGCTCGACGACGGCATGCCGCGCGAGACCGTGACCCTGCACTTCTCCGAGTCCGCCGAATTCCAGGCGATGACCGGCACCGGCTGACCGCCTGACCGGGCCGCGACCCACCCGGGCCCGCGGGCTGGCAGGATGCGGGCGTGGGAAGATGGTGGAGGTGGGCGATCGTGACGGCCGTCGTCCTCGCCGGCACCGCGGTGGCCTGGACGGTCGCCCTGCCCCGGTACCGCCCGGGGCTCGAGGCCGGTCAGTCGTACGGCGTCGACGTGTCGAATCACCAGGGCGACATCGACTGGCAGGCGGTGGCCGACGACGACATCGAGTTCGCCTACGTCAAGGCGACCGAAGGCGGTGACTTCGTCGACGCTCGCTTCGCCGACAACTGGCGGGAAGCCCGGGCCGCCGGTCTCGAGGTCGGTGCCTATCACTTCTTCACGCTCTGCCGTCCGGGCGCCGAGCAAGCGGCCAACTTCCTGGCCACCGTTCCGCCCGGCGAGGCCGACCTGCCGCCGGTCATCGACCTCGAGTTCGGAGGGAACTGTTCCGCTCGGCCGGCACCCGACGTGCTGCGGGCCGAGGTCGAGGTCTGGATCGAGACGGTGGAGGCCGCGACGGGTGACGACGTCGTGCTCTACGTGATGGACGACTTCGACGACCGGTACGGGATCACCGACGCCTTCGAGCGAGACCGCTGGGAGCGGCGGATCCTGCGCCGACCCGAGCGCGACTGGGTGTTCTGGCAGCTCAGCTTCTTCAGCCAGGTCGACGGGATCGAGGGCGGGGTCGACCTCGACGTCCGCCGAGCCCCAGCGGCAGACCGCTGACGAAGCGGGTCGTCGGCCTCTTGCCGGTTGGTATCCATTCGAATACCATTCGCATCATGGACGCAGCGCGCATCATCGCCTCTTGCCGTCGACGTTCGGGTCTCACCTTGCGCCAGTTGGCCGAGAGGGCGGGAACATCGCACTCGACCATCGCCGCCTACGAGGCCGGCCGGAAGGTCCCGACGGTCGCCACGCTCGACCGTCTGGTCGACGCGGCGGGCTTCGCCGCCGACGTGGTCGTCTCGTCGCGGATCCGCAGCGATCGGGGGATGGATCGCGGGGACGAACTCGTCGCCGTGCTCGAGTTGGCGTCGCAGTTTCCTGCCCGTCACGCGGCCCGGCTCGAGGCCCCGGTCTTCTGTCGGTGAGCGTTCGGTGAACCTCGTCGAGCGCATCGTCGCGCTGCATCGGGCGCTGGCGGGAGCCGGCATCCCCCACGCCTTCGGCGGGGCGCTGGCGTTGGCGTGGTGCACGCAGCGGGCGAGGGCGACGATCGACATCGACGTCAATCTCTTCGTCCCGGCCGACGAGCTCGATGCGGTCGTCGCGGCCTTGCCGGACGGGATCGGGGTCGACGCCGAAGACCGAGCCGCGATCGAGGCCGACGGACAGACGCGGCTGTGGTGGGACGACACCCCGGTCGACGTCTTCTTCGACACCACACCCTTCCACGAGGCCGCGGCCGAACGGGTGCGGGTCGAATCGTTCGCCGGCCACGAGGTCCCGTTCCTGGCGTGCCGCGACCTGGCGGTCTTCAAGGCGTTCTTCGATCGCACCAAGGACTGGGCCGACCTCGAGGAGATGGCCGCGGCCGGCACCCTCGACGTCGAGGCCGTCGTCGGCGTCCTGGCCCACTACCTCGGCGGCGACGACCATCGCATCGAGCGCCTGCTG
>JAWSVN010000111.1:4364-30440 GCA_033851875.1 Acidimicrobiales bacterium
CGGCGAGCGATGACCCTTCGTTGACGGTCGCTCAGCTGGCGTGACGCCTGGAAGGTGATCGTGGCGTTGCCCTCGGCGTCCTCCTCGGCGGCGATCTCCTCGGCGATGAGCACGCCGGTGAGCCCGAGGTCGTGGGAGGCGGCGTTGAGTTCGGGGCCGATCATCGTCTCGTCGAGTTCGGCCCACACGTCGCTCGGGACCTCGAGGGTCTGGGCGACCAGCTGCTGACTCAGGTTCGTGACTGTCTCGACGGCGCCGTGACCCGAATGCCAGGTGGTGCCGTCGGCGAGTCGGAGTCGCACACCCGCCCCACTGATCGTCTCGACCGTGCCGCTGAACTCCTCGCCCGCGACCCGGAGACTGACCCGGTCGCCGACCGCGTAGCGATCCTCCAGCAGCACGAGCAGCCCGGTCAGCCAGTCCTTGATCAGCGCCTGGCCGCCGATGGCGATGCCGGCGCCGACGAACCCGGCCGACGACACGAGCACCACCGGGTCGATGCCGACGACCTCGGAGATCGCCAGGATGGCGACGACCGCCACGCCGACGCTCGAGATTCGCGACAGCATGTGGGCGGCGGCGTCCGCTCGCTGCCGACGCCGGAGCTCGATGTCGTTGCCGTCGTCGGGGCGGGGGAGTCGGAGTCGCCAGCGGCCCTTTCCGTCGAGCGCCCTGCGCACCGCACGGCGGGTGAAGTAGCGCAGCCCGAGCCCGATGAGGGCGTTGAGCAGCACCGCACCGGCCAGGACGATCGCCACCTCGGCGACCCGGACGACCAGGTCCGACAGGTCGACGTCCTCGAAGATGATCACGCGCGGCACGCTATTGCCTCTGGTCCCCGAGTCCACGGGGCCGATCGGGCCGTTCGGCCTACCGCCAAGGTCACGGTGACTCTCTGTCACCGGAAGGTGGCCGCGTAGCGTTTCACTCGTGCGGATGCTTGTTGTGGCCCTTTGTCTCCTCTCGTTCGTCGCGGCGACGCCGGCGGCGGCATCGACTGCCGGCCCCCAACGCCCGGCGCCGCCGTCCGGCGCCCGCTGTGTCGAGGCCGGCGACGACGTGCCGGTGTCGTGGAATGCCTCGGCCGGCATCGGAGTCGTCGACGCCTACCACGTCTACCGAGGGGTCGGGTCCGAGCCTGAGTCGACGAGCGCACCAGAGATCGTGGCCACCGTCGACACCGTCGACGGACAGGCCCGCTACGAGTGGACCGACGTCGATCGCCCCTTCGGTACCTACAACCGCTACTACGTGCGTGCGGTCGGCGACGGACTCGTGAGCTGGCGCTCGAACGACGTCACCTGCTTCGCCTCCGACCCGACGCCGCCGACCAAGCCCGCCTACCTCCGCGTGACCGAGACCGACGACGGGCTCCGGTTCGAGTGGAACCCGGCGACCGACGAGACCGGCATCCAGAGCTATCGGCTCAGCGCAGGGAGTCGGGGCTACCCCCGGGTCATCGCCGAGGTGCCCGCTGACCAGACCAGCGTGGTCGTTCCGGTCGACCAGTTCGTGGCCGGCGGCGAATACCGCTTCTGGGTACGCGCCTACGACGGCTACAACCACGGCGGCGCCTCCAACGCCGTCACCCTGACCCCGACGGCCGACACCACCCGGCCGGGCCGGGTGTCGGACCTCACGGTCAACGTCACCCGGTTCGCCAACAAGCTCGAATGGCTGCCGGCCGAGGACGACGGCGGGATCCGGCGCTACCTGATCTACCGCTCCGTCGACGGCGGCGAATTCGAGCTCCACCACGAGACCTTCGTCGCCTGGACGAATTGGGACGACCTGCAGGTCGAGCCGAATCGCACCTACGCCTACTACTTGCGGGCGGTGGACCTCGCCGGCAACGTCGGCTGGCGCAACGGCATCGTCACGGTCTCGACCGACCCCGACGAGGACTTCACTCAGCCCGACTTCGTCCGGTTCGGCGGCGACTCGGCCAACGACTCGTCGATCACCATGGGGTGGGAGGTCGTCGACAACGTCGGCGTGACCGGCCTCGTGCTCTCGGTCTTCGACGACGGCGAGCTGCTCGTCAGCGAGCGACTGGCGCCCGACGTCACCAGCTACACGATCGACGGCCTGCGTCCCGACTCCCGGTACTTCTTCGTGCTCGAGGCCCGCGATGCCGCCGGCAACGTCGGCACGGCTCGACAGGGCGTGCGGACGTTCCCCGCCTGACCTGACCTGCTCCGGGCCGCTCAGCCCGTCCAGGCGTCGGGGGAGCGGATCTGGTCGCGCAGCCACATGTTGGCAGGGTCTTGATCGCGGCCCGCGTGCCAGTAGAGGTGCCACTCGAGGTCGGGCACACCCGCGGGGCAGGCGACGATCGCCATCTCGTCGTCGGGCAGGGCGAGCTGATCGATGTAGGGCTCGGGGATCGTCAGCAGCAGATCGGTCACCGCCGCGGTGCGCCACGCCGCGGCGTAACTCTGGCAACGGGCCCGGATCGTGCGCTCCCTGCCCTGACGGCTGAGCTCGAAGTCCTCGAGCGACATGCCGTGGCGACGGCCCGACACCTGGATGTGCTCGGCCGCCGCGTAGTCGTCGAGGCTCAGCTCGCCGGTCGGGTCGCCGCCGAGCAGGGGATGGTCGGTCCGCAGGGCGACCACCGACGTTGCCGACTGGAGCCGCTCGTGGCGCACCGAGTCGTCGAGCGGGAGCAGCACGTCGATCGCCACGTCGAAGCTGCCGCTCACCAGATCGCGCACCATCTCCCGGCGCTCCGAGCGAGCGAGGTGCACCATCACCCCCGGCGCCTCCCGTCGCAGCCGCCTGGTGAGGCCCGGCAGGAGCACCGGCTCGAGATGGTTGCGCATCCCGATCGTGAACCGCTTGGTCGAGTCCGTGGCGTCGAAGCGGGTGGCGCCGGCCACCGACGCGTCGAGCAGCCCGAGGGCTTCGCGGACATCGCCGATCAGTTGGGTGGCGGTCGGCGTCGGCACCATCGTGTGGCCCTGCCGCACGAAGAGCGGGTCGTCGAGCAGGTCACGCAATCGGTTCAGCGCGTGGCTGACCGCCGGTTGGCTCAGCCGGAGCCGTTCGCTGGCTCGGGTGACGCTGCCCTCGGCGAAGATGGCGTCGAAGACGACGAACAGGTTGTAGTCGACGTGGGAACTGCTCGTCCGGGGCACCAGACCAGTGAACCCGAGATCATGCATGCTGTCGATTCATCGCAATGCAGTGCATTCATTTGATGAATGCACCCCCGGCGTCGTAGCGTCGTGCCGTCGGCCGATCCCTGCCGACGTCAGATCGCCTGCAACGACGACCACAACAGAGGTACACCCATGACCGGAGGAGCGCTCGCATCGGCGAGCATGGACGATTTCGACCTGCGGATGTCGGACCAAGTCCGCCCGCTGTACGAGGCGGTGAAGGAGTTCATCCGCGCCGAGGTCGACCCGATCACCGAGGAATACCACCGTCTCGGCGAGGGCCGCGAGGACCGTTGGAGCTACGGCGAGGGCCAGCTCGAGCTCCTCGAGGGCGCCAAGGCCAAGGCTCGCGAGCAGGGCCTGTGGAACTTCTTCCTGCCCGACGCGGAGACCGGCGAGGGCCTCTCCAACCTCGACTACGCCTACATCGCCAACGAGCTCGGCAAGAACCGGCTCGCCTCGGAGTGCCTCAACTGCTCGGCGCCCGACACCGGCAACATGGAGGTGCTCGAGCGCGTCGGCACCGAGGCGCAGAAGAAGGAGTGGCTCGAGCCGCTCCTCGAGGGCAAGATCCGCTCCGCCTACTCGATGACCGAGCCCGGCGTGATGTCGTCCGACGCCAAGCAGCTCGCCACGTCGGCCGTGCGCGACGGCGACGAGTGGGTCGTCAGCGGCGACAAGTTCTACATCTCGGGCGCCGGTGACCCCCGCTGCAAGGTGATGATCACCATGCTGCGCACCAACCCCGACGCCGACACCTACAAGCAGCACTCGCAGATCCTCATCCCGATGGACGCCCCGGGTGTCGAGATCGTCGGCCCGATGTACGTGTTCGGTGCCGACGACGCCCCGCACGGCCACATGCACATCCGCTACAACGACGTGCGCGTGCCGTATGAGAACGTGCTCCTCGGCGAGGGTCGCGGCTTCGAGATCAGCCAGCTCCGACTCGGCCCGGGCCGCATCCACCACTGCATGCGCTCGATCGGCGCCGCCGAGAAGGCCATCGAGATGATGGTCGACCGCGGCGTCAACCGCGAGGGCTTCGGCAAGAAGCTGATCAACCTCGGCAAGAACATGGAGGTCGTCTCGCGGTCTCGCATCGAGGTCGAGTCGATGCGCCTCATGGTGCTGCGCGCCGCCAAGGCGATGGACACCCTCGGCAACGCCGAGGCCCGCATCTGGGTGAGCGCCGTCAAGGCGATGGTGCCGGAGCGCTGCTGCGACATCATCGACGAGGCCATCCAGTTCCACGGCGCCGCCGGCATCTCCCAGTGGTTCCCGCTGGCCGACATGTGGCACTCACAGCGCACCCTGCGTCTGGCCGACGGCCCCGACGAGGTGCACCACCACGTCGTGGCTCGCGCCGAGGTCCGCAACCGCCAGGCCGCCGTGTCGGCCGGTGAGGCGACCGCCCACACCTCGTTCGGCCCCACCTTCGCCGGGCCGTGATCTCCGCGGGTCGGGCGCGTGCCCGACCCACGTCGGTGGGTGGTCCGGTCGACGAGCCGATCGGGGCACCCACCACGGCAACCAACTCGCCGAGGGGGACGACGCGACGGCTCAGCCGCCGACGGTTCAACCGTCGGCGGCGAGCTGGTTGCCCATCAACTCGTGCACGGCGTGCACGGCCTGCAGCGGGCGGATCATCACCCGGAACTCGATGACCCGGCCGTCGGCGTCGACTCGGATCATGTCGACGCCGTTGACGTACTTGCCGTTCATCGTCGTCTCGAACTGGAGGACGGCGAGATCGCCGTCGACGGTCTCGCTCGTGTAGCGGAACTCGCCACCGCTGATGAAGGTGACGAAGGCGGCCTCGAGGTACTTGGCGGTGAGTGCCTTGCCGGGGACCGGCGTGAACACGACCGGCGAGTGGAACACGACGTCGTCGTGGAGGAACTCGCCGAGGCCGCTCGGGTCACGGGTCTCCACCATCTCGTGCCAGTGGGCGAGGGCTCGGTCGATCGGTCGGGGCGTGTCGGTCGCGCTCATTCGTCAGATTGTGCCGCGAGCGCTGTCGTCGTCCGCAATTCCAGCTCCGGCAGGAACCACACGGCCACCACCATCACGACCATGACCGGCACCGCCACCCAGAAGATCCCGTGGGTGGCTCCGGCCACCGCCTCCTCGACGGCCGCTCGGAGCCCAGGGTCGAGGGCGGCGATGTCCTCGGGGGTCGACAGGAGCTCGGCCGGGTCGAGCCCAGCCTCCTCGGCCGCCGCCAGCCCGTCGAGGTCGCCGCTGATCCGGGCGGCGAGCAGCGCCCCGAAGCCACCGACACCGAGGGTCTGACCGAGGGTGCGGAAGAAGTTGATGGCGGCGGTGCCGGCGCCGAGATCGGGCAGCTCGAGCGAGTTCTGGGTGGCCGTCGTCATCGTCGGGAACGCCATGCCCATCGACAGGCCCATCAGCGCCAGCAGCGGGATCGCCGCCAGGGCGGAATCGCCACGGTCGATCAGCAGGAACAGACAGAGCGACACGGCGGAGAGCGCGGGGGCCACTCGCAGGATCCCGAGGTAGCGCCCGGTGCCGGTGGTGAGCCGACCGGCGATGTAGGACCCGACGGTGACGAACACCGTCGTCGACGCGATGATCAGCCCGGCTCGGGTCGGGGACTCGCCGAGCGACACCTGGAAGAAGAGCGGGAAGTAGGCCATCACCCCCATTGCGGCCAGGCCGTAGATCACGTTGCCGAGGATCAGGATGCGGAACGTCGGGTTGCCGAACAGGCGCATCGGGAGCACCGGCTCGGGCGCTCGCCGCTCCCACGCGACGAACGCCACGGTGCCGACGACCGCGCCGACCAGGAGACCGACGACGAGAGGTGACGACCAGGAACGGTCGCCGTCGACGATGCTCAGCCCGACGATCAGGCTCGTGGTGGCGGCCACCAGCAACGCGGAGCCGACCAGGTCGAGGCGATGGGATCGCGGCGGGAGGCGGAAGGTGAGATGGCGTTGGATCACGGCGAGGGCCACCAGGCCGAGCGGCACGTTGATCAGAAAGATCCAACGCCAGCTCGACACCTCGACGAACACCCCGCCGATCACGGGTCCGGCGATCGACGAGAGGGAGAAGTTCATCGTGTAGAAGGCCATGTAGCGACCGCGTTCGCGGGGCGAGAAGATGTCGCCGATCACGATGAAGCCCATCGCCATCAAGCCACCCCCGCCGATGCCCTGCACGCCACGGGCGAGCACGAGCTGCAACATCGATTGGGCCATCGCGCACAGCACCGACGACACGATGAACACGATGAGCGCCGTCTGGGTCAGGGCCCGGCGGCCATAGAGGTCGCTGAGCTTGCCATAGAGCGGGGTCGCCGCCACCGACCCCAACAGGTAGGCGGTGAGGACCCACGGAAGCTGATCGAGGCCGCCGAGCTCGCCCGCCATCGTCGGCAGTGCCGTGGCCACCGCGGTGCCATCGAGCGACGACAGGAAGGTCGCGAGCAGCATGCCGCCGAAGATCAGGTGGGTCTGGCGACGATCGAGTACCCCCGCCGGTTGGGTGGTGGGCGTGGGTGACGGCTCGGGCACGGGCGCAGCCTCCCAGGTGGTCGACCCGGCTGGCAATCCAGCCCCGAGGCGTCCCACGACAAGGTTGTCGCGTCCCGGTGTCGCGGTGGGACTACCGTTGGAAGGCTCACGGCTCCGAGGAGGACCATGCCCGCACCCGAGACCCCTGCGCTGCGTCGCAACACGGCTGCGTGGTCGCGCCTCCTCGCCGTCGCGCTGGCCGTCACCCTGCTGTCCGAGCTCGTCGCCGCTTCGTCGGTCGGGGCCGACCCGACCGTGCCGGCGCCGACCGAGCTCCCGTTCGACTACCCCTTCGACGACGGACAGGGTCTCAGCGATCTCGACGCCGACGCCTTCCTCCTCGCCGAGGTCAACCGAACGCGCCTCTCCTACGGACTCGAGCCGCTCGCGGTCACCGCCTCGTCGGCGGTGGCCGACTGCATCACGGCCGCCATGGTGGCGACGCGGTCGGTGACCATCCCGGCCTCGTGTCGAGCCGGCCACACCGGCGCGTTCCTCGTCGCCGGCCAGGCGTTCCGGGTGACGCCGGGCAGCGGCGCCGGCCCGGCGATGACCTTCGCCGCCGACTGGCTCGAGACGTCGAGCCGAGCGGTGATGCTCGAGGCTGACTGGGAGATGGCAGCGGTCAGCGCCGCCTGCGTGGTCACCCCCGCATCGCCCGGCGACCCGGATCAGCGGCCGACCGTCGGTGTGTTCGTCGCCGTGCTGCCCTTCAATTCCGATGGTCACCGCCCTGGGCCGGCCGACGTGGCCCTGCGGGGCGACGGCTACGAGAGCAGCAACCAGCTGCGGGGCACCGTCGCCTGTTCCGACGACGGCCGCTGGCGTTGGCGTGACGCCGACCTGCCGGTCCTGCCGGCCAGCGGCGAACTCGGCGACCAGGTGCGGCGTCTCTATCTCGCGACCTTCCTGCGAGACGCCGACGCCGCCGGCCTGGCTCACTGGCGCGAAGCCATCGCCGAGGGGCTGCCGGTGAGCGAGGCGGCCCGTGCTTTCGCCGCGTCGTCGGAATTCGACGACCGCTACGGGAGCCTCGACAACAGCGCGTTCGTGTCGCTGCTCTATCGCAATGTGCTCGAGCGTGAGGCCGACGCCGAAGGTCTCGCTCTCTGGGTCGCGGCGCTCGACAGCGGCGAGCTCGATCGTGGGGAGGTCCTCCTCGGTTTTGCCAACAGCGTCGAGTTCATCGGTGCCACGAGCACCCTGCGGCCCGGCGAGCGCGGCGACCTCTTCCGCCTCTACCAAGCCGTGTTCCTCCGGGACCCCGACGAGGGTGGCTTCCACTACTGGGCCAGCCGGAACCTGTCGCTGCGGCAGGTCGCCGCCGAGTTCGTCATCTCGCCCGAGTTCGTCGCCACCTACGGCAGCTTGACCGACGCCGAGTTCGTCGACCTCGTCTACCGGAACGTGCTCGGGCGGCTGGGCGACGCCGAGGGGCGGGCGTTCTGGGTCGAGCAGCTCGAGGCTGGGGGCGCCACCCGAGCGGAGATGATGATCGGGTTCAGCGAGTCGCCCGAGTTCAAGCTCTCGACCGGCACGCTCTGACCCGACCGGGTACGGCCGACCCTGGCTCGACCCTGAGCCGGTCGGGGTGTGATCCGGGTCGACCCCGATGGGCGGGCCGAGCTCGTGGCTTCACGATGGAGCCATGAACACGAACCAGTTTCCTCCCCCTCCCTCGCCGGCTCCCCGTCGGCTCGAACGCACCGATGGCCGGATCGCCGGCGTGGCCGGCGGCCTCGGTGACTACCTCTCGGTCGACCCCACCGTGGTGCGGGTCGGCATGATCGTGGCGACCCTCGTCGCCTTCCCGTGGATGCCGCTCGGCTACCTCGCCGCCTGGGCCGTGATGCCCGAGCGTGCTCCCGTGGTGCCGCCGCCTCCCTACGCGCCGCCGCCCCCCGCTGCGCCGTCCCAGCCCGAGGCTGCCCAGTCGGACGCGACCCAGCCCAACGCGGTCCAGGCTGAACCGGTGGAGGCCGGGACCGTCGAGCCCGAGACGCAGGACGAGGAGGCGGCTGACGCCACTACCGGAATGCCGGCATGACCTCGTCGGCGAAGAGGGTGACGGCCCGGGTCAACGCCTCCTGGGTCGTCGCCTCACGGCCGGTGGCGAAGATGCAGCACACCTCGTCGAAGCCGATGGCGTCGTGCCACCGCTGGATCTCCTCGATCACCAACTCGGGCGTGCCGGCGAACGCCCGGTCCCGCACGAACTCCTGATAGGGCGGGTCCTCACCGGCCGCCACCCGCTGCAACACCGGGTCGTGATCGTCGCCCTTGGTGCCGGCCTCCCAGTAGTAGCGATGAAAGCTCAGCGCTCGGGGATACCACTCGGCCTCGACCTCGGCGTCGTTCTCTCCCACCCATGCCTCGCGCATCAGGCAGATGCGGGGCGTGGTCCCGGCCTTCTCGCACGCCGCCCGGTACTTGCCGACGAGCTCGGTCACCACGGACAGGGTCTCCATCGGCAGCGTGAACCACGTGTCGCCGAGGCTGGCGGCGCGGCGGATCGCCGGGTTGGACGTGCCTCCGACGTAGATCGGCGGGTTGGGTCGCTGCACGGCCGGCGGGAAGACGGGCACGTCATCGAACGAGAAGAAGTCGCCGTCCCACTCGTAGCTGCCGGTGTCCCACGCCTTGCGCACGACGGCGAGCGTCTCGTCGAGCCGCTTGCCCCGGGTCTTGTAGTCGGTGCCGTAGGTCTCGAACTCATAGGGCCGGTAGCCGGTGCCGACGCCGAGGATCGCTCGGCCGCCCGTGATGCGGTCGAGGGTCGAGACCTGCTCGATGATGTTGGCCGGGTGATGCAGGCCGGCCAGGTAGACGCCGGTGCCGAGGCGGATCCGTTCGGTGTGGGCGCCGAGGGCGGACAGGAAGACGAACGGCGCCGCCTCGTCCATCACCTCGGGCGAGAACGAGTGGTGGCCGATGAAGCCGGCGTGGTAGCCGAGCTGGTCGACGGTGCGGGCGAACTCGTAGCTGCGCCGATACGGCACCGAGTCGTCGGGATCGTGGAACCGGGGGAGCGTCAGACTGAACTCGATCACGCAACAGACGTTACATAACAAACTGCAAGAGAGCTAAAGTTTCTCCATGGCGCGCTACGAGCACCTCTTCACGCCCCTCGACCTCGGTCCGCTCACGATCAAGAACCGGATCGTGCGCTCGGCCCATGGCACCCTGCTGACCGGCGAGAAGCTGATCGCCTATCACGAGGCCCGCGCTGCCGGCGGTGTGGCGCTCAGCACGCTCGAGGCCACCGGCGTCCACGCCAACGCCCCCAGCCTCGTGCCGCTCCACAGCGACGACTGCCTCCCCTTCTACCGAGAGCTGGCGGGCCGGATGAAGCCGCACGACATGAAGATGCTGCAGCAGATCTACCACCCCGGGTCGGCCACCCGCCCCAAGAAGGCGGCCACCCAGGTGTCGGCCAGCGCCATCCCCAACCCGATGGTCGGTGGCATCCCGACCGAGATGACCATCGCCGAGATCGACGAGATGGTCGAGGCGTTCGGCGCCGCCGCCCGTCGGGTGCGCGACGGCGGCCTCGACGGTGTCGACCTCCACGCCTCGTCCGGCTACCTGATCGAACAGTTCCTGTCGCCGGCCAACAACGTGCGCGACGACGCCTACGGCGGCAGCTTCGAGAATCGGGCCCGGTTCCTGATGGAGATCCTGGCCTCGATCCGTGACGCCGTCGGTGACGAGTTCTGCGTCGGTATCCGCCTGCCCAACGAGGAGTACATCCCCGGCGGCTTGTCGGTGGAGGAGGTCGCCACGATCGCCCGCATGGTCGAACCCCACGTCGACTACGTCTCGCTCCACATGGGCTCCTACTGGCGGTTCTACAAACTGCTGGCCCCGATGGACGAACCGCTCGGCAACGAGATGCCGGCCAACGCCCGCATCATCGGCGCCGACGCCGAGACCGGCCTCGAGCGGCTCACGAAGCCGACGATGGTCGTCGGCCGCATCATGACCCTCGACGACGCCGAACGCATCGTCGCCGACGGCGCCGCCGACATGGTCTCGATGGTGCGAGCCCTGATCGCCGACCCCGACCTGGTGGCCAAGTCGGAACGGGGCGACGACGACCAGGTCCGGCCCTGCATCGGTTCCAACATCGGCTGCGTCGGCCAGCTGATGTCGACCGGGGTGCTGAGCTGCGTCGTCAACGTTGCTGCGGCCTCCGAGACCGAGGTGAGCTTCGAACCCGACGGCCCGGCGCCCGCACCGAAGCGGGTGGCCGTCGTCGGCGGCGGACCGGCCGGACTCGAGGCCGCCCGCACCGCCGCGCTGCGAGGCCACGACGTCCACCTCTTCGAGGGCACCCGCCAGCTCGGCGGGCAGGTGACGATCGCCGCGACCGCGCCCCACCGCAGCGACATCGGTGCCATCACCGAGTGGCTGGCCGACGAGGTGCAGCGCCTCGGCGTGACGATCCGGCTCAACACCTGGGCCGACCCCGACACCCTGGCCGACCTCGCACCCGACGAGGTCATCCTCGCCACCGGCGTCACCCCACGCACCGACGGCTTCCAGCTGACCACCCCGATCGACGCCGTGCCGGGCCACGACCTGCCCCACGTGTGGACGTCGTGGGACGTGTTCGGCTTCGGCGGGCGGGCCACCCTCGCCGGGCCGGCCCTGGTCTACGACGACACCGGCACGTTCGAGGCCATCTCCGTCGCCGACGCCCTGCTCGAGGCCGGCCTCGAGGTGACGATGGTCGGTCGCCACGAGGCGATCGGGGCGACCCTGCCCTACCCGCCGGCGACGGTGGCCGCCGCACGAGAGCGGCTGATGGGGGGCGCGTTCGATTTCGTCGGCGGCCACCACCTGCTCGAGATCCGACCGGACGCCGTCGACATCGGGGTGGCGTTCACCGGGCGCCGACGCACGATCGCAGCCTCGACGGTCGTGATCGTCACCTACGGCCACCCCAACCGCGAACTCGGTGACTGGCTCGCCGCCGAGCCGGGACCGTGGTCGCTCCATTCGGTCGGCGATGTGACCGGCACGAACGGTGTGCTGCCCGCCATCCACCAGGCCGCCGCCGTCGCCCGGGCGATCTGAGGGTCACCCGAGTCGGGCGGGCGACCGTCTAGCGCGCCTGGAGGACGAGCGGCAGCACGGCTCCGCTGCCGGCGGCGATCAGCTCGTGAGCCGCGATGGTGAGGGTCCAGCCCGAGGCCGCCTCGTCGTCGATGAGGAGGACCGACCCGGCGGCGATCTCGGGCGGCGGCATTCCCTCGGGGTCGGCGACGATTCGTCCGGCGACGTTCGCCGCCTGGTGGAGCGAGTTGGACTGGTCGGCCTGGAAGCCGACGTCGAACTGCTCGCCCGGTGGGGTGGTGTCGATGAGGGCCCGGTGGACCGGGAGCTTGCCGAGCGACCCGAGGGCGGCGGCCAGACCGCCGACGAGTTCGTCGCGTCGACGCGACGGCACCGGGCAGATCCACGTCGGTCGCTCGTCCCAGTCCCATGCCTTGAGCACGGCGGCCACCGCCCGGACCAGCTCGTCGTCGAGGGCGACCGGATCGGCGCGGTCGGCCCGTGCGATCAGCCGGGCGACCTCGGGGCCCCAGCCGCCGTCGCCGACCCGGGCCAGGGACCGTCCGACCCGAGCCTGATGATCGGCGGCGATGCGCCCCTTGAGGTCGGCTCGACCGCTGCGGTCGGCGAGCCCGGTCGGCCACTGCTTGCGGGGCGCCACCTCGATCGTGTCGCCGCGCAGCACGGCGTTGGCCCGGCGCACCAGATCGGCGTCGGGCTCTCGGGCCCAGGTGGCGGTGTCGGGGTCGTCGCGTCGGCAGTTGTCGCATCGCCCGCAGTCGACGGCCTCGTCGTCGTCGAGTGCCTCGCGCAGGTAGCGGAGGCGACAGCCGTCGAGCTCGGCCCACGCCAGCATCTGATCCGACTCGGCCCGGCGCAGTTCGCCGAGGGAGCGGGCCAGCTCGTGGTCGTAGGTCCAGCTGCGGTCGGCTCGGATCCAGCCACGGTCGATGCGGTCGACGGCGCCGTCGACCTCGAGGATGTTCATGAGCGTGCTGAGGCGGGAGCGCCCGAGATTGACCGCGCCCTCGAGCACGGCGATCGACGTCGGCCGGGCGGAGTCGAGCTGGTCGAGGGCCCGCCAGCACAGCTCTTCCGACGGCAGCGACACCGACTCGAACCAGCGCCACACCGCCGCGTCCTCGGCGGGACGGGGCACGGCGATCACCTCGGCGTGCTCGAGGGCGCGGCCGGCGCGGCCGATCTGCTGGTAATAGGCGACGGGGGAGGGCGGCAGGCCGAGATGGACACAGAAGGCCAGGTCGGGCTTGTCGAAGCCCATGCCGAGCGCGCTCGTGGCCACGAGCGCCTTCAGCTCGTTGCCCCGCAGGCCCTCCTCGAGCTCGAGGCGCTGGTCGGCGTCGACGCCGCCGGTGTAGGCCTCGACGGCGTGGCCCTGGCCCCGCAGCCAGGCGGCCGTCTGCTCGGCCTGGGCCTGGGTGAGGGCGTAGACGATGCCCGACCCGGGCAGCTCGGGCAGCACCTGGGCCAACCACGCCAACCGGTGGGCGTCGTCCGGGAGGTCGATCACGCTGAGGCGGAGCGCCTCACGATCGAGCGAGGTGCGCAACACGAGCGTGTCGGAGCCGAGCTGGGCAGCGACGTCGTCGGTCACCCGCGCATTCGCCGTGGCGGTCGTCGCCAGCACCGGTGTCCACGCCGGCAGTTCGTCGAGGAGGCGCCGCAGGCGTCGGTAGTCGGGGCGGAAGTCGTGGCCCCAGTCGGAGATGCAGTGAGCCTCGTCGCACACGAGGGCAAACGGGCGCTGCCGGAGCCCGTCGAAGACCCGCGCTCGGAAGCCGGGATTGGCGAGCCGCTCGGGGGCGATCAGCAACAGGTCGATGGCGTCGTCGGCCAAGCGGGCCTCGATGTCGGCCCAAGCGTCGAGGTTCGACGAGTTGATCGTCTCGGCGACGAGACCGATGCGCTCGGCTGCCGCGACCTGGTCGCGCATCAGGGCCAGGAGGGGCGACACCACCAGCGTCGGCCCCCAGCCGCGCTGGCGCAGCATCTTNNGCGACGACGGCCGCGACGGCGGCGAGCTGTTCGGGGCGGGGGCGGGCGTCGGGCCCGGCGAGAGCGATCACGTGCTCGGCCAGCTCGGCGGCCACCTCGTCGTCGGAGGGACGAGGCGGTTCGACGTGCGGCTCGGCGGGAGAGGTCTCGGTCATCGGCAGCCACCCTAGTGACGGGGTGTGTCACGCAGAGCGGCACGGCCGGGCATCCGGCGTCGGTGGCCTGTCACACTCGGACGCGTGGCCGACTCCCGACCCCTGCTGCTGCTCGACGTCGAGGGGGTGCTGTTCCCGACGGGCCCCACGACACCCGCCGGTTTCACCGAGGTGCGCCACGGTCGGTTCGACGTCCGCTACTCGCGCCGTCACAGCGTCTGGCTCCGCGAGCTCGCGTCGTCCTACGAGCTCACCTGGGCGACGACCTGGGAGCACTGGGCCAACGAGGTGTTCAGCCCCCTGCTGCGGATCCCCCCGCTCGAGGTGATCACGTTCCGCGGCCACACCGGTCCGACGGTGCCGGCCACCCGCAAGCTGCCCGACGTGATCGACGCCGTCGGGGATCGGGCCGTGGCGTGGATCGACGACAACCTGTTCGCCGACGCGGAGGCGTGGGCGAGCGGACGCGGGGCACCGACCCTGCTCGTGCGCACCGACCCCGCAGTCGGCATGACCGAACACGATGTCGATCGGCTCCGCGAGTTCGTCGCGGACGAGTGAGGACCGACACGCCAGGTAGTGGCCTTCGTCCCTGTCGACGTCAGAGGACCGTCATTTACGTTGAACACTGTTAGCCACGAGACGGGGGATCTCCATGGAACAGTTGACGGGACTCGACGCCGGCTTCCTGGCACTCGAGTCGGGAAGCGCTGTCGGCCACGTGAGCGGGTTGCTCATCTGCGACCCATCGACGTCGCCCGAACCCTGGACGTTCCCTCGCTATCGCGAACACCTGTTGTCGAGGCTCCATCTGCTTCCCGTCTACACCAAGAAGCTGAAGAGGGTCCCGTTCGGCATCGATCAGCCCTACTGGGTGCCCGACGACGATTTCGACCTCGACTACCACCTGCGCCGCGTGGCGGTCCCCGGCGACGGGGGTCGCGAGGCGTTCGCAGCGTTCGTGGCCCGTGTCCACGAACGCCCCCTCGACCGCTCGCGTCCCCTCTGGGAGTGCTACGTGATCGAGGGAGTCGACGGTGACAAGATCGGCCTGTTGTCGAAGATCCATCACGCCGCCATCGACGGACAGGCCGGGGTCGAGATGCTCGCCGCCGTGGTCGACCTCACCCCGGATTCGCCCCCTCGCCCCGACGACGGCCCGAGCGTCGAGCTTCGCGCCCCGTCGCCGCAGGCGATGGCGATGCGCGCGGCGACCAATCTCCTGCTCTCGCCGTGGGAGGTCGCGAAGACCGGCACGATGGTGGCCAAGGCGCTGCCGTCGCTCGGTTCGGCGCTCTCGCGACCGCAGATGCTCTATGGCGGCAAGCAGCGAACCGTGCTCGACGATCTGCGCCGCGCCTCGACCGCCCCCGCCACCTCGTTCAACACCGTGATCGGCCCGCATCGTCGCTTCGCCTACTCGACCGTGCCACTCGCCGCGGTCAAGGCGGTCAAGAACGCAGCCGGGGCGACGATCAACGACGTGGTGATGGCGATGGTCGGCGACATGTTGCGCGGCTGGCTGCTCGCCCACGACGAACTCCCGGAGCAGTCGCTGATCGCGATGGTGCCGGTGTCGCTGCGCAAGGAGGGCGAGACCGAAGCCGGCAACAAGGTCACCTCGGTGCTGGCGCCACTGGCCACCCACCTGCACGATCCGCTCGACCGGCTCGGGGCCGTGCGCGCCGGGATGCAGGCGGCCAAGGAGCAGCACCGAGGACTGCCGCCGACGATGCTGCCCGACCTGATCGGGCTGGCCCCGCCCTACCTCGCCGAATTCGCGGCGAAGGTCGCATCGGAGGCGAAGTTGGCCAAGTGGGTCAACAATCCGTTCAACGTGGTGGTGTCGAACGTGCCGGGCCCACCGTTCCCGCTCTACCTGAACGGGGCCAAGCTCGAGCACAACATTCCCCTCTCGGCGATCACCGACGGCGTCGGCCTCAACGTCACCCTGCAGTCGACCGACTCGACCATGGACATCGGGCTGGTCGCCGACCGTGATCTGGTCCCCGATCTCTGGGACATCGCCGACTCGGCCCCCGCTGCCCTCCAGTCCCTCGCCGACGCGCTCGGCGTCGATCTCGCACCGTTCTATGCGCCGGACGCGCCAGAGGACGCTGGCGAGGGCGAGGTCGAGGTCGAGGATGGTGCCGAGGTCATCGACCTCGACGCGGGCAAGGCGGCGAAGGCCGCTGCGAACGAGGCGGCGCCCACCAAGAAGGCGAAGAAGACGTCGTCCAAGAAGAAGGCGTCGAAGAACACATCGTCGAAGTAGCGGACGGCGAAGGCGAAGGCGGCGAAGCAGAGAGGCGGCGAACCGGGCCTGACGCCCGCCGGGCGCGGTGGTGCCGGCCGCCTCCTCCCCGCACCGTGGGAAGAGACGACCGGCACCGGTTGGGGGAACGGTTCGTTCCTCGCCGGGAGAGCTACTCGCCGACCGGGAACTCGTAGGCGATGGCGGCGTCGGACTCGACGTTGCTCTCGAGGGCACCGAGCGCGAACGGCTTGGTCGTGTCGACGGCGAAGATCGTCGTCGCTCGGGCCGGGTTGCGCTCACCGGGAGGCCCGTAGGCGAAGGCCGGTGCGAGGTCGCCGTATTCGAACGCGTCGAGCCCGTCGAGCGCGGCCACGAGCCCCTCACGGCTCAGGTCGCCGTTGGCGACGGCCTCCTCGAGGAGCTGGTGGGTGGCCCACGCCTGGAGGTAGCCGAACGTGAAGTAGTAGTCCGGCTCCTGTTCTGGCTTGAACTGGGCCACCCGCTCGATCATGGTCGTCATGTCGACCGAGTCGGGGTCGCCCCACTCGCGGCCCAGGGCGGTGATCCACACGTAGGCCTCGAGGTAGGGGGCGAGATCGGTGAGCGCGAGCTCGTCGACCCACGCCGGCGACTGGGCGATCCAGCGAGGCGTGAAGCCGGTCTGCGCCGCGGTCCCGAGGATGCCGCCGAACTCGGTCGGCAGCGCGGTGGCGTAGACCATGTCGCACTCGGCGTTGACCAGCTCGGTCACCGGGGCGGTGAAGTCCTGGTCGCCGGCCGCGTAGCGGGCGGTCGCCGCGATCTCGAAGCCGTAGAACTCCGCCGCGTACTCGAGACCTTCCAGCCCGGCCTCGCCGTAGAGGTCGTTCTGGATGACGGCGCAGATCGTGTCGTCGACCGAACCGCCCCCGGCGCCGAGGTAGTAGTCGACGCCGTTGATCACGTCGATCTGGTAGGGCTCGATCACGGGATACAGATACTGCTCCTGGACCCAGAACGCGTCCTGTGAGGCCGGCGAGGCGATCATGCCGTCCTCGGTCAGCAGGGGCAGCAGGGCGAAGATGACGGGGGTGCCCATCACCTGGGACAGGACGACGACGTCGTCCTTGATCTTGCCGTACTTCTGGACCGCGGTCGCCGTGTCGTAGAGGTGATCCTCGAGCACGATCTCGACCGGGTAGGTCCCGGCGACGCCGCCCACGGAGTTGAGGTAGTCGAAGTAGACCTGCTGGCCGGCGGCGAGCTGGGTGCCGATCACCGCCGCGGGACCCGAGAGCGCCGACATCACGCCGACGTTGATCGTCGTGCCGTCGAAACCCGGCACGGTGCCGGGTTCGCCGGCCCCACCGCCGTCGGAGGACCCTTCGGCGGCGGTCTCCCCGGAGCCGGCGGCGTCGTCACCGCCGTCCCCGCTGCTGCCGCCACACGACGCCCCGAACAGCGCGGTCGCCACCAACAGTGTGAGCCAACGGGGGAATCGGCCCCCGTTCTTCTTCGTACCCATGATGAGCCTCCTTGGTCAGGACACGGTGTGTTTGGTTGTGGGTGTGGTTCGACTGCGGGGTTCAGTACGAGAAGGGCCAGGCCTGGAAGTAGACCCGGATGCGGAGCCACAGGGCGGCCAGGCCGCGGGGCTCGACGACGAGGAACAAGATGATCAGCAGGCCGAAGAGCGCCTGGTTGAGGGCGAAGACGGTGATGCCCGATTCGCCGGCCTCGGTCGCGACGCCGGGGATCCGGTGGCTCCACTCCTCGATGAGGAACGGCACGGCGGTGATGAACAAGGCACCGAGCACCGGCCCGTAGACGGTGGCGATACCGCCGATCACGATGATCGCCACGTACTCGATCGAGAGGAACAGGCCGAACTCCTCGGGGTTCACGAACCGCTGGTACGAGCCGTAGAGCCCGCCCGCCACCGCCGCCAACGAGCTCGAGACGACGAACGACATGACCTTGGTGCGGGCCAGCCGGACCCCGATGACCTCGGCCGCCGCGTCGCGATCGCGCACCGCCTGGAACGCTCGGCCCAATCGGGTCCGCATCAGGTTCTTCACCAGCAGGGCCACCACGGCGACCGCGCCCCAGATCAGATAGAAGTAGCCGGCGTCGCGCGACAGCTCGGCGCCACCGATCGAGAGGTCGGCGAAGTCGAGGGGGCCGAGGGCGACCGGAGCCGACACGGCGGTGCCGTTCAGGCCGCCGGTCACCGAGTCCCAGTTCTCGAAGATGTGCTGGCCGATGAACACCAGCCCGAGGGTGATGATGGCGAGGTAGCTGCCCCGCAGGCGCAGCGCGAACGGCCCGATCACCAGGCCGACGAGGGCGCCGATGGCGGCGCACGCTCCGAGCCACAGGGGAAGGGGCAGCGCGAGTTCGCCTCCGACGTAGGCGGCCGTGTAGGCGCCGGCGCCGAGGAAGAAGCCGTGGCCCAGCGAGATCTGGCCCGTGTAGCCGGTCAGTACGTTGAGCCCGATGGCACCGACGGCCGCGATGCCGGCGTAGTCGAGGACCGACAACTGGAAGTCGGAGAAGACCATGGGCGCCGCGAGGTAGACGAGGGCGCCGACGACCAGGCCGGTGCGTCGCCACACCGAGTGCCACAACCCGACGGCGTCGAGGTGGTCACGCACCATGCGGGGGTTGGCCGAGTCGCGCTCGGGAAGCCACGAGGGAATGCGGGAGAGCGTGGGAGCGGTCACAGCCGTTCCACCTCCTTCTGGCCGAACAGGCCGTAGGGACGCACCATCAGGATCAGGATCATCACCACGTAGGGGGTGACCGAGGCGAAGTCATCGCCGAGGAAGGCGGCGTGGGACGGCTGGTAGCCGGCGGTGAGGATCTGGGTGACGCCGATGATCACGCCGCCGACGACGGCGCCGAGGGGCGAGTCGAGACCGCCGAGGATCATGGCGGGGAAGGCGGCCAGGGCGATCAGGCCGACCGAGGGCCGCAGGGCGGCGGGCCCGGAGGCCAGGGTGAGCCCGGCGACCGCGGCCACCATGCCGGCGATCGCCCAGGCGGTGGCGACCACCCGGCGGACCGAGATGCCACGGGCCTGGGCCGCCTCCTCGTCGATGGCGACGGCTCGCATCGCGAGGCCGGTGCTCGACCAGCGGAAGAAGACGTAGAAGGCGGCGACGACGGCGACCGCCAGCAGGATCGACCAGAGGTCGACCGTGGCCATCACCAGGCCACCGGCCGTGATCGTGTCGATCCCCCAGGGGTCGCCGAGGTTCTGGGCGTTCTGGCTCCAGATCATCGTGATCACCTGGTCGATCACGAACAACAACCCGATCGTCACCATGATCACCGAGAACACCGGCTGGCCCGTCATGCGACGCAGGAGGACCCGCTCGACGGCGATGCCGACCGCCGCCGTCCCGGCGACGGCCAGGATCGCTGCCACGACGAACGGCAGCCCCCAGGTGACGTGGGCGTTGTAGGTGAAGTAGGCGCCGAGGGCGACGATCGACCCCTGGGCGAAGTTGATCACCCCGGTCGCCCGATGGATCACCACGAAGCCGAGGGCGACGAGGGCGTAGCGGGAACCGAGCGAGAGCCCGGCGAAGCAGAGTTGCAGGAAGTCGGTCATCGGTAGGCCTCCTCGATGAGGTCGGGGAAGGCGTCCTCGACGGCCCGTCGTTTCACCTTCTGGGTGGCGGTCAGCTGGCCGCCCTCGTGGTCGAGTTCGGTGGGAAGGAGCCGGAACGCCTTGATCTGCTCGACCCGGGCCAGTTCACGGTTGACGTGGTCGACCCACTCGTCGACGAGGTCGACGACCTCCGGCTTCGACGAGAGGTCGCCGTAGGTCGTGTAGGGGATCTCCTTGCGGGCCGCCCAGTCGCCGACGGTGTCGTACTCGATGCCGATCAGGGCGATCAGGTACTTGCGACCGTCGCCGATCACGACGGCCTCCTTGACGTAGGGGGAGACCTTCAGGTGGTTCTCGATCTCGCTCGGCGAGATGTTCTTGCCGCCGGCGGTGATGATCAGGTCCTTGACCCGGTCGGTGATCGTCAGGAAGCCGGCGGCGTCGAGTTCGCCGACGTCACCGGTGTGGAGCCAACCCTCCGCGTCGATCGTCTCGGCCGTCGCCTCGGGGTCCTTGAGGTAGCCGATGAAGTTGGCGGCCGAGCGGGTGAGGATCTCGCCGTTGTCGGCGATGCTGATCTCGACCCCGGGCAGGGCCTTGCCGACCTTGCCCAGCCGGACGTCGTCGATCGGGGTCGAGGTCGCCACCGCCGTGTTCTCGGTCTGGCCGTAGCCCTCGGTCACCGGCACACCGATCGCCCAGAAGTACTCGAGGAGCTGGGGTGCGATCGGGGCGGCCCCCGAGATGGCGATGCGGACCCGGCGCAGGCCGAGCTTCTCCCGCAGTGCCCGGAAGACCACCACCCACAACAGCCGGCCGAGGAACCGGTTGGTGAGCGGGTAGCGGCCGTCCATGCGGTCGCGGGCCAGTCGCCGGCCGAGGTTGACCGAGCGGTGGTAGAGGCTGCGCTTGAGCCCGGACGCGTCGCTCATGCGGATCTCGACCGTCGCCGCCATCTTCTCCCACACCCGGGGCACGCCGAGGAAGATCGTCGGCTGCACGTCTCGCAGGTCGTTGGCGAAGAACGGGCCGCCTCGGCCGAAGTTGACGACGTAGCCGACCCACAGGGCGTTGATGGCCGAGCTGAGCCGTTCGGCGATGTGGCAGAGCGGCAGGTAGCTCAGGACCTCGTCGCGCTGCGTCGAGTCGAACGCCTGGCTGAACGAAGCGGCGGCGGCGACGAGGTTGGCGTGGCTCAGCACCGCGCCCTTGGGCGGGCCGGTCGTGCCCGACGTGTAGACGATCAGGGCCGGAGCGTCCGGGTCGAGGCGTTCGAGGCCGGCGAACCAGGCGCCCTCGTGGCCGGCGCCGAGTGCTTCGAGGTCGGCGAAGGTCGAGATCATCGGATCGTCGAGGTGATGGAGGACCGTGTTGGCGTCGATCACCACGATGTGACGCAGGTGCGGGAGCCGGTCGCGGACCTCGAGCGCCTTGTCGAGCTGTTCCTCGTCCTCGGCGATCAACACCTTGGCCTCCGAGTGCCCGAGCAGATACTCGACCTCGCCGGCCGGCGAGGTCGGGTAGACGCCGACCGGGACCGCGCCGATGCCCTGGCCGCCGATGTCGGCGAAGAGCCACTCGGGGCGGTTCTCGGAATGGACGGCGATCCGGTCGCCCTCGGTGACCCCGAGCGCTCGGAGTCCCTGGCCGACCCGGGCCGAGCGGGCGGCGTAGTCGGACCACGTGATCGTCCGCCACACACTCTGGTGGTGGTGTCGGAGCGCGGTCCGGGCGGGAGCGGCCGAGGCTCGCGCCGCCAGCATCGCCGGCAGCGTCGCCTGCCGGGTCGGGTCCCCGGTGACGGCGGGTTCGTCGGCCGGGACGATCACCAGATCGTCGGTCCCGGCGGAGGTGGATGCGGCGGTCATGTTGCGCCCTCCTTGGCGGTCGCGCTCCCCAGGTAGACCTCGTGGACACGCTCGTTCGACTGGATCTGATCCGGCGTGCCGATGGCGACGACCTTGCCGAAGTCGAGGACCATCACTCGATCGGCGAGGTCCATCACGAGGTCCATGGCGTGTTCGACGAGGATCGTGGTGATGCCGAGCTCCCGGCGGATCTGGACGATGTCGTGGGCGGTGATCTCGGTCTCCTCCTGGTTCATGCCGGCGACCGGCTCGTCGAGGAGGAGGACGCGGGGCTCCATGGCGAGCGCCCGGCCGAGTTCGATGCGCTTCTGGACGCCGTAGGGCAGGGTCCCGACCGGGGCCAGGCCGTGGCCGTCCAGGTCGAGGAAGTCGGCGATCTCGGCGCAGCGGGCCCGGTGTTCACGCTCCTCGCGGCGGGCCTTGCCCCACCACAGCGGTCCGGCGAACGGACCGGACCTCAGCAGGTGATGGCGGCCGAGCATCAGGTTGTCGATCACCGAGAGGTTCTCGAACAGCGCCAGGTTCTGGAACGTGCGGGCGACGCCCCGCTCCGCGGTGTCGGCGGGCTTCATGGCGAGCAGGTCTTCACCGTCGAGGAGGGCCTGTCCCCGCTGCGGTCGATAGACAGCGTTGAGGCAGTTGAAGATCGACGTCTTGCCGGCGCCGTTCGGTCCGATGACGGCGAACAACTCGCCCTCCCGGACTTGATACGAGACGTCGGTGAGCGCATCGACGCCGCCGAAGCTGAGCGAGACGTCGCGCACGTCGAGGAGGACGTTCGGCCCACCCCGCGTCGGGTCGTCGGCCGTGAGATCGAGGTCGGGGCCTTCGGTGTCGGCGGCCATCACGAGCTCCACTGCTTCTGGCGCCGGTAGCTCTTCACCTGATCGAGGCGGGTCCGGCCCTCCGACCCCACCCCGAGGTAGATCTCCTGCACGTTGCGGTCGGCTCGGAGTTCGTCGCCCGAACCGTCCTTGACGACTTTGCCGTTCTCGAGGATGTAGGCGTGGTCGGCGATCGAGAGCGCCATGTTGGCGTTCTGTTCGATCAGCAACACGCCCGTGCCCCGTC
The DNA here is from genome assembly GCA_033851875.1 of Acidimicrobiales bacterium. GTDB lineage: Bacteria > Actinomycetota > Acidimicrobiia > Acidimicrobiales > SZUA-35 > JAWSVN01. The sequence goes on from JAWSVN010000111.1 coordinate 27,091, forward strand.
GGTTGATGTCGACGACGACGTCTCGGATCTGGTCGATGATCCGAGGGGCGAGGCCGAGCGACGGTTCGTCGAGGAGGAGCAGCTCGGGGCGTGCCATCAGCGCTTGGCCGATGGCGACCATCTGTTGCTCGCCACCCGACAGATAGCCGGCGATCGAATCCCACCGGTCGGCGAGGACGGGGAACAGGTCGCGCACCTCGTCGTAGCCGGCCTCGAGTTCTTCCCGTCCCGGTCGCCGCACGATCGCCCCCGCCCGGAGGTTCTCCTGCACTGTCAGTTCGGGGAAGATGCGCCGGCCCTCCATCACCTGGGCCATGCCGTGCCCGACGATGCTGGCCGCGGTGCGGTCGAGTAGGTCGTCGTCGCCGAGACAGATCGAGCCCTTGGTGATCTTGCCTCGGTGGCTGGTGAGCAGGCCGCTGACGGCCCGCAACACGGTGGTCTTCCCGGCGCCGTTGGCCCCGAGCAATGCGACGATCGAGCCCGAGGGCACCTCGAGGCTGACGCCTCGCAACGCCACGATGACGTCGCTGTAGACGACCTCGAGGTTCTGCACACTCAGGACCCGGTCCGTTGGTCCCCTTTTCATGATTCCCCCTTGTTTGCTCTCTTGCTTGCTCTGTCAGAGCGGGACGACGGCCTCCCGGGCGGCTCGCCCGATCTCGTTGGCCATGGCGGCGATCTCGAGCCCTGCGTCACGGTCGCCGGTGACGCCGAAGCCGAAGCGGCCCCGGTAGCTCATGACCCCGACGGCCACTCGCACACGCGAGACGAGGGGCATCGCCGGGTACAGCTCGACCATCTGACGATCGAGCACGGAGATCTCGTGCCCCGGTCCCGGGGCGTTGACGGTGACCGTCTGGACGTCGCTCAGCCGGGCCCCGACCGTGGTGGCGGCCCGCAGCCCGAGGCCGCACAGGGTCGGGGCGACCAGGCCGGGAAGCTCGGCCAGCGTCGCGCCGGCGACCGCCTTGGCGGTGCCCGACAGGTGGTGTGTCTGCTCGTGGATGAGGCGGACGACGTCGTCGAAGTCGGCCTCGCCGACGGGCAGGTCGGCTTCGAGCGCGGAAATCTCGTTGGTGAAGTGGTCGCCGGTGGCCATCGCCAGCGGCGCCAGGGTCCGGATCGACGTCGGGATCGGCTCGTCGCGGGTGGCCAGCATGGCCCGGAATCCGAGGGTGATGAGGGCGAGGACGACGTCGTTGGTGGCCACCTCGTGGCGGTCGCGGAGCTGGGCGATGTCGGCGGCGTCGACGGTGATGCGGTGCCAGCGTCGGTGGGGCCCGACCGCGCCGGTCAATCCCTCGAACGGACCCCGGTCGTCACCGGCGGTCACGTGAGCGGCCGCGGAGCGGATCGGGTCGACGAACGTGCGTCGCACGAACCGCCACTGTTCGAACGGATCGAGGACGAGGGTCGCCGCCGCGTCGCTCAGGAGGCGGCGTTGGCTCGGGCGGGGTCGCGGGATCCAGGGTTTCGGGGATCGGACACCGCGGATCTGGTCGATCACCATCGACAGCGGATCGGCGCCGGAGACCCCGTCGACCAACGCGTAGTGGACCTTCGAGATGATGGCCCACCGGTCGTCGGGCAGGCCGCTGACGATCCACAGTTCCCACAGCGGCTTGCCGCGGTCGAGGCGCTGGGACAGGAGGCGGCCGACGAGGTTCGCGAGGTCGCCGGTCGTGGGGTCCGAGGGCAGGCCCGTGTGTCGCAGGTGGTAGTCGAGGTCGAACTCGGTGTCGTCGATCCACAGCGGGCGGGCCAGGTCGAGCGGGACCTCGGCGAGGCGCTGGCGAAGGCGGGGGACGGCGGCGGTGCGTTCTGCGACCCGTCGGGCGAGTTCGTCGGCGGGCGGTTCGGGGCCCTCGAAGGTCGCGACGGTCACGCTGTGCATCGCGCTCACTTCGTCCTCGAGATCGAGGAAGGCGGCGTCGTTGGCGGTCAGGCGTTCCATGTCGGTTCCACAGAGGTCGGTGGTGGGCAGAGGTCGGTGATGGGCAGAGGTCGGGTCAGAGCGGGTAGGGCACGTCGGCCGGCGACGTGAGTCGTCGGCCGGCGAGGGCGAGGAGATCGAGGGCGTCGTCATCGACCACCTCCTCGAGGTGTTCGGCGATCGCCATCGCCGACTCGGCGAGCACGGGGACGACCTTGGTGGGGTCCATCGGGTTGAGTCCCATCACCCGACCGATGTCGTCGTCCGGTTCGAGCACGATGGTCGGGATGTCCGCCCGGTGAAGGTGGCCGACCTCTCGTCGGAGCTGGCGAGACGGGAGGAACCGCAGGAACGAGCCGAGGGGCGACCGCCGGTCGAACCGGCTCGCGGACATCGGCGACAGGACGACGACGAGGTCGAGGTCCTCCTCGGCGAGCAGGTCGGCATTGGTCGGTGAACGCATGCCGCCGTCGACGTGACGGTGGGCGCCGACCTGGACGGGACGGAACCAGGCCGGGATGGCACAGCTGGCGGCGACGGCGTCGCCGACCGACGTGTCGGTGCGGTCCCGCCCGAACACGGTGAGCCCCCCTCGGTCGAGGTTGACGGCGCACACCCAGAGCGGGCGTTCCGGCCAGCCGTCGGGGTGCAGGACGTCGGCCTGTTCCCCGAGCACGGCGGTGTCGAGGACGCCCGGGGGGAGCGCGGCGGCGAGCAGGGTGCCGACGTCGTGGTCGAGCTTCGGCATGCCGATCAACTCCCTGGCCAGGTACCGGGGAGACGACGGGAGGATGGCGCGGGCGTCGATGCGGGTCTGGCCTCGGCCGGCCACGCGCCGCAAGCGGTCCATGCCCTGGGCGTCGGTGGGAACCGACAGGATCCGACTGACGAGCTCGGGCACGGACACGTTGCCCCGCAACACGGCGCCGACGCTCGAACCCGCCGAGGTGCCGACGATGATGTCGGCCGTGCGGGGATCCCAGCCCGTCGCCTCGTGGAGCGCAGCCATCGCGCCTGCGTGGAAGGAGTACCCGGCGATCCCTCCGGCACCCAACACCAGCCCGATCCTCGGAACGTTCTCGCTCACGTGCAATCCCAACTCCGTGCTGGCGACGGTGCGAGCACGTACAGGGAGTTTCACCTTGTCACCAACGCCCCACCATGGCCGAAGGTCACTAGTGGGTGACAAGGTCGCCGGGCGTCACCGGGCGCTCGCTCGGCGCCGTCGGACGCGGGACGCGCGAGCGCTCGGACCAGGGGCCCGAGCGCTCGTGGGTTGCGGGTCCGGGTGCGTGCCCGGTTCGGTCGATCCGACGGGGTCAGACGTCGAGGTAGCCGCGCCGCCGCAGATAGTCGTCGACCTCGTCGTGCACCGTCTTGGCGGCCAGGCGACGGAGCTCGCGGGCTTCGACGA
>JAWSVN010000112.1:0-9228 GCA_033851875.1 Acidimicrobiales bacterium
TCGGCGTCGCCGGCTCGTCCGGCGCGCGGCGCCGAGGCCTACCGCGAGCTGAAACACCGCCTCCTGCTGGGCGACTACCCCCTCGGGGTGCGGCTGGGCGAGAACTCGCTCGCCGACCGCCTCGGCATGTCGCGCACCCCGGTGCGCGAGGCCCTCGGCCGCCTCCACGCCGAAGGCCTCGTCGTCCGGCTCCCCGACGGCGGTTTCTCCCCGGCGGCCCCCGACCTCCACACGATCAGCGAGCTCTACGAGGTCCGCCGCGGCCTCGAGTTCACCGCCCTCGGCCGAGGCGACCACGACACCGGCCACCTCGAGGACCTGCTCGCCGAGTGGTCGAGCATGGAGGTCCCCACCTCCGACGACGAGTGCGGCCCCGAGTTCGTCCTCCACGACGAGGACTTCCACCTCCGCCTCGCGGGTGCCGCCGGCAACCAGGCCCTCGTCGGGGTGCTCACCGGCGTCAACGAGCGGATCCGCATGGTCCGCATGCACGACTTCCTGACCGCCGACCGGGTGGCCGACACGATCTCGGAACACACCGGCATCCTGCGCGCCCTGCTCGGCGACGGGGCCGACGCCGCCGGCGAGCAACTGAGCCGCCATCTCGAGGTGTCGGAACAGGTCGTCGAACAGCGGGCCGCCCTCGCCCTCAGCCGCATGCTCGGCGGTCGCCGTGACTGAGCCGGGCACCACCGATACGGTGCCTCCCGACGCGGTGCCCCCCGTCGTCGAGGCGCGAAGCGTCACCGTTCGTTTCGGCGACCTCGTCGCCAACGACGCGGTCAACCTGCGCCTCCACGCCGGCGAGGTCCACGCCCTGCTCGGCGAGAACGGCGCCGGCAAGAGCACCCTGATGAAGGCCCTCTACGGGCTCAACCCGCTCGCCGGCGGCGAGATCCTCGTCGACGGCACGACGGTCGACCTCGACTCGCCGGCCACCGCCCGAGCCCACGGCATCGGCATGGTGTTCCAGGACCTGCGGCTCATCCCCGCCCTCACCGTCGCCGAGAACATCGCCCTCGCCCTCGACGGCACGGGCCACGCCACCCCGGCCCTGCGCCGCTCGGTCGCCGAGGCGGCCGAGCGCTACTCGCTCACCGTGCGCCCCGACGCACTGGTCCGTCAGCTCTCCCTCGCCGAGCGCCAACACGTCGAGATCCTGCGGGTGCTGATGGTCGGCGCCCGGGTCGTGATCCTCGACGAACCGACGAGCGCCCTCGCACCCCAAGAGGTCGACGCCCTCTTCGCCACGGTCGCCGACCTCAAGGCGGCCGGCCTCGCCGTCGTCCTCATCACCCACAAGCTGCGCGAGGCACGAGCCAACGCCGACCGGCTCACCGTGCTGCGCGGCGGCCAACTGATCTGCGACGGCGTCGCACCCGACTCCCTCGACGACGACGAACTGGTCGAGGCGATGGTCGGTACGACCGTGCGCCCCCTGGCCGGCGCCCCCGGCGTCGCCCCCGCCGGTGAGGCGGCGTTGCTCGTGCGGGGCATCGACGTGGCCGACGACCGCGGCGGCGTGGCCCTGCGCGGCATCGACCTGAGGGTCGAAGCCGGCGAATGGCTCGGCGTCGCCGGGGTCGCCGGATCGGGCCAGCGTGAGCTCTACGAAGCGGTGCTCGGCCTGCGCCCCTACCACCACGGCCAGGTCCACGTCGCCGGCCGTCTCGTCCACTCGAACGACCCTCGCTCCGCCCTCGACGCCGGTGCCGTCGGCGTGCCCGAGGACCCGATCGCCGATGGCGTCGTCCCCGGCCTCAGCGTGTTGCAGACCCTCGGCCTCGGTCGACGCGAGGGACGCGGTCGACTCCGCATGAACTGGAAGGCGGTGCGCCAGTGGGCGACCGGGCGTCCCGAGCTCGACGCCCTGTCGGTCGCCGGCCTCGACCGTGACGTCGGCACCCTCTCGGGCGGCAACATCCAACGCGTCTTCTACGCCCGGGCCCTCGCGGCCGAGGCCGACCTCCTCGTCCTCGCCTACCCGAGCCGCGGCCTCGACATCGCGACGGTGCGCACCGGCCTCGGCATGGTCCGCGATCGGTGCCTGGCCGGCGCCGGGGTGCTGATGATCAGCGAGGACCTCGACGAACTGCTGTCGGTCTGCGATCGCATCGTCGTCCTCCACGACGGCCACGCCCTGCCCTCGGTCGCCGCCGAGGCCACCGACCGCCGACAGCTCGGCCAGATGATGCTGGGGGCGGCCGCATGAACGCCGGAACGAAGGTCGGCGTGAACACGCTCCGTCCGGTCCTCGCCGTCGCCGCCACCCTCGTCGTGTTCGCCCTCCTGCTCGTGGTGAACGGGAGCGACCCGGTCGCCGGCTACCAGGCGATGTGGAGTTCGGTCACCCGCGACGCCAACAGCTTCGGCGACGTGCTCGTGCGCCTCACCCCCTACCTGCTGGCCGCCCTCGCCGTGATCGTCCCCGCCCGGGCCGGCCTGTTCAACATCGGCGGCGAAGGCCAGCTCCTCATCGGCGCCGTCGGCTCGATGGCGATGGCCAACGCCCTCGGCCAGGCGCTACCCCGCACCCTCACCCTCGTCCTCATGGCCTCGGCGGCGATGCTGGCCGCTGCCCTGTGGGCCGGCATCGCCGCCGTCATGCGCGAGACCACCGGCACCAACGAGGGCATCAGCACCCTGCTGCTCAACTACGTCGCCCTCCTCGTGCTGGGGTGGCTGGTGTTCGGTCGCTGGAAGGACCCGGCCGCCACGGGCTTCCCCCGCTCCCGGGTCCTCGAGGACTCCGAATCGTTGCCGATCCTGTGGGGCCGCGTCCACGTGGGGTTCATCGTCGCCATCGTGGCGGCGGTGGCGGTCTGGGCCGTGCTGCGGTGGAGCCGTTGGGGCTTCGATCTGCGGGTGCTCGGCGGCAACCCCGAGGCCGCCCGCCGGGCCGGTCTCCGCTCGGGCCGACTCGCCACCTCGGCGCTGATGGCCGGCGGCGCCCTCGCCGGTCTCGGCGGCATGCTGCAGATGGCGGGCGTCGAGAACCAGCTCCGCCAGTCGATGATGGCGGGCTACGGGTTCACCGGGATCCTGGCCGCCTGGATGGTGCGCCAGCACCCGATCCAGGCGATCGGCTCGGCCGCCCTGCTCGCCGTCATCGCCGTCGGCGGCAACGGTCTGAAGATCCGGGCCGGCCTGTCGGCGGCGTCGGTGTCGATCCTGATGGCCCTGCTGTTGCTGGCGATCCTCGGCTGGGGCCAAGCCCGACCCGGGCGCAAGGGGGCGTCGGCATGAACGGAGTCTTCGCATGATCGAGGCGATCCTGGTCGGCGCGGTGCGGGGCGGCACCTCGATCGTCTACGCCACCGTCGGCGAGACGATCACCGAACGCTCCGGCGTGCTCAACCTCGGGACCGAGGGCTCGATGCTGGCCGGCGCCCTCGCCGCCTACGCCATCGGCGTCGAGACCGGCAGCCCGTGGCTCGGCGCCGTCGCCGGCCTCGTCGCCGGGCTCGCCCTGTCGCTCGTCCACGCCCTGCTCGTGATCACCCGTGGCGCCAACCAGGTGGCCACCGGGCTGGCCGTGACGTTCCTCGGCATCGGCCTCACGTCGCTCTACGGCCAGGGCTACGTCTCGCAGGGTGTCGTGCCCTTCGAGTCGGTGGCGATCCCCGGCCTCGCCGACCTCCCTTTCCTCGGACCGATCCTGTTCGACCACGACCCCCTCACCTATCTGTCGTTCGCGATCGTGCCCGCCGCCTGGTGGCTGCTCTATCGCACCGGCCTCGGGCTCCGGATCCGGGCCGCCGGTGAGCGGCCGGACGTCCTGTCGACCATGGGCACCTCTCCGGCCCGTGTGCGCTGGACGGCGGTCGCCATCGGTGGGGCCCTCGCCGGCCTCGGCGGCGCCCAGCTCGCCACCGCCTTCGCCCGCACCTGGAGCGAGGACATGGTGGCCGGCAAGGGATTCATCGCCGTCGCCCTCGTGATCTTCGCCGGCTGGAACCCGCTCCTCACGATCGCCGGCGCCTACCTGTTCAGCGGCGCGGTCGCCTTCGAACTCGAACTCCAGGCCCGCGGCGCCGGCATCTCGATCTTTGTCCTCGACGCCATCCCCTACCTCGTCGTGCTGGCCGTGCTCGCCCTGCTGAGCGGCCGCCGACGCCACGCCGCCCCCGAATCGCTCGACTCGGTGTTCGACACCGGCGGCGCCTGATCTCTCGTCACCAACCGGAGGAACCCCATGAAGCTCCCGACCACCCAACTCACGAGGCTGCTGGCCTTGCTGCTGGCGTTCGGCCTCGTGGCCGCCGCCTGTGGCGGCAGCGACGCCGAGGATGGATCCGACGCCGGCTCGTCGACCGACTCGTCGGAAGAAGCCACTGACGACAGCGCTGCCGACAGCACCGATGACGGCGGCGAGGACGCGGCGGCCGACAGCGACGCCTGTGGTGCCGGCGCCACCACCGTCGGCTTCCTCTACGTCGGCCCCAAGGACGACTTCGGCTACAACCAGGCCGCCTACGAAGCGGCGGTGGCGATGGGGGAGAGCACCGGCGTCGAGGTCCTGCACGCCGAGAACGTGCCCGAGACGATCGAGGACGCCGTGCCGGTGATGGAGGACATGATCGCCCAGGGCGCCACGATCCTGTTCCCCACCAGCTACGGCCACTTCCAGCCCGCCGTCGAGGTGGCGGCCGCCCACCCGGACGTCTGCGTCGTGCACCAGGGCCAGCTCGAGAGCTCGCTCGATGAGCCCCTCGACAACCTCGGCACCTACTTCGCGTCGGTGTTCGAGCCGGTCTACCTCGCCGGTATCGCCGCCGGCTCGGTCACCGAGTCCAACACGATGGGCTACATCTACGCCTTCCCGATCCCGCAGACCCTGCAGAACATCAACGCCTTCGCCCTCGGCGCCCAGAGCGTCAACCCCGACGCCGAGGTGATCGCCGTGTCGACGGCCGACTGGTGCGACCCGGCCAAGCAGGCCCAGGCCGCCCAGACGTTGCTCGATCAGGGCGCCGATGTGCTCACCCAGCACCAGGACTGCACCAAGACCATCATCGAGACGGCCGAAGCGGCCGGCGCCTACTCGGTCGGCTACCACTACGACGCCTCCGAGCTCGCCCCCGAGGGTTGGATCACCGGCTCGGACTGGGCCTGGACGCCGCTCTATGTCGACATCGTCGAGACGATGATCGCCGGCGAGTTCGTCGCCAGCCCCTACAACGGCGACTACCGCATCGGCTACCAGGACGCCGATGCGCCCTTCGTCGCCTTCGAACCCTCCGAGTTCGGGGCCGTCGTCGACGACGACACCAAGGCGGCCGTCGCCGATGCGCTGGCGTCGCTCACCGCCGATGAGGACGGCGACGGGGTCGGCGACTTCAACATCTTCGCCGGACCGATCTCCGACCGTGACGGCGAGGTCCGCATCCCCGACGGCACGGCCCCGACCTACACCGAACTCGACGAGCTGATGGGCTTCGCCTCCTGGTTCGTCGCCGGCGTCGAGGGGTCGCTCGAGTGACGACGGCGGTCGTCGTCCACGGCGTCGGTCTGTGGCCCGGATCGTTCTCGGCGGTGACCGAACGGGTCGCCGCCGAGACGGGCTGCGAGGTCGTCACGTGGACGCGGCCGCCATACGACGGTGGCGAGACCGCCTTCGGGGCCCAGCTCCGAGCGCTCGCCGCCGTCGTCGTCGAACACCGACCGGCCGTGGTGGCGGGAGTCAGCGGTGGCGCCACGTTGGCGTTGGCCCTCGGGATCGAGTCGGCGGCGGGCCGACTCGGCCCGGACGTGGCCGGCGCACTGCGGGGCATCGTCACCCACGAGCCGTTGATCGGGGCGCTCGAACCGGTGCTCGGTCGTCGGGTCGCCGATGCGGCAACCGAGCTCGCCGCTGATCCGACGGCGTCGTCCGCGGCGTCGTTCTGTCGGGGCCTCTACGGACCTCGGTGGAGCGACCTCGGCGCCGACGCCGACGCCTGGTTCGCCCGGCACGCCGACGTCGTGCCGGCCGACGTCGCCGCCTTCTCGTCGTTCCAACCGGCCGAGGGCGACCTCGCCGAGGTCGCCGTGCCCCACCGCACCAGCGTCGGCGCTCGCTCCGGCCCGGAACGGCACCGAGTGGCCGCCACCCTCGCGGCGGCCGGCGCCACCAGCGTCGTCGTACCCGACTGCGGCCACCTGATCCACCTCGACGCCCCCGACCTCTTCGTCCGACTCATCACCTCGTCGCTCACCTTCTGACCCTCGCCAGCTCCCATGACCCACGTCGCCGCCACCACCCCCTACGCCTGGCCCTTCGACGCCGAGCTCGACGTCGACCGGCTCGCCATCGTCGTCTGCGGTGCCGACGACCATTGGGGTGCCCGAACGCCCGCCGACCCGTCCGCCTCGGCTCGGCTCGCCGCCCTCGTCCAGGCCGGGCGTGACGCCGGCGCCCTCGTCGTCGCCATCCACCACGTCCCGATCGGCCGGCCCGCTCCCACCCTCGCCGCATCCGCTGGCCCGTTCGCCACGGAACCCGGCGATCTCGTCGTGACCGCGGCCGGGGTCGACGGCTTCTACGGATCGTCGCTCGACGCCGAACTCCGCCGCCGCAGCCGCGACCAGCTCCTCGTCGCCGGCCACGGCTTCGAGGCGACCGTGCACTCCACCCTGCGTCGAGCCAACGACCGGGGCTACGAGTGCCTCGTCGTCGCCGACGCCTGCCTCTGTCTGACCGACGAGCTGCGCGCCGCGTCGATCTCGAGCATCGAGATGTCGGGCGGCATCTTCGGCGCCGTGGGCGCGACCGAGCACGTGATCGCCGCGCTGACCGCTCAACCAAACCGATGACCCCACCACACCGACCTCACCAACACCGACCCCACCAATACTGACCGACCCGCATGCGGAGGAACCCATGACCACCTTCCCGGCCGTCGAGGCCGACCCCTACGCCTGGCCCTACGACGGCTCGTTCGACCCGGCCACCACCGCCCTCATGCTGATCGACTGGCAGACCGACTTCTGCGGACCCGGCGGCTACGTCGACGCCATGGGCTACGACCTGAACCTCACCCGGGCCGGGCTCGAACCGACCGCCGCCGTGTTGGCCGCCGCCCGCGAGTCCGGGCTCCACATCATCCACACTCGTGAGGGCCACCGCCCCGACCTGGCCGACCTGCCGGCCAACAAGCTCTGGCGTTCCCAACAGATCGGCGCCGGCATCGGCGACGCCGGCCCGTGTGGCCGCATCCTCGTGCGAGGCGAGCCCGGCTGGGACATCGTGCCCGAGGTCTACCCGATCGAGGGCGAGGACATCATCGACAAGCCCGGCAAGGGGAGCTTCTACGCCACCGACCTCGAGCTGCTGTTGCGCAACAAGGGCGTCACCCACCTGATCTTCACCGGCATCACCACCGACGTCTGCGTCCACACCACGATGCGAGAGGCCAACGACCGCGGCTTCGAGTGCCTCCTGCTCGAGGACTGCACCGGCGCCACCGATCACGGCAACTACCTGGCGGCGCTCAAGATGATCACGATGCAGGGCGGCGTCTTCGGAGCGGTCGCCCCGTCGTCGGCCCTGCTCGCCTCCCTCGCCTCGTGACGGCACGCGCCGCGGTCGAAGCGTTCCTCGATCGGCTCGACGTCCTCGACGACGAGGCGATCTTCGTCCACCTCCATGAACCGGCCGTTCTCCGGAGGCTGGCCGACGAGATCGACGCCAGACCCGCCGCCGAGGTCCCGCTCCGGGGGCTGACGTTCGCGGCCAAGGGCAACATCGACGTCGAGGGCCTGGTCACCACGGCCGGCTGCCCGTCGTTCGCCTCCCGGCCCGAGACGTCGGCCACGGTCGTCGCCCGTCTCACCGCTGCGGGCGCCGTGCCGGTCGGCACGACCAACCTCGACCAGTTCGCCACCGGCCTCGTCGGCACCCGCTCGCCCTACGGCACCCCCCGCAACCCCCACGACGCCCGGCTGGTGCCGGGCGGATCGAGCAGCGGTTCGGCGGTGGCGGTCGCCCGTGGGTTGGTCGACTTCGCCCTCGGCACCGACACCGCCGGTTCGGGTCGGGTGCCCGCCGCGTTCTGCGGCATCGTCGGCCTCAAACCGACCGTCGGGCGGCTCCCGTGCACGGGCGTGGTGCCGGCCGTCCGGTCGGCCGACGTGGTGTCGGTGTTCGCCCGCACGGTCGCCCTCGCCACCCAGGTGGCCGACCTGGCCGCCGGGCCCGACGGCGTCGACGCCTTCGCGCGCACCGACTCCCCCCGCCCGTCCCGGGCGCCCGGCCCGTGGCGGGTCGGTGTGGTCACCGACGAGTGGCTGACGGCGAAGGGTGCGGCGGCCGGAACCGTCGCTCACTACGTCGCAGCGACGTCAGCGCTCGTCGCCGCCGGTGCGGAGACCGTGGTCGTCGACCTCGACGCCCTGCTCGACGCCGGCGACCTCCTCTACGGCGGCGCGTTCGTCGCCGAGCGCACCGCCGCGGTCGGGGAGTTCCTGGCCGACGCCACCGATGGCGACTCGACGGTCGCATCGATCATCGCCGGCGGGGGGCGGTTCTCGGCCGTCGACCTGGTGCGGGCCCGGGAGCGGGTGGCCGACGTCCGACTCGCCACGGTCGAGCTGTTCGCCGACGTCGATGCGTTCGTCTTGCCGACCATCCCTCGTTCGGTGACGGTCGACGAGATCGCCGACGACCCGGTCGGCCCCAACACCGAGCTCGGCCGGTTCACCACCTTCGCGAACCTCGTCGACCTGTGCGGACTCACCCTCCCCGTGGCGGGTGAGCCGGGCGTTCACGATCCGACGGCGTCGGTCACCCTGTACGGCCAGGCCTGGGCCGAATCGACGCTCGCCGCACTCGCGCCCGCACTCGCCGGAGAGCTGCTGCCCGACCCCGGAGACGACCGCATCGAACTGGTCGTCGCCGGCGCTCACCTCCGCGGGCAGCCCCTCGAAGGGCAGCTGTTCGGGTTGGGTGCCACCTGGTGTCGCACGACGCGGACGGCGCCGACGTATCGGATGTGGGCGCTGCCCGGCGGTCCGCCCCACAAGCCGGCGCTCGTGCACGATCCGGCGGGGGCGGCGATCGAGGTCGACGTGTGGTCGCTCGACGCCGCCGCCCTCGGCACGTTCCTCACGATGATCCCGGCCCCGCTCGCCCTCGGCACGGTCGAGCTGGAGGACGGTTCGACCCGCACCGGCTTCGTGGCCGAGGGCCGCGCCGTCGACGGCGCGACCGAGATCACCGACTTCGGCGGCTGGCGAGCCTACGTGGCC
>JAWSVN010000113.1:0-5837 GCA_033851875.1 Acidimicrobiales bacterium
CCGAGCGTCGACTGCGAGATGGACCACGTGCTGCCGAGCTCGCAGGGCGGGCAGACGGAGACGATCAACGCAGCGCCGAGATGTCGATGGTGTCACCGGTGGAAGACGATGAAGGACGTCCTCGGGATCAGCTGACTGCCTCATCCGCTCCACAGCGTGACGTGGACCTTGGGGCGGAACCTCGAGATGTTGGCGCCCGAACCGCTGAGCATCGCCTGGGTCGCCCGCGGGGTCGACACGAATCGCAACAGTTCCTCGGCCGGGCTCGGCAGGTTGGTGCCGGCCAACCCGTACGCGGTCCAGATGCCGTCGTGCATCACGCCCGCGGCGTCGATTGCGGCGACGCGCCCGGCCTTCACCTCGGCGCTCACCCGGTGGGCGGGCACCAGTGCGATGCCGTGCTCGTTCTGGATCTCGTTGAGTGCTGCCGCATTCGACTGGAACACGAGTTGCTGTTCCTCGGGTACCCCAAGCCGAGCGAGCAGGCGGCTTGACGAACTCGACGGGAGCGCTGCGGACGGTCCCAGGAACCAGCGACTCGCCGCCAGCTCCTCGCGCCCGACTCGCCGGTTGGCCAACGGACTACGGGGCCCGGTGACCGGCACGATCTGGTAGCGCAGGAACCCGACCGAACGGATCGACGGGCCGACGCTCACCGTCGGCCCGATCGCCAGGTCGATCAGCCGAGCCCCGAGCAGCCGCTCGAAGTCGTCGGCCGGCCGCTCGCTCATCTCGACGTCGAGGTCGCGGGCCCGCTTGGAGAACAACTCGATCAGGCCCGGTGCTGCATACTCGCCGAACATCGACGACACGCCGATCCGCAGCATGCGCCGCCCGTTGGCCGCCGCCTTCACCTCGGTGATCGTCTGATCCTGCAACCCGAGCATCTCGACCGCCCGACTGGCCAGGCGCATCCCGCCCGGCGTGAACGCCAGTCCGCCGCTCGACCGGGAGAACAGGGGATCCGCCAACTCCTTGCGAAGCGACGACAGATTGCTCGACACTGCGGCCTCGGTGATGCCGAGGGATTCCGCCGCCGCCTTCGATGATCCGAGGCGCACGACCTCGGCGTAGGTGCGAAGTTGGGTGGGTGTCACAGGTCACACTTCACCCGCCCGGACGGCCCGCCGTCAAGGTCGAGCTGGTGTCACTTAAGGAGATGCTTAAGTCTTAAGTCTTCCCTTAAGTCGCCCTTGACCGGGCAACGTGCCGCTCGTCACAGTGACGATCCCGACCACCAGGGACCGCGGTCGGGCGCCAGCACAGGTCACGCACAAGGGGGATTGGATGCAAGTACCGGCACCGTTCGAATACGAGCGGGCGACCAGCGTGGATCACGCCGTCGCGCTGCTCGACCGACTCGGCGATGAGGCGAGGATCGTGGCCGGGGGCCACTCGCTCCTCCCCATGATGAAGCTGCGGCTCGCCAGCCCCGAGTACCTGATCGACATCAACGATCTGGTGGAAGAGCTGCAGTACATCAACGTCACCGACACCGAGGTCCGCATCGGCGCCCTCACCCGCCACCGTCAGCTGCTCGAGAGCGACGCCCTCGCGGCGGTCTTCCCGATCTTCCGCGACGCCGAGAAGGTGATCGCCGACCCGGTCGTCCGCAACAAGGGCACCCTCGGCGGCTCCCTCTGCCAGGCCGATCCGTCGGAGGACCTGTCGGCCGTGTGCGACGCCCTCGAGGCGAGCTGCGTGATCCGCGGCACCGGCGGCGAGCGGGTCGTGTCGATGCACGACTTCCACCGCGGCCCCTACGAGACGGCCGTCGCCGACAACGAGATGCTCACCGAGGTCCGCTTCCCCGTGCGGGCCAACTCGTCGAGCGCCTACCACAAGGTCGAGCGTCGAGCCGGCGACTGGGCCGTCGCCTCGGCCGGCGCCGCGGTGACCATGGACGGCGACGTGATCGCCGATGGCCGGGTCGGCCTGTGCGCCGTGGGCCCCAACACCACCAACATCGCCCCGATCTCCGACGCCCTCCGTGGCCAGGCCCCGAGCGAGGAACTCTTCGCCGCCGTCGGCCAGATCGCAGCCGAGAACTGCTCGCCCGCCACCGACACCCGAGGCACCGCCGAATACAAGCGGCACCTCGCCAAGGAACTGACCATCCGATCGCTCAGGAAAGCGGTCGCTCGCATCAACGGGGAGGACGTCTGACATGAACGTGACCATGACCGTCAACGGCGAGGAGGTGACCCGTGACATCGAGCCTCGCCTGTTGCTGGTGCACTACCTGCGCGACGTGCTCGGCCTGACCGGCACCCACTGGGGTTGCGACACCTCGAACTGCGGCACCTGCGTGGTGTCGATCGACGGCGAACCCGTCAAGAGCTGCACCCACCTGGCCGCGATGGCCGGCGGCCACGACGTCCGCACCGTCGAAGGCCTCGAAGGTCCCGACGGCCTCGACCCGGTGCAGGAGGGCTTCGTGCAGTGCCACGGCCTCCAGTGCGGGTTCTGCACCCCCGGCATGATGATCACCGCCCGGGCCCTGCTCGACGACAACCCCGACCCGACCGAGGATGAGATCCGCGAGGCCATCAGCGGCCAGATCTGCCGCTGCACCGGCTACTCGACCATCATCCGGTCGATCCAGTGGGCGGCAGCCGCTGAGGCGTCCGCACGAGAGACCGCCGTCGAACTTGCCGGCGCTGGAGGTGGAGCATGACCGCAGTGGAGAACCCGCCGAACGCCAACCAGATCCCGACGCCCGACAACAACCTCAACGACGAGAAGCCGTGTGGCTATGGCCGCATGCTGCGTAAGGAGGACCCCCGCCTGGTCCGGGGCCTGGGCCAGTTCTGCGACGACGTCGAGCTGCCCGGCATGCTCCACCTGGCGATCCTGCGGTCGCCGGTGGCCCACGCCAACATCCTGAGCATCGACACCTCGGCGGCCGAGGCCCACCCGAAGGTGAAGGCCGTCATCACCGGCGCCGACCTCGCCGAGCACAACCTGGCGTGGATGCCGACCTTGTCGAACGACGTGCAGGCCGTGCTCGCCACCGACCGCGTGCGGTTCCAGCACCAGGAGGTGGCGTTCGTCGTCGCCGAGGATCGCTACTCGGCCCGCGACGCGCTCGAACTGATCGACGTCGACTACGAGTACCTCGACCCGGTGATCGACGTCCGCAAGGCGATGGACCCCGAGTCGCCGGTGATCCGCACCGACCTCGAGGGCAAGACCGACAACCACTGCTTCGACTGGGAGACCGGCGACGCGGAGGCCACCCAGGCCGTGTTCGACCGGGCCGACGTGACGGTGACCGAGGAGGTCATCTACCCCCGGGTCCACCCGGCCCCGATGGAGACGTGCGGCTGCGTCGCCGACGTCGAGAAGGTCAGCGGCAAGCTCACCCTGTGGTCGACCACCCAGGCGCCCCACGCCCACCGCACCGTCTACGCGCTGGTGGCGGGCCTGCCGGAGCACAAGATCCGGGTGATCGCCCCCGACATCGGCGGCGGCTTCGGCAACAAGGTGCCGATCTATCCCGGCTACGTGTGCGCCATCGTGGCGTCGCTGCTGATCGGCAAGCCCGTGAAGTGGATGGAGGACCGCACCGAGAACCTGGTGTCGACCGGCTTCGCCCGCGACTACGTGATGAAGGGCGAGGTCGCCGCGACCAAGGAGGGCAAGATCCTGGCGGTGCGCACCCACGTGCTCGCCGACCACGGAGCCTTCAACGGCACCGCCGCCCCCCTCAAGTACCCGGCCGGCTTCTTCGGTGTGTTCACCGGCAGCTACGACCTCGAGGCGGCCTACTGCTCGATGGAGGCCGTCTACACCAACAAGGCCCCCGGCGGCGTGGCGTATGCGTGTTCGTTCCGCATCACCGAGGCCGTCTACCTGATCGAGCGCATGGTCGACGTGTTGGCCTACGAACTCGAGATGGACCCGGCCGAGCTGCGGTTGAAGAACTTCATCCAACCCGAGCAGTTCCCCTACGAATCCAAGACCGGCTGGGTCTACGACTCGGGCGACTACGAGCCGACCATGCGCAAGGCCATGGACATGATCGGCTACGACGAGCTCCGCGCCGAACAAGCCGAGAAGCGTGCGCTGTTCTCATCGGGCAAGCCCAGCGAGCTGATGGGCATCGGCATCTCGTTCTTCACCGAGGCCGTCGGCGCCGGTCCCCGCAAGGACATGGACATCCTCGGCCTCGGCATGGCCGACGGTTGCGAGCTGCGGGTGCACCCGACCGGCAAGGCCGTGGTGCGGCTGTCGGTCAAGACCCAGGGCCAGGGCCACGAGACGACGTTCGCCCAGATCGTCGCCGAGGAGATCGGCATCCCGCCCGAGGACATCGACGTCGTGCACGGCGACACCGACAACACCCCGTTCGGGCTCGGCACCTACGGGTCGCGCTCCACGCCGGTGTCGGGTGCGGCCGCCGCGCTGGTGGCCCGCAAGGTGCGCGACAAGGCCCAGATCATCGCCTCGGGCATGTTGGAGACCACGGTCGCCGACCTCGAGTGGGAGAAGGGCAAGTTCGTCGTCAAGGGTGACCCCGAGAAGTCGGTCAGCATCCAGGACATCGCCATGAAGGCGCACGGCGCCGGCGATCTGCCCGAGGGGATCGAAGGCGGGCTCGAAGCCCAGATCTGTTACAACCCGTCGAACCTCACCTACCCGTTCGGGGCCTACATCTGCGTCGTCGACGTCGATCCCGGCACCGCCGAGGTGAAGGTCCGGCGCTTCGTCGCCGTCGACGACTGCGGCACCCAGATCAACCCGATGATCATCGAGGGCCAGGTGCATGGCGGCCTCGCCGACGGCGTCGGTATGGCGCTGATGGAGATGATCAGCTTCGACGAGGACGGCAACTGCCTCGCCGGTTCGCTGATGGACTACCTGATCCCCACCGCGATGGAGGTGCCCGACTGGGAGACCGGCCACACGGTCACCCCGTCGCCCCACCACCCGATCGGGGCCAAGGGCATCGGCGAGTCGGCCACGGTCGGCTCCCCGCCAGCGGTGGTCAACGCCGTCGTCGACGCCCTCAAGCCGTTCGGCATCCGCCACGCTGACATGCCCCTCACCCCCAGCCGGGTGTGGGAGACCATGCAGGGTCGGCACGTCGCCCCGATCTGAGGAGCGACCGGTGCGAGGTGTGCACGATCGAGTTCACCGACGACTGTCGGAACTCATCGACGACCGCCGCCCCTTCGTCCAGGCGACCGTCGTGCGGGCCCAGTGCCCCACGTCGGCTCGCCCGGGCGACTCGGCGGTGATCCTTCCCGACGGCACGATCGAAGGGTTCGTCGGTGGGCAGTGCGCCGAGGGGTCGGTGCGCACCGCCGCGCTCGAGGTGTTGGAGACCCAGGACCCCAAGCTGTTGCGCATCCTGCCCGCCCCCGACGCCGAGGGCGAGACGTTCCCCGAGGTCGACGGGGCCGACACGGTCGTCAACCCGTGCCTGAGCGGGGGCGCGCTCGAGATCTTCCTCGAACCCCACGTCCCCGCGCCCCGGCTGGTGTTGGCCGGGGTGACCCCGATCGTCGACGCCATCGCCGAGTTCGCCCCGGCGCTCGGGTTCGACGTGGTGAAGGGGCCGGCCGACACCGTCGGCGCCGGTGGCGCCGCCGACCCGGTCGGCGCGTTGGCGGTGATCGTGGCCAGCCACGGACGCGACGAGGACACCGCGATCCGGGCCGCCCTCGACGCCGGCGTGCCCTTCGTCGGGCTGGTGGCCAGCCCCCGTCGGGCCGCCGTCGTGCTCGACACCCTCGAGCTGGCGTGTTGCGAGCGGGACCGGGTCCACGCCCCGGTCGGGCTCGACATCGGGGCCCGCACCGCCGAGGAGATCGCCCTGTCGATCCTCGCCG
>JAWSVN010000114.1:0-8758 GCA_033851875.1 Acidimicrobiales bacterium
CTGCTCCCACCGCTCAGGGCTGGCCGTCCCTCCAGTCGGGGAGGTCGGGGGCGGTGTCCTCCCACGAACGGATGAACACCTGCAACGCCCTGATCTGCTGGGAGGTGAGCGGCCCGGAGAAGTCCTGGGAGTAGGCGCTCATCTGGGAGCCGGGCACGCCGACGGCGATCAGCAGCTCGATCTGCTCGTCGGTGGCGGCCTGCAGGAACTGCTGGGAGTTGAGCGCCGGACCGATCCCGCCCTCGCCGTTCAGCCCGTGACACGACGCGCAGTTCAGGTTGAACAGTTCCTCGCCCGTCGACGCCAAGGAGTCGAGTTGGGTCTGGCGGGCGTCGTCACGGTTGGTCGGCTCGACGAACCGGTAGAGGGGGAAGGTGAGCGCGGCCAAGAGCATCAGGCCGGCGCCGACCATCATCACCCGGTTGGTCGACGCCTCGAGCTCCGGGTCGGTCTCGTAGGCCATCAGTGGCCCCCTTCGGTCGCACACGACGGGCCCTTGGCCGGCTCGTCGATCTGGAGGTTCCCGGGTTCGCCGCCGTCGGTCTTGGCGCCCGTGTCGATGTAGAGCAGGCCGTCGTCGCCGACCTCGGTGGGGTAGGTGTCCATGCCCCGGGGCGCCGGTCCTGCGATGAAGTCGCCGGCCCGGTTGAACACCGAGCCGTGACACGGACACTCGAACTGACCCGACGTGTCGCAGAACGGCACTCGGCAGCCCAGGTGGGTGCACTTCTCCGAGATCGCCACCACCTCGCCGTTCACTCGGGTGAGGTAGGACCGGGCGGCCGGCACCTCGACCACGCCGGTCTCGGGCACCGCGTCGGGTTTGATCGTGCGAACCTTGCCGCCGAACCCGCTCGTGGGCAAGGGCTGCAACAGGTCCCAGCTGGTGAGGGCGAAGGCGGCCGCGATCAGACCGGCGCCGGCCTGCCAGATGCGGACCAGTGCCTTGCGTCGGGAGAGGAAGTCGGTCATCGGGCGCTCCTAGAACTCGCCATGCCATTCCTGCCAGGGCCAGACCCAGCCCCAGTTCGGGCCGCGAAAGGCGAACCCGATCAGGGTGAGGATCACGAACCCCACCAGGAAGACGGTGAAGGTGGTGACGGCCACTCGGCGATGCCGGGCCTGCAGGTAGAGACTGCGATCGACATAGGGCAGGGCGACGAGGCCGAGCAGGATGCCGCCCGGCACCAACACGCCTGCGATCAGGGGGTGGAAGTGGGCCAACAACTCCTGGAGGGCGGCGAAGTACCACGGTGCCTTCTCGGGGTTGGGGGTGACCGTCGGGTTCGCGACCGCCCGCAACGGGGCGTCGATGAACACCGCGATCACGAGCACGAGCACGACCACCGACAGGGCCGCCACCGCGTGGCGGACCAACAGGTGGGGCCACACCATCACCATGTCGTCGTCGGCCGGCTCCTTGCGGACGCCGGCCGCTGGGGTGCCGGGCACCATGCCGAGCACCCGGCGGCCCTCGGTCACCGTCGGCGAGCCCGAAAGCCGCACCGGGGTCTCGCCGGGAAGCGGCCGGCTGGCCCGGGTCGTCGGATCGGTTGCCGTCATCGCTCTGCTCCCGGTTCGTCGCGGTCGACCTCGAGCATCGAGTCCTTCCGCCATCGCCAGAGGTGGATCATCAGGGTGAAGATCAAGGCGGACGGGAGCACGGCCACGTGGAGGACGTAGAACCGGAGCAGGGTCGACGACCCGACGGACTCGCCGCCCATCAGCAGGCCCTGCACTTCCTCGCCGACGAAGGGCGAGTAGCCGGCCATCTCCGAGCCGACGGTCACCGCCCAGAAGGCGAGCTGGTCCCACGGCAGCAGGTAGCCAGTGAAGCTCATCAGCAGGGTCAGCAACAGCAAGATCACGCCGATCACCCAGTTGAACTCGCGGGGCGGCTTGTAGGCACCCCGGTAGAACACCTTGGCCATGTGGGCGGCGACGGCGAGCACCATCAGGTGGGCCGACCACCGGTGCACGTTGCGGACGTACTGGCCGAAGGCCACCTCGGTCTGGATCGTCTGGATGTTGCCGTAGGCCGAGTTGGGCGACGGCACGTAGAAGAACATCAGGTAGATGCCCGACAGGATCAGCCCGCCGAACAGCACGGTGGAGATCACCCCCAGGTACCACGAGTATTTGAACCCCAGCTCGGCCCGCCGCACCTTCACCGGATAGATGTGGAGCAGGAAGCTCGACCAGTGGCTGGCGGCCCGGTCGCGTGGCGTCACCTTGGTCGGTGTCCGGAAGATCGAGCGGCCGACCTGGGTTCGGCGCACCCTGGCGAACAGATCGTCCGGGCCGCCCGATTGGGCGGACTCCGGCCGCTCGTGTTCGAGGGGCGGATCGTCGACGACGGTCATGCAGGCACTCCCACTCCGGTCCAGACCCCCATCGACAAGGCGTCGGGGGGACAACGTTCGATACACAGCCCGCAACGGATGCAGGCCTCTTCGTCCAACAGCAGGGCGGTGCCGCCCTTCACGGTCGGATCGATCTCCTCCGACGGCACCAGCGAGATCACGTTCACCGGACACACGTCGGAACACAGGGCGCACAACACGCACTTGTCGGTGTCGAGGAGGATGTTGGCGAAGCACCGCAGGCAGCGGTTGGCCTCGCAGCGGGCCTGCTCGGGGGTGAAGCCGAGCTCGACCTCGGCCAGGCCGGTGCGGCGCCCGGTGTCGAGGGTCGGCACCTCCACCCTGCCGTCGCGGTCGTAGAGGTCGTCGAGCCGATGGAACTGCCGCAGCTCGACCATGCGGCCGGCCTCAGCACCGGGCAACACCCCGCCGAACGACTCGTGGATGGCCGCGGCCGAGCGCCGACCGTCGGCGACGGCGTCGATCAGGGTGCGGGGCCCCTTGGCCGCGTCGCCTCCCGACCACACGTCGGCGAGATCGGTGGCGCCGGTGTCCCAGTCGATCTGGATGGTGCGGCGAGGGCTGATCTCCGGGCCGTTGGCGCCGAGCGATTCGAGGTCGATCGCCTGGCCGATCGCCAGGATGATCGTGTCGGCGTCGATCGTGCGCAGGTCGTCGTCGTCGAAGTCGGGGGCGAAGCGGCCATCGGCGTCGAAGACCGAGCGCACCCCGATCGTCTCGAGCCCGACCACTCGGCCGCCGTCGACGACGATGCGCTTCGGGCCTCGCCGATTGACGAGCTCGATGCCCTCGTGCACGGCCTCGTCGACCTCGAAGTCGTGGGCCGGCATCTCGTCACGGCTCTCGAGCGAGACGATCGTGATCTCCTTCGCCCCGGCTCGCAGGGCGGTGCGGGCGGCGTCGAACGCCTCGGTCATCTGGGGCCGGTCGCCGTCGGCCGGCTCGGCGGCACGGTCGGCGGCACCGTCGACGGCCTCTTCGGACTTGGCCTCGTAGTCGGCGGCTCGCAGGGCGGTGCGGGCGGCGTCCATGGCCACGTCGCCGCCACCGATGACGACGACCTTCTCCCCCACCTCGACCTCGAAGCCGCGATTCATGTTGATCAGGAACTCGATGGCCTTGAACACACCGTCGGCGTCGCCGCCCTCGATGTCGAGGCCGCGGCCGAGGGTGGCGCCGATGCCGAGGAACACGGCGTCGTGGCGTTGGCGGAGTTCGTCGAGGGAGACGTCGACGCCGAGCTTGGTGTCGTAGTGCACCTCGACCCCCATCGCCACGATGGCGTCGAGGTCGGCGTTGAGCACGCTGCGGTCGAGGCGGTACTCCGGGATGCCGAGCCACATCGCGCCGCCGAGCTTGTCGGTCGCCTCGTAGACGCTCACCTGGTAGCCCCAGCGTCGCAGGTCGTGGGCGCACGCCATGCCGGCGGGTCCACCCCCGACGATGCCGATCGACTCGGCCCGGTCGGGCACGGTCGGAGCCTGCAGCTCGCGCCACAGGTCGCTGTCGTCCTGCTCGGGACCGTACTGCTCGGTGAGGAATCGCTTGAGGGCTCGGATCGCGATCGGACGATCGATCTGGCCGCGTCGGCAGGCGTCCTCACACGGAGCGGCGCACACCCGGCCGCACACCGAGGAGAACGGGTTCGGCAGCTTGGCCGTCATGTATGCCTTCTCGTCGTCGCCGTCCGCGATGGCGGCGACGTACATGCCGGCGTTGGTGTGGACCGGACACGCCGCCAGGCACGGGATGTTCTCGTCGTAGAACTCGAGTTCGAACATCAGATGCGGTCCTCGCGGTGGGCGTACCACAGGCCACCGATGACGGCGGCGAGGCCGGCCCCCCAGAGCAGCACCCCGATCAGGTCCTGCCCGAACCGGTCGAGGCGTGCGACCTCGTCACGCTTCAGCGCCCAGTCGGGCAGGTAGACGGTGAACAGCACGACGGCGCTGACGATCGCCGTGGTCTTGAGCCAGGCGTCGAGCCACGGGGTGTCGAGCCTGTCGTTCACGCTGACCAACCGGGGGAGCAGCACGAGACCGATCACGCTCGCCGCCAGCAGGTAGGCGACCAGCGAGCCCATGTTGGCAAGCGCCGGCAGTTCGGTGCCGGCGACCGGTCCGGTCGGGTCGGCCAGCGCCGCTTCGCTGACCGGAGCCTGGAAGTCGTTCTGGACATAGGCGATCACCGCCGCCGTTTCGCCGTCGGACAGGGTGGAGAACGAGGGCATCACGCCGTCGTAGGTCACGCCCGCCACCACGATCTCGCCCCTGCGACCGTTGGTGATCACGTCGGCCACATAGTCGGCGTCGTCGACGTGGGGGTTGTCGGCCAGGGGCGGGAACTGGCCCTCCAGTCCGGCGCCGCCGGGCTGGTGACACGACGAGCAGAACTGGGAGTAGACCTCGGCGCCCTGCTGGAGCAGCAGCGTCTCCGTCTCGTCGGCAGCGCTGTCTGCGCCGGTGGTCTCCGTCGGCTCGGCCTCGGTCGCGGCGGCCGGGGAGCCGCCGACGCCTACGACAGCGAGGGCGCCGAGCACGACGACGAGGAACCCGACGACGAACAGGACGCGGGGCCGCTGGGCGGGTTCTTGGTTCGTCAGGGCAGTCATGAGGCTCCCGGGTCGGGGTGAGCCGGACGAACGGTCCGGCGGGGAACGTCCACGAACCTATGGTCCGGTCTTTTTCGCCAATAGGGCCCTTGGTCCCTACGTCGGGCCCCACCAGGTCGCTGAGACTGGCGAGGACTTCGACTGACAGGAGCCCTGCCGTGTCCGACGACCCCGGACCCTCGCCCGAAGGCGACGCCCACGAGCACTTCAAGCCCGTTGGCACCCTCTTCATCCTCGTGATGTTCGTCGCCGCCCTCATCCTGTTGTGGGCGTCGGTCTACGTGATCCTGATCAGCCGGGGCGTGACCGTATGAGCGCCCCCGTCACCGACCAGGGCGCTCCGCCGCCGAGCGATGGCGGCGATGACGACCTCACGATGGGGATCGACCCATGGGAGCGCAACTGGATCCGCTTCTCGATCGCGATGCTGGTCTGCTTCTTCGTGATCGTGTCGGTCGCCGGCTTCGCGATGGGCTTCCAGGTTCCTGGTGCCGACGCCGAGGTCGACCCGACGAAGGTCGAGACCGAGGGCCCGTTCGCCGACCCCGGGCTCCGCGAGATCGAGCCCGGCGTCTACGAGGCCTACGTGTTGGCCAAGACGTGGTCGTTCGTCCCGGCCCGGATCGAGGTGCCGGTGGGGGCCGAGGTGACGATCTACGTCACCAGCCCGGACCTGCAGCACGGCTTCAAGATCACCGACACCAACATCAACATGCAGGTGGTGCCCGGGCAGGTCTCGAAGCTGTCCTACACCTTCGACGAGGTCGGCGTCTTCCCCTACCTCTGCACCGAGTACTGCGGCACCGCCCACGCCGCGATGTGGGGCGAGGTCCACGTCCTGTCCCAGGCCGAGTTCGACGCAGCCAACAGCGCCAGCACCGACAGCACCGAGGAGGACGAGGCATGACCGTCGTCGACGAACCGCTCGACCAGCCGATCGAGCAGCCTGCCGCCCGGAACGTGGACGGCTACGAGCTCACCCCGACCGAGAAGCGCTTCATCGGCGCCCATCTCTTCGTCGCCATCGTGGCGGTGCTCGTCGGCTCGCTGATGGGGCCGCTCCAGGCGTTCGAGTTCTCCGGGCTCGACCTCTACCCCTACCTCGAGCCCGTCATCAAGAGCTACTACCAGGGTCTCACCCTCCACGGCGTGCTCAACGCCCTGGTGTTCACCACCTTCTTCATCGTCGGGTTCACCAACCTCACCACGATCAAGGGCCTGAAGCGCCCCCTGGCCAAGCCGATCATCAACACGGTCGGCTTCTGGGTGATGACGGCCGGCCTGATCACCACCGCCATCCCGATCCTCACCAACTCGGCGACGGTGCTCTACACCTTCTACCCACCCCTCGAAGCGAGCCCGTTCTTCTACCTCGGCCTCACCCTCGTGGTGGTCGGCAGCTGGATCGAAGGCGTCGGGTTCTTCCTCACCCTCAAGGCATGGCGCAAGGACAACCCGGGCGTTCGTTCGCCGTTCATCGCACTCGGCAACATCATCAACGCCGCCATGTGGCAGATCGCCACCCTCGGCGTCGCGGTCGAGATCCTGACGATGCTGCTGCCCTGGTCGCTGGGCATCATCGACGAGGTCGACCCCGAGTTGGCCCGCACCTACTTCTGGTTCACCGGCCACCCCCTCGTCTACTTCTGGCTGCTCCCGGCCTACACGTCGTGGTACGGGATGCTGCCCAAGCAGGTCGGCGGCAAGCTGTTCAGCGACAGCCTCGGCCGCCTGGCCTTCTGGCTGTTCCTGATCGTGTCGGTGCCGGTCGGCTTCCACCACCAGTACGTCGACCCGGGCGTGCCGCCCACGTGGAAGTGGATCCACGCCGGCCTGACCTACTCGGTGTTCTTCCCGTCGATGATCACCGCCTTCACCGTGATCGCATCCCTCGAGTACGGGGCCCGCAAGCGGGGCGGCACCGGCCTGATCGGCTGGGTGCGGGCCTTGCCGTGGACCGACCCGTCGGTCGCCGGTCAGCTCCTCGCCGGGATCCTGTTCATGTTCGGCGGCATCGGTGGTCTCACCAACGCCTCCTACAACCTGAACCTCGTGATCCACAACACCAGCTGGGTCCCCGGCCACTTCCACCTGACCGTGGCCAGCGCCGTGGCGCTGTCGTTCTTCGCCATCACCTACTGGATGGTGCCGCACCTCTCGGGCACCAAGCTCCACTCGCCCACCCTCGCCCTGGTGCAGGTGTGGACCTGGTTCGTCGGCATGGTGATCTTCTCCAACGCGATGCACGTCCTCGGCCTGCTCGGGGCACCTCGCCGCACCCCGCTCGGCGAGGCGACCTATGTGCCGGAGGAGTGGAACGGGCACCTGCTGCGGACCTCGATCGGCGGCGCCATCCTGCTCGTCTCGGTGCTGGTCTACGGCTACGTGATGCTGCGGACCTGGCGGGGCGCCAAGGTCGACCCGTCCGAGGTGCCCGAGGTGCCGATCGCCGAGTCGGTCCGCCACCCCCAGCTCACCCCGGTCTGGCTCGACCGCTTCAAGCCCTGGCTGATCGGCGCCGCCCTGCTGCTCGTCGTCGCCTATGGGCCCCAGCTCATCGACCAGATCTGGAACATGAATCTCAACGCCCCCGGCTACGAGGGCACGCCGTGGCCGAGCTGACGGCGCCATGAACGATCCGACGGATCGGGCCGGCCAAGGGGGAGAGCCACGCAGGCTCGCCGGGGCCCTCGACGCCATCGACCACGCCTCCGTGTGGATCGAACGCCCGGTCCGTCGGATTGCCGGGTCCCACCGGCTCAACCCGCTCCCCCACGCCGGCACGATCAGCGTGTTCCTGCTCGGACTCGTCACCGTCACCGGTCTCTACATCACCCTGTTCTTCGAGTTCGGCCACGACGCCAGCTACGACTCGGTGGCCGCCCTCGAAGCGCACCCGATCCAGCGTTTCGTGCGGGCCCTGCATCGCTACGCGTCGGCCGCGATGGTGCTCACCACCGTGGTGCATGCGTGGCGGATCTTCGCCGGCGGCCGTTTCACCGGTCGACTGCGGCGTTGGCGCTGGGCCACCGGGTTCGCCGCACTCCTGCTCGTCTGGCTGGCCGGGGTCACCGGCTACTGGCTGATCTGGGACGTGCGAGCCCAGGCCCTGTCCGAGGCGACCGCCCGGGTGCTCGGACCGCTCGGTATCGGGTCGGGCACGATCGTTCGGTCGGTGCTCGAGACCGGCGACAGCGGCGTCGGCGGCTCGGGCTCCGGGTTCCTGCTCGTGCTCTGGTTCGCCCACGTCCTGCTCACGATCGTCATCGGTTGGTTCGTGTGGCGCCACCTGCGTCGGTCGCGTCTGCCGTGGTTGCCGCCGCGACACTGGATGGCCTTGATGGGCGGCGCCCTCGCCGTCGTGTCGCTGGCGTTGCCCGTCGGCATGCTGCCGGCCGCCGACGCCGAGGCGCTGACCGCCGACATGCCCCTCGACCCGTTCGTCCTGTTCCTCCTGCCGCCGTTGCTGTCGGACCGGGCGCCGCTGTTCGCGCTCGGGTTGGTGGCGATCGCCGTGGCCGTCGCCCTGCTCCCCCGCCTGCTGACCCGTCGCGACGCTGCGGCGGTGGTCGTCGACGCCGACGCCTGCACCGGCTGCGAACTGTGCGCGGTCGACTGCCCCTACGACGCGATCACCATGACCGGCAGCACCGACCGCAGTACCGGCAACGAAACCAGCAGCGACCGGCTGCTCGCCGTCGTCGACGACGCCCGCTGTGTCAGCTGCGGGATCTGTCTCGGGTCGTGTGTGTTCGACGCCCTC
>JAWSVN010000115.1:0-10066 GCA_033851875.1 Acidimicrobiales bacterium
TCGAAGCGGCGGATCTTGCCGGTGGCGGTCTTGGGGAGCGAGTCGACGATCTCGATCCGGCGGGGCCGCTTGAACGACGCCACCTCGGCCCGGCAGTGCTCGATCAGCGCGGCCTCGGTCGGCTCGGCCCCGGCGGCGGGGATCACGAACGCCACCACGGTCTCCAGACCCTGATCGTCCCGCGCCCCGACGACGGCCGCCTCGAGCACGTCGGCGTGACCGATCAACACGTTCTCCACCTCGGCCGGCGACACCCAGATGCCGCCCGCCTTGATCATGTCGTTGTTGCGTCCGAGGAACGTCCAGTGGTCCTCGGCCGACCGCACGTAGACGTCGCCGGTGCGGACCCAGTCGTCGCCACGGAACGCCGCCGCCGTCGCTTCGGGACGTTGGTGGTAGCCGACGGCGGTCGAGGCGCCCCGCACGAACAGGAAGCCGGGGGTGTCGGGTTCGGTGACGAGTTCGTCGTCGTCGTTGCGGAGCTGGGCCTCGTATCCCGGCACGAGCCGACCGCTCGACCCCGGCACCTGCTCGGTGATGGTGTTGGAGATGAAGATGTGCAACAGCTCGGTCGAGCCGATGCCGTCGAGCACGGGGCCGCCGGTGAGGTCCGCAAACCGGGTCTGGATATTGGCCGGCAGCGACTCGCCGGCGGTGACGGTGGCCCGCACCGAGGCGAAGGTGTCGGCGCCGAGGTCGCCGTCGAGTAGGGCCGCGCAGAACCCCGGGCTCGAGAAGAACAGCGTCGGCTGCTCCTCAGCGATGAGGGCCGCCACGGCGGGAGGCGCCGGGGGATCCGGGTTGAGTACGGCGGTGCCTCCCACCGCGAACGGGAACGTGAGCGAGTTGCCGAGGCCATACGCGAAGAACAGCTTCGCCACCGACAGGAAGCGGTCGTCGGGCCCGACCTCGAGCACCTGCGACGCGTAGGTCTCCACCGTCGCCGGCAGGTTGCCGTGGGTGTGCATCACACCCTTGGGCACGCCGGTGGTGCCGCTCGAGTAGAGCCAGAAGCCGGGGGAGTCACCGGTCGTGTCGGCGACCGAGACCTCGACGTCGGTCGAGGTGGGGGCGTCGTCGGCGACGAGCACCGCTTCGAGCGTCGGGGCGCCTGCCTTCACCTCGTCGACCGCGGCGTTGAACACCTCCGACACGACGAGCATGCGAGCGCCGGCGTCGGCCACGATCGGCGCCAACTCGGCACCGGTCAGCATCGTCGACAGCGGCACGGGCACGACGCCCGAGCGCAACGCCCCGAGGAAGAACGCCGGGAAGGTCTCGTCGTCGCGCACGACCATCGCCACCCGGTCGCCCGCCTCGATGCCGTGGTCGGCCAACAACGCCTGGACGGCACGGGCCCGATCGAGCACCTCGGCATAGGTCGTCGAACGACCCTGGCAGCGGATCGCCACCCGGTCGCCTCGCCCCTCGTCGACGTGTCGATCGAGCAGCCACGCGGCTGCGTTGAAGTGAGCTCCCTGCGTGCTCATGGTGTCCCCCTGGATCGTGTGGCTGCGTCGCGCGAGCGGCTCAGAGCCGCACGTACTCGTACTCGACGGGCTGTTGATGGATGCCGGTGGCCGGGGGTGCCACCCATCCCGCCATCTTGCCCGGTTCGGTCACGCCCGTCATCAGCGACTTCACATGGGCCCGATCCGCGTCGGACGGCAGCCAGGCGTCGACGTTGGCGTTCCAGGTGTCCTCGTCGATCACCCGACCGTCGGGGCTCACGTGGAAGTCGCGGAATGTGCCGACCTGGCGGTGGAAGCCGACGTGGGGCAGCTCGAAGTTGAACGCCACGCCGGCCTTGTCGAGGGCCCGGTTCCAGCGGTTCATGCCCTTGAGGCAGTCCTCGGTGTAGTCGTCGCGCAGCGTCTCGTTGAGCGCCGCCAGCTGCGTGACCTCACGGGTGCCGATGCCGTCGTCGGTGCACTCGGGCACGAGGCGGTAGTCCGACTTGAGGCGGTGGTCGTCGTCGCGCTGCTCCTCCTGGAACCGTCCCTTGATCCCGGCGGCGAAGTAGTTGGCGGCGTTGGTCGAGGTCTCGGAACCGAACAGGTCGAGCGACACCGAGTAGTGGAAGTTGATGTACTTCTGCAGCACGTCGAGGTTGATGCCGCCATGCGGGGTGACGTCGTCGGTGTCGTGCTCGGCCATCAGTTCGGCGGTGCGCTGGATGACGCGGCCCACGCCGGTGGCGCCCACGAACATGTGATGCGCCTCCTCCTTCAGCATGAAGTCACACGTTCGGCTCAGCGGATCGAACGCCGACTCGCGCAGCGACGCCAGCTGGTACTTGCCGTCGCGGTCGGTGAAGTAGGTGAACATGTAGAACGACAGCCAGTCGGGCGTCTCCTCGTTGAACGCCCCGAGGATGCGCGGGTTGTCCTGGTCGCCGGAGTGACGCTCGAGCATCTCGTCGGCCTCGTCGCGGCCGTCGCGCCCGAAGTAGCGGTGCAACAGGTAGACCATCGCCCACAGGTGTCGGCCTTCCTCGACGTTGACCTGGAACAGGTTGCGCATGTCGTAGAGCGACGGGGCGGTGAGGCTCAGGTGGCGCTGCTGTTCGACCGACGCCGGCTCGGTGTCGCCCTGCACCACGATCAGGCGGCGCAGGTCCGAGCGGTACTCGCCCGGCACCTCCTGCCACACGTCCTCGCCCTTGTGGTCGCCGAACGCGATCTTGCGGTCGCGTTCGGGTTCGGCGAGGAAGATGCCCCACCGGTAGTCGGGCATCTCGACGTGGTCGAAGTGGGCCCACCCCTCGCGTCCGACGTCGATCGCGGTGCGCAGGTAGACCGGGTTGCGCTGGAACGCGCTCGGCCCGAGGTCCTCCCACCAGCGAATGAACTTCGGCTGCCAGTTCTCGAGCGCCCGCTGCAGGCGTCGGTCACCGGCGAGGTCGACGTTGTTGGGGATCTTGGCGTCGATGTCGACGACGGTCATCGTCACACCCTCCGTGGGTCGTAGTCGGGTCGCGACCCGGTGCCGAAGCGGCGCAGCGCGCCGTCGGGACCGACCGCGTTGGGTCGTTGGAAGATCCAGTTCTGCCAGGCGGTGAGGCGGGCGAAGATCTTGGTCTTCATCGTCTCGGGGCCGACGAAGCGGTAGCTGGCCTCCATGCCGGTGAGGGCGTCGGGGCTGAAGCTGTTGCGCTCCTCGAGGGTGAGGCGCACCTCGTCGTCCCAGTCGAGGTCGTCGGGGGTGAACGTCACGAGCTCCGCCTCGGCTGCCTCGGCGGCGAGCAGGTCCTTGCCGACGACGGCCGTCGCAGCGTCGAGGGCCTCGGGACGCCCCCACGTACGGGTGGCGAGGCGGCTCAGGTCGTTGGCCATCGGATACCAGCCGAGGTTGGCGTCGGTCAGCCGGATCGTCGCCGGCGCCGGTGGCTCGTCGAGGTCCTCCCAGGTGCCCTCCAGCATGAAGCTGCGGTCGGCGGCGAGGAGCAGCTCGGCCAGGGTGCCGGCCGTGCACGACCCCGGCGCGACCAGGGCGACCAGGGTGCGCGAGGTGACGTCGAGCCGCTCCAGGGTGCGGGCCCACAGCAGCCGGACCTCACGAGCCAGCCAGTGGTCGGCGCCGTCAGCCTCGGACGGCGGGGCGAGCACCGCTTCGGCGGCGACGACGGCGTCGGTGTCGCCGGTGGTCTGCAGCACCCACGTGCCGATCTCGGGTTCGTTGAACCGGAGATGGAGGATGGCGTCGTCGAGGTCGCGCACGGCGGCCAGCACCCAGGCGTCGCAGCCGGCGGCGACGAGTTCCTCGCCGGTCGTGGGTTGTGGTCCGGTCGGCCCGGCGGTCGTGAGGGTCGCGGAGCCCTGTCCCCGATCGATGGAGACGGTCAGCGTCTTCCAGGTGACCGTGTCACCGTCGAGGCTGCGCTCGATCGGCGTGAGGGTGACACCGGCGGTGCCGGCGTCGGGGCGGTCCGACGCTGCGGCTCGGGCCGCGGCCCGCTCGGCCACCAACGCGTCCCAACCGCTGGCCGGGGCGACGGCGTCGACGAGACGCCAGCTCACGGCGGTGGCGCCCCGCACGCCCTCGTTGCGGGTGGCGAAGGCGTCGGCCAGGTCGCGCCGCACGAACCGCTTGTCGACCACTCGGGTGAGCCCGCCGGTGCCGGGCAGCACCGCCAGCAGCGGCACCTCGGGAAGCGACACGGCCGAGGATTTGTCGTCGATCAGGAGGATCTCGTCGCACGCCAGGGCGAGCTCGTAGCCGCCACCCGCGGCGGTGCCGTTGACCGCGGCGATCCACGTCTGGCCCGAGTGCTCGGTGGCCTGCTCGATGCCGTTGCGGGTCTCGTTGGTGAACTTGCAGAAGTTGACCTTGTGGGCGTGCGACGAGCTGGCCAGCATCTGGATGTTGGCCCCGGCGCAGAACACCTTGTCCTGTCCTCCGGTCACCACCACGGCCTTCACGCCGGGGTGCTCGAACCGCAGCCGCTGCACCAGATCGTGGAGCTCGATGTCGACGCCGAGGTCGTAGGAGTTGGTCTTCAACTCGTAGTCGTCACGCAGGCCGGCGGTCGGCTCGACGTTCATCGTCACCGTGGCCACGTCGCCGTCGACGGCGAGGGTCCAGTGGCGGTACTGCTCGGGTGAGGTGCGGACGTCGACGAAGGGTTCGGCCGGTGCCGTCGGGGTGGGATTCACAGCGGTTCTCCCTCGGGGTGCTGGACCGTCATTCTACGGATGACGTGCGTCACGTCAAGAAGAAGTGGAACGTTCGCGGATCGCACCAGGTCAACCGAGGGCCTCGACGACGAGGTCGACGACGGTGTCGGGTGCCTGGTGGTGGAGGAGGTGCCCGAGGTCGGGGAGCAGTCGGACCTCGGCGTTGGCGCCGATCGCCTCGCCCGACGAGGTGGCGTGGAACGGGGTGGCGTACTCGTCCGCAGCGCCCTGCGCCACGAGGGTTGGTCGGGTGATCGCCCCGACGAGGGGGCGGATGTCCCAGGTGGCGAACGCCTCCGACACCCAGGCGCCCGACCACGCCTCGAACACCGCGGCCGGGTGCTCGTGGAACCGGGCCAGGGCGCCGACGATCGGCTCGGGCTGCTCGCGCATCCGACGGATCTCGGCGACGGTGACGTCCTCGGTCCAGGTGTGGGCCGCCAGCAGGATGAGCGGGCTGGTGCTGCCTTCCGGCGTCGCCGCCGCGTGGATGGCGGCGATCGAACCCCCGTCGGAGTGGCCGACGAGGGCGGCGTCGTCGGCACCGAGTTCGTGGAGGAGGGCGCCGAGCACCTCGGCCTCGGTGTGGAGCCAGTCGGCCGGCCATGGCCCTGCGGGGGCGGGCGTCGAGGCGCCGTGCCCCGCTCGGTCGTAGGCGGCCACCGTACGCCCGGTGCGGTTGGCGACCGCGGCCGGCACGTCACGCCACTGCCCGACCGACCCCAATCCGTCGTGGAGGAACACCACGCTCGGGGCTCCGGTATCGGCCCCATCGTCATCGCCCCACAGCGAGACCGCGAGGTCTCGCTCGCCGATGCGGACCCGCCGATCGCGGCGGGCCGGCGACGAAGTGCTTGCGCCGGACTGGTCTTCGTTCATACGATGCCCCCATCGCTACTCGTGACGAGACCGTAGACCAAATTCTCGACCATGTCCTCGCCCCCGAGCTCGGTACGGCCCGGGCCGCCGGCGGATCGGCGTCGAGTGGTGACCTCCTGCTCACGATCATGGGCGAGTTCCTCCTGCCCCACGACGGCTGGGCCTGGACCCAGACCGTGATCGGCCTGCTCGACCAGCTCGGCGTGCGCGACAAGGCGGCCCGTCAGGCACTGGCTCGGATGCGGGACCGGGGCTGGCTCGGCACCGAACGGGTCGGCCGTCAGACCCGCTGGCGCCTCACCGACCACGCCACCTCGGTCCTCGACGCCGGCGCCGATCGCATCTACGGGTTCGGTCGCCCGACCCGGGCGTGGGACGGCACGTGGCTGTTGCTGTTGGCGTCGGTGTCCGAGCCCGACCGCCACCTCCGCTACCGCATGAACACCGGGCTCAGCTGGGCCGGCTTCGGGTCGATCGGCCCCGGCATGTGGCTGTCGCCATGGGTGGCCCAGGAATCGGTGGCGGTCGAGCTGCTCGCCGAGCTCGACGTGGATGGCACCACGTTCCACGGCGCGCTCGGCGAGTTGGGCTCGGCCGCCGACCTGGCGGCGCGAGCCTGGGACCTGCCGGCCGTGCGAGCCACCTACGACGAGTTCGTCGTCGCCAGCGACGCCCTCGTCGCCGGTCGCTACCGTGGCGCTCGCGCCGCCGCCGAGCTGACGCTGCTCGTCCACCGGTGGCGCCATGTTCCGTTCTTCGACCCCGACCTGCCGGCCGCCGTGCTGCCGGCGGATTGGCCGGGGTTCTTCGCCGCTCGGCGCTTCGCCGAGCTACGCGAGATGCTGCTGCCCGAAGCCCGGGCCTGGTGGCGAGATCGACAGGCCGAGTTCACCCCGGCCCAGGAGTCGTGAGACTCCCGCCCCTTCGTCTCCGGGGATCGGGACGGCGAGGCGTCGAAACCCAACAAGCAAGACCACAACCGAAGACCTGACAATCGAACGACTGACAAGGGGACCTGATATGAAGACCCGAGCTGCTGTGCTGCGCGCGCTCAACGAACCGTGGAGCGTCGAGGAGATCGAACTCGACCCGCCCAAGAAGGGCGAGGTGCTCGTGAAGATGTACGCGTCGGGCATGTGCCACTCCGACGAGCACGCCTACGACGGCCACATCGCCGGCCTCGTGCCCGGCCCGCCGATGATTGGCGGCCACGAGGGGAGCGGCGTGGTGCAGGAGGTCGGCGAAGGCGTCGACTGGCTCGAGCCCGGCGACCACGTGATCTTCGGGTTCATCCCCGCGTGTGGTCGGTGCCCGAGCTGCGCGGCCGGCCACTCCAACCTGTGTGACGCGGCCGCCACGTTCACCGAGGGCACCCAGATCCTCGACGGCACCTCTCGCCACCACACCCTCGACGGCCAGGACCTCGGCCTGATGTGCCTGCTCGGCACCTTCGCCGAGCACACGGTCGTCAACGAGGCCAGCGTGATCAAGATCGACAAGGACTGGCCGCTCGACAAGGCCTGCCTGCTCGGCTGCGGCGTGGTCACCGGTTGGGGTTCGGCGGTCTACACCGCCGGCGTCGAGCCGGGCGACTACGTGGCCGTCGTCGGAGCCGGCGGCATCGGCTCCAACGCGATCCAGGGCGCCAAGATGGCGGGCGCCCGCGTCGTCGCCGCGATCGACCCGGTGTCGTTCAAGCAGGAGAAGGCGATGGACTTCGGGGCCACCCACACCTACTCCTCGATCGAGGAGGCGATGGAGAACCTCGGCGAGGCCACCTGGGACCGGGGCTACGACAAGGTGATCATGACGATGGGCACCGGCGACGGCGCCACCCTCGGCCAGGCGTTCCACCTCGGCGGCAAGCGCTCGAAGATCGTGGTCACCAACCTCCACTCCACCGGCGAGGGCACGATCGAGATCCCGGCGATCATGATGACGATGTTCGAGAAGCAGGTGGTGGGCTCGCTGTTCGGGTCGGCCAACATCCGCAAGGACATCCCCCGCCTGTTCGAGCTCTACCTCGCGGGCCAGCTCAACCTCGACGACCTGATCACCAAGACCTACACCCTCGATCAGATCAACGAGGGCTATCAGGCGATGCGCGACGGCGAGAACATCCGCGGCGTCCTGCTCTTCGACTGACGAGCGCCGAGCCGTCTGCCGCCTGCCCCCAGTCGCTGGGGCCACCAGCGGGAGGCGGCCAGCGGCACGAGTGCGGCGGCGTGGACGACGACCGAGAACGTCCACGCCCGCTGCGCTCCCGCCGCGATCGCGGTGCCTTCGGCTTCGCCCAGCAGGGCCAGGCCGAGGGCGACGCCGGCGGCGCCGCCGAGTCGGCGGGTGAGCTGCACGTAACTGTTGCCGGCGCCGAGTAACTCCTCGGGGAGGGCGGCCAGCGCACCCCCGCTGAGGACCGTGCCGGCCATGGCGCAGCCGAGGCCGAACGGCACGACCATCGGGGCATAGGCCACCCAGTAGTCCGACCCGGGCGTCGTGGTGGTGGTCAGCCACGTGAGCGACACGGTGATCAGGGCCAGGCCGACCACGACCGGGGCGGTCTGGCCGGCCTTGTTGACCAGCCACGCCGCGAGGGGCGAGCCGATCAGGGCCATCACCTGGGTGACGGCGAGGGCGACGCCGATCTCGGCCACCGACCAGCCCCACAGCTCCCGACCGACGATCGGGGTGGTGAGCCACCACGAGAAGAACCCCATCTGTTGGAGCACGCCCGAACTGGAGAAGGCGTTGAAGCCGCGGTGGCGGAAGATGCGCAGGTCGAGGAGTGGGTCGGTGGCCTGGGCCGAGCGGCGGACCAGGGCCACGATCACGGCGATGGCCGCGGTGCCGAGCCCGATCGTCAGCGGCGACCCCCACCCCCACGAGCGCCCTCGCGACAGCACGAGCATGAGGACGCCGAGGGCGGGCGGGGCGAGCAGCAGGCTGACCCGGTCGAGGCGGCCGGTGTGGGATTCCCGCTCGGTTTCGACCAGGAGGCGACGGCCGGCGACGACGGCCAGCACGCCGAGGGGGAGGGTGGCTGCGAACCCCCAACGCCAGCTGCGTTCGACGATGAGGCCGCCGAGGGTGGGGGAGATCAACGCCGCGCTGGCGCCGACCATGCCCCACGCCGCCACCACCTTGGGGGCCATGCTCGGGGCGAACATCGGCAACACCAGCGCCAGGGCCCCGGAGGTGAGCAGGGCGGCGCCGACCCCTTGAGCGGCTCGGGCGGCGAGCAGGAACCAGATGTCGGGGGCGACGGCGGTGAGGGCGCCGCCGACGCAGAACAGGCTGAGGCCCGACAGGAACACGACCTTGCGGCCCCGCCGGTCGCCGAGTCGACCGCCGACGAGGAGGAACGAGGCCTGAGCGATCAAGAAGATGCCGGCCACCCAGCCCATCGTCGTGCGCGACGTGCCCGGGAAGGTGGCCTGGATCTCGGGCAGCGACAGGGCGACGATGCCGGCGTCGAACATGTAGACGAACTGGCTCACCGACGCGACCGCCCCGGCGGCCCACGCCCGTCTCGTACTGCTCGGCGCGCCGGCCATGTCGAACTCCTGAGTTACTGGAGTTCAACTCTAGTTCAGGCGGTGTTCATTGACGACACCGTTCGCTCTCACACTCGTCAGGCCGGCTCGACGATCTCGGTCAGGAGTTCCATCGAGCGGATCCAGTCATCCGCGTTGGTGCGCCACGGGGCCGACACGACGTGGGTGACCCCGGCGGCGGCGTAGGCCTCGGCCTCCTCGGCGATCTGGGCCGGGTCCATGCCCTGGGGGTCCCAACCGGTGCGATACGAGAAGGTGAGTCGGGCGTCGGGCCGCACCTTCGTGACCCGGATGCGGATGCCGGCGATGATCTTGGCCAGCTCCTCGGGCGGGGTGCTGATCGCGTGGAAGCCGTCGCCCCGCACGGCCGCCCGCTCGAACGCGGCCGGGCCGCCGCCCCCGACCCAGATCGGGATGTCGTGGGCGGGCTGGGGCTGCACCTTGATGTCGTCGAACTCGTAGTGGGTGCCGTGGAACGACGCCGGCGAGTTCGACCACACCTCGCGCATGATGTCGATCGCCTCGTCGGTGCGGGCGCCGCGGGTGTGGAAGTCCTGGCCGAGGGCCTCGAACTCGCCCTTCGACCAGCCGACCCCGACCGCGGCGGTCACCCGGCCGCCGCTGAGGGCGTCGAGGCTGGCCAGGCTGTTGGCGAGCTGGAGCGGGTGGTACTGCGGGACGACGAGCACGCTGGTGCCGAGCCGGATCCGCTGGGTGGCGGCCGCCGCCCACCCGAGGGTGAGCAGGGGGTCGAACAGGTAGGGCGAGGGGTAGTCCTGGGCGGCGGGCTGGATCAGGTGGTCGCTCACCCACACGTCGGCGAACCCGAGTTCCTCGGCCCGCACCGCCACCCGGCGGATCGCGTCGGGCGACGCCGCCCGTCCGTACTGGGGAAGGTGGATGCCGAGGCGGAGCGAGGTGGCCATCGACCGAGCCTGCCACGTCCCGGGTGGCCCC
>JAWSVN010000116.1:0-9854 GCA_033851875.1 Acidimicrobiales bacterium
CCGATCACGACCCGACGGAAGGCGTCGACCGGCACCTGGGTGAGGGCGCGGGTCACCAACGAGACCAGCGTCGTGCCCCGCCCCAGGGAGGCGACGACGGCCTCGGGGTCGAAGCGGTCGTGGGCCTCGAGCGGGGTACCCGTGATGAGGGAGCGGGTCACCACCGACAGGCCACCGACGTGGGCCAGGGGCAGACACGCCAGCCACCGATCGCGGGCCGGGTCGACGTCGAGGGCGGCCGAGGTGGCGAGGGCGGACGCCCGCACCGAGTCGTGGGTGTGGATCACGCCCTTGGGCAGGCCGGTGGTGCCGCTGGTCGGGATGACCAGGGCGTCGCCGTCGAGGAGGGGCACGCCACCCTCGAGCGGGGTCTCGTCGAGCGATCCGTCGTGATCGAGGCGGAGGACCGACGACGGGGCGAGGGCGGCGGTCACCCGAGCTCGTTCGGCGTCGGGCAGACGGGGGTCGACCGGCCAGGCGGCGTCGCCTCGCTGCCAGATGCGTTCCAGCGCCTCGACGAAGGCCGGGCCGCCGGGAACATCGAGGGCCACCAGGTTCGTCACGCCGGTGAGGGTACTGTCGCGACCATGACGAGCGGGAACGGACTCATCTGGGCCGACGGCACGGTGATCGATGCCCAGGCGGCGACCGTGCCGGTGCTGTCGCACGGCCTGCAACGGGGCTCGACGGTGTTCGACGTGTTACGCGTCGTCGACCTCGACGACGGGCCGGCGGCGTTCGGTCTCCGCCCCCACATCGTCCGCTTCCTGGCGTCGATGGACCTGATGGGGATGGAACGCCCCTACTCGGTGGCCGAGCTCGAGACCGCGGTCGCCACCGCCGTGCTCGCCAACCCCGGCGCCACGATCGTGAAGTGTGTGGCGGCGTGGGCGGAGGAGGCCCCGAGCCTGCTGCCCGAGTCGTTGCGGCCATCGGTGTGGGTGGCGACGTTGCCGGCGCCCGACAAGGGCCCCGAGGTGCTGTCGTTGATGGCGTCGGAGGTCCCCAAGATCCCGGCCGCGCTGCTGCCGCCGGGGTTGAAGGTGGCGGCCGCCTACACCCCGGGGGTGCGGGCCCAGCTCGCCGCCCGGTCCGCCGGGTTCGACGGGGTGGTGCTGCGGGCCCAGGACGGCACCCTCGCCGAGGGGGTCACCCAGAGCGTGTTCGTCGTGCAGGGCGGGCGGCTGCGGGTGCCCGCCCTCGACACCGTGCTCGACGGCATCACCCGCCGGGCCGTGCTCGAGGTCGCCCACGACATGGGGATCACCGCCGAGATCCGACCGGTCCGTTGGGAGGAGGTCGAGGCGGCCGACGAACTGTTCCTGAGCTCGACCAACGGGCCGGTGCGCCCGATCGGTCGCCTCGACGACCGGACCCTCGACGCGCCCGGACCGGTCACCACCCAGCTCCTCCACGCGGTCGACCGGCTCCTCGCCGGCGACCACCGTCGCTCGGGCGCGTGGCTGACCCCACTGGCCCCGCTGGTGGAGACCCGGGCGGCCTGAGGCCTCGGCGAGTCAGGGCACGATCGTTTCGAGCTCGTCATAGCGAGGCGGCCCCGGCGGGCCGAACGCGACGTCGACCAGCGACGACGGCTTGATCCGCACGTCGCCGCGGCGGGCTTCGGCCTCGTCGATCCAGCGTCGGTGCGCGACCACCCCGGCGGGGTCGCGCCACCCGGCGTCGAGGCTGCCTGCGTCGGTGCGATCGCCAGCGGAGAGCGCCGCCCGGAAGAACAGCTCGACCTGGTGGAAGTCGTGGTCCGGTGCGTGGAACTCGTTGACCAACACCAGCTCGCCGGGCACGACGGTGAGGCCGGTCTCCTCGTGGACCTCGCGCACGAGGTTGTCGGGCACCGACTGGTGCTTCTCGATTCCACCCCCGGGAGCGCACCACAGGTCGTCGCGCCCGGGATAGGCGTTGACGATCAGCAGGCGGCGCTCGTGCACGATCACGGCGCGGGCGGCGAGACGGGGGCTCAACTCCGGGGCACGTTGCGCCAGGCGGCGCCCTTGAACGGGTCGGGCTCGCGGGGCAGGCCGAGCACCCGCTCGCCGACGATGTTGCGCTGGATCTCCGAGGTGCCGCCCTCGATCGAGTTGGCCCGGGTCCGCAGGAACTGCTCGACCCAGTCGGGCGATCCGGCGATCGCGTCGGCGCCGAGCATCTGCATCGCCACCTCCTGGAGTCGCTGGTTGGTGCGGGCCTTGGCGATCTTGGTGAGGGAGCCGTGGCGGCCCTTCACCAGCGTGAGGAGGCGGTCGGCGATCCAGGCCTGCACGAGGGCGTCGCGCAGCACCGGGTCGGCGGTGCGGCCGCGGCGTCGCGCCTCGTCGAGCACCGTGGTCAGCGGCATGCCGCCGAGGATCTCGTCGCTCGCCTTGCGCTTCTTCTTCACCCCCGACAGGGCCGTGCGTTCGGCGCCGAGGGTGGTCATCGCCGCCTTCCAGCCGTCGCCGACCGGGCTGATGCGGTCGGTGTCGGCCACCCGCACGTCGGACAGGAACACCTCGTTGAACTCGACCTGGCCGGCCATGTTGACCAGCTGCCGCACCTCCACGCCCTCGGCCCCCATGTCGAGCCCGAAGTAGGTGATGCCGGCGTGCTTGGGGGCGTCGGGGTCGGTGCGGGCGATCAGCATGGCGCGCTCCGACTCGTGGCCGAACGTGGTCCACACCTTCTGGCCGTTGACGATCCACTCGTCGCCGTCGCGCACCGCGGTGGTGGCGAGCGACGCCATGTCGCTGCCGGCGCCCGGCTCGGAGAACAGCTGACACCAGCGCTCGACGCCGCTCAACAGGGGCGGCAGCAGCCGCTGCTTGGTCTCCTCGCTCGACCACTGTCGGATCGTCGGCGCCGCCAGCGGCAGTCCCGATCCCCGCGGCACATGGGGGGCCTCCCATTCGGCGAGCAGGGTGAGGGCGGCCCGGGCGTCGTCGTCGCCGAGCCCCCGGCCGCCGTGGGCGACGTCGAAGTGGGGCGCCACCCAGCCGGCCTCGCCGAGGGTGCGCACGATCGACGGGTTGTCGAGGCCGGCCTTCAGCGCCTGACGTTCGTCGTCGGCGGCGTCGGCCCAGCCGTCGGGCAGGAGATCGGTGAGCAGGGCGACCAGCTCGGCCTCGCCCGGGAAACGATCGGTGGACACTGGACTCGCGGCGCTCACCGACCGCCGGCGCGCATGCGCTCGGCCATGTCGTCGGGCATGCCATGGGGAAGCGCCCGCTCGTGCAACAGGGCGTCGGTTCGGGTCCGCTCCTGCCGGTCGGCGAGGAGCCGCTTGACGATGCGGTTGGTGCCGGCCGAGTTGGCGGCGATCTCGTTGGCGAGGGCGGCGACGGTGCCGTCGAGCTCGTCGTCGGCCACGCAACGGTCGACCAGGCCGAGGCGAGCCGCCTCGGCGCCACCGATCCGGCGCGAGGTGAACATCAGTTCCTTGGCGGTCGAGCGACCGACCCGTTCGGGCAGCCGGATCGACATGCCCCAGATCGGCACCAGGCCCCACTGGCCATGGGTGTCGCCGAGCTTGGCCGACTCGCCGGCGACGAGGAGGTCGCAGCCCAACGCCAGCTCGAGGCCGCCGGTGTAACAGTGGCCCTGGATGCGGGCGATCGTCGGCTGGGGGAGCTGCTCGAGCGCGTCGACCGTCTCGGGTTCGAAGTGCTTCGAGGGCGCCCGTTCGCCTTCCGCGATCGAGCTGAGGTCGTGACCGGCGCAGAACGCTCGCCCGGCGCCGGTCAGGATCACACAGCGCACCGAGTCGTCGCCGGCGATCGCATCGAGGTGGTCGCGCAACGCCACGAACACCGCGGGGTCGAGGGCGTTGAGCTTGTCGGGGCGGTTGAGGGTGAGGGTGGTGACACCGTCGGCGTCATCTCGAAGGACCAGGGCGTCTGCCATGGCCGAACCCTACGCGTGACCCCGCGTGCCGACCAGTTCGTCGAGCCGCTCCTCGGCCAGTTCGGCCTCGGAGCGCAGGATCGCCTCGAGCGGGCCGCTCCACAGGGAGCCGTCGTAGAACAGTCCGGTGGTGACGGTGCAGGCGGCGTCGCCCTCGGCGGTGACGGTGGTGGTCATCCGCCAGGTGGCGTGGTCGCGGCCGTCGACCTCGGCTCGGGTGAACACGGCGCCGTCGGGGCGTTCCTCGGTGCGAACCATGCGGAGCCGCTTCG
This sequence comes from Acidimicrobiales bacterium, assembly GCA_033851875.1. Classification (GTDB taxonomy): domain Bacteria; phylum Actinomycetota; class Acidimicrobiia; order Acidimicrobiales; family SZUA-35; genus JAWSVN01. The sequence continues at coordinate 4,170 of JAWSVN010000116.1, forward strand.
AGCGAGCGAAGGGGCCGACCTTGGCCCGCAACGTGAGCGACCAGGCCGGGCCGACGTCGCCGTCGGCCGGCTCGGCCGGGGCCGCCTCGGTCACCAGCGACAGCCACTCGGGGTAGGTGGCCAGGTCGGTGACGATCGGCGTCACCTGCTCGGGTCGGGCGGCGATCGACGCGATGATGCTCGTTTCCACCCCAACGTTCTACCCTCGCTCGGGTGAGCCTGCGCACCCGGACGGTCCGTGTCGACCACGATCTCGACGCCTTCGCGATCGGGAGCCGTTCGGGGTTGCTGTGGCACGACGGCGACCTGGTCCTCGCCGGTGTCGGCGAGGCCGTGCGGCTGCCGATCGAACGGCCCGACGGTGCGGCCGCCGCCCAGGCGGCGCTGGCAGCGCTTGCCGGCGACGACGACGTGCAACGGCCCGGCACCGGCCCGGTGGCCTTTGCCTCCCTGCCCTTCGACCGCACCGCAGCCGGCGAGTTGCTGGTGCCCCGCCTCGTCGTCGGTCACGACCGCGAGGGGCGACGCTGGCTGAGCATCACCGGGGTTGGCGACGCGGCCTCCTCGGAGGCAGAGGTGGCGGCAGCGCTGGCCGAGGTGGCGGCCGTGGGGGAGCGCTCGGTGCCCGAGGGGGCCGAGCCGACGTCGCTCACCCTCCAGTCGCCGCTGCCGCCGGAGTACTGGCGCGACGAGGTGGTAGCGCCGGTGCGCGACCGCATTCGCGACGGCGAGCTCGACAAGACGGTGCTGGCTCGCGAGCTGCGACTGACGACCAACGCCCCGATCGATCCGGCCCAGGTGTTGGCCCGGCTCCGCCAGCGTTATCGCACCGCCCTGCTGTTCGCCGTCGACGGTTTCGTCGGCGCCTCACCCGAGATGCTGGTGGCCCGCAGTGGCGACGTGGTGCGGGCCCACCCCCTCGCCGGCACCGCGCCCCGCGGCGCCGATCCGGCGGCGGACGCCCGCGAGGCCGCCGAGTTGTTGGCGTCGACGAAGAACCGGTGGGAGCACCGCATCACGATCGACTGGCTGCTCGACACCCTGCTGCCGTTCTGCTCCTACGTCGACGCGGAACCCGAGCCGACGATCGTCACCCTCACCAACGTCCATCACCTCGGCACCCGGGTCGAGGGGCGCCTCTCGAGCCCGGCGGCGTCGGTGCTGGAACTCGTGGCGGCCCTCCACCCGACCCCGGCCGTCGGTGGTCGCCCCCAGGCCGACGCCCTCGCACTGATCGAGGCGTTCGAGCAGGCCGATCGAGGCCGCTACGCCGGGCCGGTCGGTTGGGTCGACGGCGCCGGCAACGGCTCGTTCGCCGTCGGGCTGCGCTCGGCGGAACTCAACGAACCGACCGCCGACCGCGACGAGTGGGTCAGCCGCTTCTTCGCCGGGGTCGGCGTGGTCGGCGACTCCGACCCGGCCGCCGAGCTGGCCGAGACGAGGGCCAAGTTCGAGACGATGCTCGGGGCGCTGGTCAAGCCCTGAATCACACCCCCCCAGGCGAGTTTGGGGGAAGGTCCGCATGGGCGGGGCGGCCGCCGGGGTCGACGATCGACCCATGACCGATCAGCCCTGGGCTCCACCGTCGGGACCGCCCACCCGTGCCTCGTCGCCGCTGCCGCCCCCACCCCCGGTCGCGCCCCCACCTCCTGTCGCGCCCCCACCTCCTGTCGCGCCATGGCCGTCCGGGGTCGACCGGGTCCCGATCACGTTCGGCTCGGAGGTGTTCCTGCGGACCGTCGGCCTGGGCTTGCTGGTGTTGGCCGTCGGCTTCGTCGTGTCGACCGTGTTCCGACGGGGCTGGGTCGGCCCCGAGGTGCAGCTCGCCGCCGCGGTCGGCGTCGGCGGCGGCCTGCTCGGGCTCGGCCGTTGGCTGCACGACCGCGACGCGGCGTGGGGCAACGCCCTGTCGGCCGGCGGCGTGCTCGCCCTGGCCGCCACGGCGGCGTCCCGCCTGTTCGTCGACCAGCTCGGTGAGCCGGCCGCCCAGATCGGACTCGCCGCGGTCGCCGCCGTCGGGTTCGGGGTCGCCTGGCTGCAACGCAGCAGCGTGGTCGCGAACGCCACGATGCTCGGTGTCGCCGTGGCGACGTTCGCCGTGCCGGGCGAACTCGACGCCCTCGCCGTCGCTGCGTGGGCCGTCGCCCTGGTCGGTGCCGGCAGCACGCTCGGCGTGCTGGCCGGTCTCGGGTCGCCCCGACTCGTCGCCCTCGGGGTCGGTACCGTGCTCGTGCCCATCGCCGCAGAGCGGGCGGTGCCCGGCTCGTCGGCCGCTGTGCTGATCGGTGCCGTCGCCGTCGTCTTCGCCGTGGGGGCGCTCGTCCTGCCGGCGCTCCTCGATGTCTCGGGGCCGGCCGCGAACATGATCGAACGCCACGCCGTCGTGGTCCTGGCACCGTGGCTGCTCGGCGTCGGGGAGCTCCTCCTCGAACCGACCGAGACCGCCCTCGGCGTCGCCGGGCTGACCCTGGCTGCCCTCTTCCTCGCCGTCGCCCACGCCGCCGACGGCCTCCTCCACGGCGTGCATCGCCGGTCGATCCAGCTCTCGGGGCTCATGAGCGCCGCGATCGGCGCCGGCCTGTTGCTCGACGGGCCGAGCCTGGTGTTGGTCCTCGCCCTCGAGGTGGCGGCCCTGGCGTGGCTGCGTCGAACCGCCGGCGACGATGGCCGATTCCTCGCCGCCGTCGTGATCGGCGGCGTGCCCCTGGCTCTCCACCTGATCGTGGCGGCCACCGACGCCTGGTCGGCCGACGCGCCCCTCGTCGACGACCTGATGCTGGGTGCCGCGGCGGCCTTCCTGTGCGGCGCCACGTGGCTGCTCGGGGCCGACTGGGCCAAGGTCGGTGCCATCGCCGGCCCGGCCTACGGGCTGCTGTGGTTGGGGTCGGTGCTGGTCCACCTGCCCCAGGGCCAGATGGTGGTGTCGCTGTCGTGGGCGGCGCTCGGCCTCGGCCTGCTCGCCGTTGGCGCCATCGGGGGCCGTCAGTCGGTCGCCGGCGGTGGGGTGTTCGTGATCGTGCTGACCGTCGGCAAGCTGCTGACCATCGACCTCGCCGAGGTCGACACCCTGTGGCGGGCCGCCCTGTTCTTCGTGGTCGGCGCCGCGATGGTGCGGATGGGCTACGCCCTGCCGGGGCTGACCCGGAACGTCTCGGGCACCGACACCGACGCCGAGCCGGCGAGGTCGGCCGAGGAGTGGCCGAGCACGATGCCGTAGTCGCCGCCGGCGACGACCCAGCCCGGTTCCCGATCGAACTTGGGAACCGGGAACATGCGCAGGCTCGGCCGGTACGCATCGACGGTCGCCGCCCACGCCGGGTCGGGTTCGTGCCAGTGGGCGAAGGCCCGGTTGTCGAGGGTGAGGGTGACGTCGGTCGACTCGCCCGGCTCGAGGAACACCTTGGCGAACGCCTTGAGTTCCTTGGTCGGACGGGGCAGCGGCCTGGTCGGGTCGGCGGGGGCCACGTAGCACTGGATCACGTGGCTGCCGGCCCGGTCGCCGGTGTTGGTGACCGTGGCGGTGACGGTGAGGTCCACGCCGGCCTCGACGGTGGCGGCGCTCACCTCGGGGGCACCGATCTCGAAGGTCGTGTAGCCGAGTCCGTGGCCGAACGGGTACGCCACCGGAAGGTGCCGGCTGTCGTACCAGCGGTACCCGGCGAACACCTCCTCGCCGTAGCGCAGCACCCCGTTGGTGCCAGGGAACGTGCCGAACGAGGGGTTGTGCTCCACCCGCTCGGGATAGGTGGTGGGCAACCGGCCGCCCGGCTCGGCGTCACCGAACACGACGTCGGCCAGGGCGTCGGCCATGCCCTGCCCGCCGAAGTGGACCTGGAGGACCGCGGCGACGTCGTGGCGCCACGGCAGGTGGACGGGGGCGCCGGTGTTGAGGACGACGACCGTGCGAGGGTTGGCGGCGGCGACCCGACGGATGAGTTCGTCCTGGTCGCCGGGCAGGTCCATCGACGTGCGGTCCCAGCCCTCCGATTCCCAGTCGTCGTTGGTGCCGACCACGACGACGGCCACGTCGGCCGCGGCGGCGGCCTCACAGGCCCGGTCGATGCCGCCCTCGGGCACCGGCACCCGCACGCCGACCTCGACGCCCGAGAACTCGCGGATCGGGGAGCGGTACTCGACCAGCAGGTCGTAGCGCTCGCCGGCGACGAGGTCCTTCGTGCCGATGATCGGGGTCGAACCCGAGCCGAAGAAGGCGCCTGAGCGGGGCAGGTCGAGGTCGAACCCGTCACACACGACCTCGCCGCCGAGGGAGAAGCGGCCGTGCACGACCTGGACCATCTCGAAGGTGTAGGTGCCGGTCACCGGGGCCAGGTAGCTGCCGGAGAGTCGGGCCGAGTAGCCCTCGGGGTCATCGGTGGTGGGCGGGTCGCCGAAGATCAGCTTCGTCTGGTCCCGGGAGCCACTGGCCACGGCGGGGCCGGTCGGGTCGAGCCCGGCGACGACCTCGAGGAGGAGGTCGCTACCCGGCACGATCACGCCGTCGTCGCCGGCCGGCCCGGCGATCGCGGAGCCGCTCATCGGCGGTGCGGCCCGGTCGATGGCGACACCGACCTCGTGGGTGATCGCGATGCCGCGCTCGGCGGCGCGAGCCCCGAGCGCGTCCAGTGGGGTCACCCGGTACTGGGGGCGCAGGGCCGCCGAGCCGCCGCCCATGATCTGGGCTCGGCCGGCGTTGGGGCCGATCACGGCGATCGAGGCGACGTCGTCGCCGAGGGGGAGGACCGGCGCCTCGGTCGCATCGGTGGGTTCGTTGCGGAGCAGCACGGTGGCGGCGGCCGCAGCGTCTCGCGCCAGGACCCGCTGGCTCTCGGTGGCGAGGTTGCGCTCGGCGGTCGGCTCGGCCTCGAAGGCACCGGCACGGGCGAGGGTGGTGAGCACCCGATCGGCCATCACGGTGAGTCGTTCCTCGCTGACCTGGCCGTTCTCGACCGCCTTGGACAGGTGCTTGCCGAAGGCGGGGCCGCCCACCGGCATCTCGAGATCGACGCCCGATCCGGCGCCGTCGACGGTGTCGATGGCGGCGAACCAGTCGGTCATCACCAGGCCCTCGAAGCCCCACTCGCCGCGCAGCACGTCCTCGACGAGGCGAGGCTGGTTGGTCAGGTACTCGCCGTTGACCCGGTTGTAGGAGGTCATGATGCCGAGGGTCTCGCCCTCGGTGACCGTCAGCTCGAAGGGCAGGAGGTAGAGCTCGCGCAGGGTGCGCTCGTCGATGCGGGAGTCGGTCGTGTAGCGCTCGGTCTCCGATTCGTTGCCGACGAAGTGCTTGACCGTGGTGACCACCCCGGTCGACTGCACGCCCCGCACGTAGGCGGCCGCGGCCTTGCCGGTGAGGAGGGGGTCTTCGCTGAAGCACTCGAAGTTGCGGCCCGCGAGGGGCGAGCGGTGCAGATTGACGGTGGGCGCCAGCAGGATCTTCGAGGACTTGGTCGCCGACTCCTCGCCGAGGGCGACGCCGAGGCGTTCGATCAGCTCGGGGTCCCAGGTCGCGCCCAGGGCCGTGCCGCACGGGATACACAGGGCGACGGCGTCACCCGTGCCGAGCAGCGAGGTGCCCCGGGCGCCGTTGGGGCCGTCGGTGACCGGCCAGACCGGCAGGCCGTGGTCGGGCAGGCCCGGCACGTGGAACATGCCGGCGGCCGCGGTCAGGTGGGCCTTCTCGGCGAT
>JAWSVN010000281.1:0-517 GCA_033851875.1 Acidimicrobiales bacterium
CGCCGGCGACGACGCTGCAGCCTCTCCAGCCGGTGACGAAGCGGCCGGTGACGAAGCAGCCGAGGACGATGCGATCGTCACCACCTCGTGGGCGACTCGGGCCGGCGCCGGCATGTTGGCAGCCGGGCTCGCCGCTGCGGTGGTGCGCGCCCGCACCCGCCGCGAGGCGTCACGACGCCTCGGCGAGGGCGACCCCGAGGTCGACGACCGGCTGCTCGCCGTCGAGGGGGCGCTCGGTCGCCACGCCGACGCCAGCGAGCTCGTCCGAGCGGCCCGGGCCGTGGAACGGGCCGTCGACCATCTGCCCCCGATCGACGAGCCCTTCCCCCAGCCCCGCCTGGTTCTCGCCGACGGCGTCGACCTCGTCGTGCATCGAACCGACGGTTCGACGGTGAGCTTCGAGGAGTCGACGCTCGACACGGCGGACGTGCTCGGGCACCTCCACGACCGGAACCAGGACGGCGCACAGCTTGCGCCGACCCTCGTGCCACTCGGGGCCGGGATCCACCTCGACCTC
>JAWSVN010000117.1:0-17155 GCA_033851875.1 Acidimicrobiales bacterium
GCCGGCGGCCTCCTCGATCTCGTGGGGGTGCAGGTTGCGCCCCCGCACCACGATGATCTCCTTCGCACGGCCGGTCACGAAGAGTTGGCCATCCAGGACGACGCCGATGTCGCCGGTGCGGAGGAAGCCGGGGTGGGGGTCGTCGGGGCCGGTGCCGAACGTCGCGGCGGTGGCGGCGGTGTTGTTCCAGTAGCCTGCGGCCCGGTCGGGGCCGGCGACGAGGATCTGCCCGAACTCGCCGTCGTCGACGCAGCGTTCGTGGTCGTCGACGACCCGCAGCTCGGTCCCGGCGACGGGAGCCCCCGACGCTACGAGCGGCCGCCCGTCGACGGTGCGCACCATCGACGGATCGGCGAGCGAGCCGCCGGTGACGAGGAGGGTGAACTCGGCGAGCCCGTAGCAGGGGAGGAACGACGACCGATCGAACCCCCACGCCGCGAACCGATCGGCGAAGCGGTCGATCGTGGCGGCCGAGATCGGCTCCGAGCCGTTGTAGGCGACCCGCCAGCCCGACAGGTCGACGCCGTCGAGCTGGTCGTCGCGGATCTGCTCGACGCACCAGTCGAACCCGAAGTTGGGGCCACCGGCCGTGTCGACGCCGAGCTCGGAGATCGCCCGCAGCCAGTTGGCCGGGCGGCGCAACAGGTCGGACGGATCCATCAGGTGGCAGCGGGCGCCGATCTCGACGGTGTGGAACACCGAACCGACCATGCCCATGTCGTGGTAGAGCGGCAGCCAGCACACACCCGACGCGGTGTCATCGTGGCCGAACACCTCACCGATGGCGGCGCTGTTGGCCGCCACGTTGTCGTGGCCGACCATCACGCCCTTGGGTGCCGAGGTCGAGCCCGAGGTGTACTGGAGGAAGGCGAGCTCGTGGACGGGCGGGGCCGCCCCGTCGTCGGACCGATCGAGGAACTGCGCCGCCCGGTCGTCGTCGTCGAGCTCCTCGACGATGATCACGCGGGCGTCGAGACGGAGCTCGAGCAGGCGGGCCCAGGTGGCGTCGGCCGACGAGCGGGGCACGACCACCGCGGCGGGCCGGGTCTCGAGGAGCACGCTGTCGACCCGGTCCCGGTGCTTCGACGCGTCGGGCGGGAAGAGGGGCACGGCGATCGCGCCGGCCGCCATCGCCCCGTAGACGGCGGTGACGTAGTCGAGGCCGTTGGGCAGCATCACGATCACCCGGTCGCCTGGGGCGACCTCGGCGGCATCGAGGTGCGCCGCCAGGCTGCGGGCCCGATCGGCGAGACCGGCGTAGGTCAGGGTGCGAGCGGGGACACCGTCGGCGACGGCGCCGGCGCTGAAGGCGACCGTGTCGGGCCGTTCGGCGGCACGGGCCCACAGGGTCTCGAGACGATTCGGCATCAGGCTGCTTCCTTCGCGACGTGGCGTCGAGGGACGTGGTGTCGATGTTGGGGGCCGCTGTCGTAGGCGAACAGGGCCGCGATCGGGTCGGGGCGTCGACGGGTCTCGACCGCGCTGGCCAGCCAGTCGGCGTCGTGGCGGTTGGCGCTGAAGAAGGCCCAGACGTTGAGGGCGACCAACGCCAGCCCGGCCAGTCCGAGCATCGCCACGAGCGGCGCGATCGTCGGGGCGGCGTCGATCAGAGTGACCCCGCCGACCGCCAGGATCCCGTCGGCCAGCGCGGGGGCGAGCCACAGGTCGACGGCCGGGGCGACGAGGAGCAGCAGCACGAGGTTTGCGATCCCGCCGACGGTGTCGAACACCGCCGAGGTCCGACCGATCAACGAGCTCGGCACCGACGACAGGTAGGTGGCGTCGATGGCGGCGTCGAGGGGCGCCGACAGGGCCATGACCACGAAGGCGACGACGGCCAGGGCCACCGCCAACGAGCCGGCCGACGCCGCGATCGGCAGCGCCAGGAGAGCGACACCGATGGCGATCCCCGGCCCGAGGACGTTGCGAGTGATCACGTTGCCGCGCACGAGGCCGAACACGGCGATCGCGACCATGCCGAACACGGCGCCCGCCCCCGACGCGCTCTGCACGGTGGCGAGCGTCGCCTCACCGCCGAGCTCCATCGCCGTCGCCGCCGCCATCAGCAACAGCAGCGAAGACCAGAAGCCGTCGGCCATGCCGTAGACGAACAGGAACCGCAGGCCGCGGCTCGAGCGGATCAGGGTGATGCCCTCGGAGAAGAACTGCCAGCTGCTCTCGTCGTCCTCGGCTCCATCATCGGCGCTGGCGTCCTCGGGGTCGGCGCTGGCGTCGGAGGTCCGGTCGGTGAGGTGGGCTCGGAACACGTCGGAGCGGCCGAGGGTGAACAGGGTGTAGATGGCGATTCCGAACGTGACGAGGTCGACGGCGAACACGGCGCCGATGCCCAGGGTCGCCAACAACACGGCGCCGACGACGGGGGCGATCACGTCGACCAGCTCGTCGAATGGGTCGAGGACGGCGCCGGCCCGCACCAACTTCGACGGCGGCACCAGGCTCTGCCACACCGCCTCGGCCGCCGCGCCCTGGAGCGACTCGAACGACGACCCGATCAGCATCAGGGCGTAGATCGCGGGCACGCCGAGCGAGTCGGTGGCGAACAACACGAGCGCGACCACGGTGACCAGGGCGGCGCCGCCGTCGCCGATCAGGTGGAGGACCCGGCGGTCGTAGCGGTCGACGAGGGTGCCGGCCACCGGCGACAGGATCACGTCGGGCAGGTTGTCGAGGGCGAACAGCAGGGCGAACTGCCACAGCGACCCGGTCTCGAGGTAGACCGCCGCCATCAGGACGAACAGGGTCGCCTCCGACCCCAGGTCCGACAGGAACTGCCCGATCCAGTAGCGACCCAGATCGGGGATCCTCAACACCTCGCCCAGGTCGCGCCGCAGGTCGCCCCCTGCGGCGCGAACACGGGCGGGTGCCGAGGCGAGCATCAGACCTCAACGTCGTCGAGTTCGGCCTCCGCGGCGGCCGCCTCGACCCGGAGGCGTTCGATCGTGTCGAGGAGGCCGGGCACGGTCGAGTTGCGGAAGAACTCGACGAGCGGCATCTCGACGTCGAAGTGGTCGCCGATGCGGCGAACGGCGACGACGGCCAGCAGCGAGTTGCCGCCGAGCTCGAAGAACTCGGCGTTGGCCGACACCTGTTCGGTGTCGAGCACCTCGGCCCAGATCGTCGTCATCGCGGCCTCGTCGTCGGTCGTCGGCGCCTGGTACTCCTGGGCGGTGAACGCCACCTCGGCCGCCGTGACCGGCAGGCGGGCGTGGTCGACCTTGCCGATCGGGGTCCGGGGCAGGGCGGCGAGGCGGACCCACGAACGAGGCACCATGTGGCTCGGCAGCTGGGTCCGCACGGCATCGGCCAGGTCGTCGGGGTCGGGGTCGCCGGCGGTCGGCACCCAGAACGCCACGAGGCGGGGGTGGTCGTCGTCGGTCACGATCACGGCGGCCTCGCGCACGTCGGCGAGGCCGGTGAGCACGCTCTCGATCTCGCCGAGCTCGATGCGCATGCCGAGCAGGTTGACCTGTCCGTCGCGCCGCCCGAGGTACTCGAGTTCGCCGTCGCGGTTCCAGCGGCCGATGTCGCCGGTTCGGTAGAGGGTCGAGGCCAGCTCGTCCTCCGCGTGGGGGTTGTCGACGAAGGCGGCGGCGGTGAGGTCGGGACGGCGCCAGTAGCCGTGGCCGACGCCGACGCCGGCGACACAGAATTCGCCGCGCACACCGCGGGGCACCCGCCGGAGCTGCTCGTCGAGGACGAGGAGCTGCATGCCGTGCACCGGGGTGCCGATCGGCACGCCGCGGGTCGTGTCGCCGAGCGGGGCGTCGATCACGTGCTGGCACACGTCGTCGGACGCTTCGGTCGGACCGTAGGCATTGATGACCGGGACATCGGGGGCGACTGCCAGCCACCGGTCGACGGTGGCGGGAGGCGCCGCTTCGCCGGTGATCATCGCTGCGCGCAGGCGCTGCAGCACGGCGACGGCCGGGGCCGGGTCGTCGAGCTCGTCGACGTGGTCGAGGAGGTGGTCGAACAGCGCCGGCACGAGCTCGATCAGGGTCACTCGATCGTCGTCCAGGCGCTGAACGAGCCGTTCGGGCAACAACAGATCGGCGGTCCCGATCACGGCCGTCGTGCCGCCGAGGACAAGAGGGCCGAGGAACTGCCAGACCGAGATGTCCGACGACGCCGGCGCGGTCTGGGCGAACACGGTCGAGTCGTCGAGATCGAGGAGTGCCGCCTCGGCCAGGATGTGGTTGCGCTGACCGCGGTGGCTGATGATCGCGCCCTTGGGGCGACCGGTGGAGCCGGAGGTGTAGAGCAGGTAGGCGGGGTCGTCCGGGGCGACCTCGACCGGTGCGAACGTGGCGTCGCCGTCGTGGGGCGTGAGCCACACCACCCGGCAGCCGGCGGGGGCGTCGGTGGTCGGCGCCGTCGACTCGGCGTCGGTCTCGGGGCCGGGCACGACGAGCACGGTGCGGTCGCCGTCGATCGCCCCGACGACGGTGTCGAGGTGGTCGGCGGTGGTGACCACGACGTCGGCCGCCGAGTCGTTGAGCATGTGGGCCACGCGCTCGAGGGGGTAGGTCGGGTCGACCGGCACGTAGGCGGCGCCGCTGCGCAGCGTCGCCACGATCGTGGCGACCAGTTCGGTCGAGCGGTCCATGGCGATCGCCACGAACCGGCCGCGGCCCGCACCCTCGTCGGCCAACGCCGCGGCCAGATGGGCGGAGTCGGCGTCGAGGGCGGCGTAGTCGAGGGAGCGCCGACCGTCGGTGACGGCGGGCGCCGAGGGGCGTTCGGTGAACCGGTGGAGAATCTCGTCGACGATCGTGCGGTCGTGGCTCCACGTGGGCGCCGGGCCGCGCTCGAGGGCGACGAGTTCGGCGACGCCGTCGGCGTCGAGCACGTCGATCGAGTCGAGCGGCGCGCTCGGGTCGGCGGCGGCCGCGGCGAGCAGGGCGTTGAGGTGGCGGCCCAGGCCGGCGACGGTGGCCTCGTCGAACAGGTCGGTGTTGTAGACGATCGTGCACTCGATCTCGTCGCCACCGTCGTCGTCGAAGAGGACGTCGAGGTCGAACATCGCCGTCGCTTCGTGGAGCTCGATCGCCTCGACCTCGACGCCGGCGAGGTCGTCGCCGTCGGAGGTGTCCTCCTCGTAGGCGACCATCACCTGGAAGATCGGCGAGAACGACGGGTTCCGCTCGGCGGCCACCCGCTCGACGATCTGTTCGAACGGCACGTCGCGGTGGTCGAACGCCTCGATCGCCGAGGTGCGGACCTGGTCGAGGAGGGCGTCGAAGCCGGCGTCGGGCTCGACCTGGGAGCGGATCACGACCGTGTTGACGAAGAAGCCGACGATCGACTCGAGCTCGGCCAGGCGGCGTCCGCCGATCGGGGTGCCGACGACGATGTCGTCCTGGCCGGCGTGGAGTCGCAGCACCGCCGCCATCGCCGCTTGGAACAACATGAACATCGTGGCCGAACGCTCGGCCGCCAACTCGCGTAGGGCGGGAACGATGTCGGGATCGATGGCGAAACTGACGTCGTCGCCGTCGTAGGTCTGGGTCGCCGGCCGAGGTCGGTCGGTCGGCAGGTCGAGCAGGGCCGGGGCACCGGCCAGCTTGCGCTCCCAGTAGAGGAGCTGCCGGCGGTGCCGGTTGGTCGACTGCAGCGCGAGCTGCCATTCCGCGTAGTCGCCGTACTGGAACTCGAGGGGCTCGAGCGGGTCGGGTCCGTCGGGGTCGAGGAGCTCGTGGGCGTAGAGGGTGACGAGTTCGCCGATCAGCAGCTCGTTGGAGAGGCCGTCGGTGATGATGTGGTGGGCCACGTTGAGGAGGTAGACGTCGTCGTCGCTCACCTGGACGATCTCGAAGCGCCACAGCGGTGCCTCGTCGAGCTGGAACACGGTGTCGAGGAGGGCCTCGATCCGTTCCCGGACCCGGGCGTCGATCTCGTCGGGGGCGGTGCCGCGCAGGTCGACGACCGGCACCTCGACGGGGCCGGCGGGCAGGATCTCCTGGAACGGCACGCCGTTCTCGACGTCGATGCGGGTCCGCATCGACGGGTGCCGCTCCACGATCGCGGTGAGCGCCCGGTTGAACGCGTCGAGGTCGAGGTGGCCCCGGAACCGGAGGGCGCCGGGCATGTTGTAGGTGGCGGCGTCCTCCTCGAACAGGTCGAGGAACCAGAGGCGGGCCTGGCCCGGCGACAGGGGATAGCGGGTCTTGTTCGACGCCACGAGGTGGACGGCGTCGGTCGACTCCTCGGTCTCGGCGACCACCCGGCAGAACTCGCGCAGCGTCGGCTGGGCGAAGAACTCGCCGACCGACACCTCCTTGTTGAACTGCTCCCGGACCTTGGCCAGGAGGCGGACGACGAGGAGGGAGTGGCCACCCCAGTCGAAGAAGTCGGCGTCGAGGGGCAGGTTGGGGGCGCCGAGCAGATCGATCCAGATCCGGCGGACCGCCACCTCGAGGTCGTCGAGCTCGCTCTCGTCGACCGCTTCGGCGACGGCGACCTCGGGACGGGGCAGCGAGTGGAGGTCGATCTTGCCGTTGGGCAGGTGGGGGAGGTCGTCGAGGGCGACGAGCAGGTTCGGCACGATCTGCACTGGCAGCATCGTCTTGAGGTGGTCGCGGAGCTCGCCCGATTCGAGCGAGGCGCCGGCGACCGTGGAGTAGTAGCCGACCAGCAGGGGATCGCCGGTGTCGTTCTCGGTCAGGATCGTCGCCGCTTCGCGGACGCGGTCCTCGCTCTGGATGCAGGCGGTGATCTCGCCGAGTTCGAGGCGGAACCCGCGGACCTTCACCTGGGAGTCGACGCGCCCGACGAAGTCGAGGGTGCCGTCGGGCCGCCAACGGCCGAGGTCGCCGGTGCGATACATCCAGCGGTCGCGGGTCCCGGTGGCGAACGGGTTCTCGACGAAGGCTCGTTCGGTCTTGTCGGGCTGGCGGCAGTAGCCGGCACCGACGCCGACGCCGGTGATGCACACCTCGCCCGCGGCGCCGAAGGGCACCGGGTCGAGGTCGTCGTCGAGGATGTAGAGCGACAGATTGGCCAACGCCCGCCCGATGGTGACGCTTCGGGCCTCGGGGTCGACGGGTTCGGTGATGATCGCCTGGCACACGTCGTCGGCTGCCTCGGTGGGGCCGTAGGCGTTGACCATCGGGATGTTCGGGTAGAGCTCGAGCCACCAGTTGACCAGCGGCACGGGCGCCGCCTCGCCGGTGATCAGCAGGCAGCGCAGGTCGGGCAGGGCGCGCTCGGCGTCGTCGAGGGTGGCGACGTGCTCGCACAGCAGCTGGATCACGCCGGGGACGAGCTCGACGATCGTCGCCTCGGAACGCTGCATGATGCCGAACAGGGTGGGGGCGTCGAGCAGGGTGTGGGTGTCGACGATCTCGGTTCGGCCGCCGTAACAGAGCGGGCCGAGGAACTGCCAGACCGAGATGTCGGACGACGACGCCGCGGTCTGGAGGAACACGAAGTCGTCGCCGAGACCGAGGTCGTCGACCTCGGCGTGGATGTGGTTGAGGGCGCCGTCGTGGCGGACCATCGCCCCCTTCGGGCGTCCGGTCGAACCCGACGTGTAGATCATGTAGGCGATCGGTGAGTCGCCGTCGAGGGGCGGGTCGAGGGGTTGGCCCTCGAGGGCGGTCAGTTCGAGCCCGGCCGGGTGGTCGTCGCCCGAGGTCGGGTCGGCGGCGGGGCGGAGCACGACCGACGCACCCGAGTCGGTGAGCATGTAGGTGCGGCGCTCGTCGGGGTAGTCGGGGTCGACCGGCACGTAGGCGGCGCCCCGTCGCAGGACGGCGAGGACGGCGGCGAGGAACGGGATGCCCCGCGGCGCCTCGATCGCCACGACGTCGCCGTCGCCGATGCCGGCGGCCGCGAGTCGGTCGGTGACCGCCGTCGCGAGCTGGTCGAGCTCGCCGTAGCTGACCCGATCGTCGCCGTGGACCGCCGCGATCGTGTCGGCGTGCTCGGCGATCGTGGTGCCGATCACGTCGTGCAGGGTGGTGTCGAGGTCGTAGTCGACGACCGGGCCGACGCCGGTGGTGAGGACGCGGGGGTCGAGGGTGTCGGGCGCCCGCAGCTCGCCGAGGGTGAGGTCGGGGTTCTCCGCCACGAGGCGGCACACTCGCTGGAACCGGCGCACCATCCGCTCGATCGTCTCGCGGTGGTACAGGTCGCTGTTGTAGTTGAAGCCGCCCTCGAGGTGCCCGTCCTCGTGACCCTGGAGGAGGAGGTCGAGGTCGAACATGGTCGAATCCGACTCGAAGTCGAGGCCCACGAGGCGGAGGTCGCCGAGCTGGTCGTCCGGGTCGTCGTCCTCTTCGGGTGCGTCCTCCATCGCGAACATCGTCTGGAAGATCGGGTTGTAGCTCGGCTCGCGTCGCACGCCGAGCTCGTCGACGAGGTGCTCGAACGGGACGTGCTGATGATCGAACGAGTCGAGGGCGCTCGTCGACGTGGCCGACACCAGCTCCCGGAACGTCTGATCCTTGTCGAAGCCGAGGCGGATCGGCACCGAGTTGACGAAGAAGCCGACCAGGGTCTCGAGGTCGGGGTGGTTGCGGTTGGAGACCGGGGTGCCGACCACCAGGTCGTCCTGGCCCGAGAAGTCACGGAGGATCAGGCCGAACAGCGACAAGCCGACCATGTAGGTCGTCGTGCCGGCGTCGCGGCCGATCTGCCACAACCCCTCGGTGATCTCCGTCTCGATCTCGAAGTTGACCCAGCCGCCGGCGTTGGAACCGAGCGGCGGTCGGGGCTTGTCGGTCGGGACCTCGAGCATCGGCGGCGCTCCGGCGAGGGAACGGCGCCACCACGACAGGTCCTCGAGGTAGCGCATCGAGCCGAGGTAGGTCTTCTGCCAGGCGGCGAAGTCGCAGTAGCGGACCGGGATCTCGGGGGCCTCGGCGTCGGGGTCGGCCAGGAAGACGCTGTACCAGTGGTCGAGTTCGCCGAGCAGGATGAGCTCCGACAGCCCGTCGCAGACGATGTGGTGGACGCTGAACGCGAAGATGTGCTCCTGTTCGGCGGTCTTGACCAGCCGGAACCGCCACAGCGGGTAGGTGCCGAGATCGAAGGCGGTCTCGGCCTCGGTCTCGAGCCACGACTCGACCGCTGCCTGCCGCTCGTCCTCGGGGAGTTCGCTCAGGTCGTCGACCGGGATGTGGACCCGGCTGACCGGGGCCGTCTTGTTGACCAGTTCGCCGTCGTAGTTCTCGATGTAGCTCCGGAACACCTGGTGGCGGAACATGATCGCCTGCAGCGCCGAGTCGAGGGCCTGGTAGGAGAAGTCGCCGATCACCCGGTAGGCGCCGAACATGTTGTAGTTCGCCGGGTCGTCCTCGTACTGGAACAGGAACCAGAGCCGCTCCTGCCCGTTGGACAGCACCGCGTCGTTGTCGGGGTGGCGGATCGGGCCCATCGCCAGGCGCCGCTCGCGCTCGGCGTCGGCCCGCAGGAACGCCTCGAGTTCGTCGCGCCGCGCCCGCAGCTCGGGGAGGAGGTGGTCGATCGACGTGTCCTTCGGAGCCCGGACGGAGAGGGCGTCGTCGCGCAGGCGGAGCTTGACGCCGGCGTCGAGGCAGTCGAGGACGAGCCGATCGATCGGTGGCACGGCGGGGTCGAGGGCGGTGGGAGAGGAAGGAACAGCAGGCAGGTCCACGGGGAGGCTCCGGAGGTGGATCGAGGGTCAGCCGGCCCGGAGGGCGGCGGCGGGATGGATGCGGCCGGCTCGTCGAGCCGGCACGAGACCGGCGACGAACGAGGCGACCAGGGCGAGGACGAGGAGGCCGGCGAGCCCGACCCACGGGACGGCGAAGCGGAGGTCGGCGGCGAAGGCCGTCGACTTCGTGATCACGAGCCAAGCGCTGACGGTGCCCAGCCCGAGGCCGAGGACGACGCCCTGGACGCCGACGAAGAGGGCTTCGATCACGATCATCGAGCGCAGCTCCGATGGCGGCGAACCGATCGCGGCGAGGGTGGCGAGCTGGCTGCGGCGTTCACGGACGGCGCGGACGAGGACGACGGCGAGACCGGTGATCCCGATGACGAGACCGAGTCCGAGGTAGCCCTGGAGGAGCCGGATGAACGCCTGCTGCTCGTCGACGTCGGCCTGGGCCACGGCGAGGAAGCTGGTGGCGACGGCACCGTGGGTTCGTTCCTCGCCGACGGCGGCGGCCAGTTCGCGAGGCGACACGCCGTCGGCGACGACGAGGTAATGGCGGGTGACGACGTCGTTGCGTTCGTAGAACGACGCCACGGCGCCGGGGCCGACCCACAGCCCCGACTCGAGAGCGAAGTCGTACTCGACGGTGGCGGCGACCCGCACGGGCACGGCCACCCCGGTGTCGTCGTCGGGCGGGAGGAGTTCGATCGTCTCGCCGGGGACGAGGCCGGCGTCGGTCGGGGCGATCACCCAGCCGTCGTCGGCGGCCACGGCGGTCCACGCCGCAGCGTCGTCGGCGAACTCGTCGGCTCGGGCGGCGGTCTCCGGGCCTCGTTCGGCGGGGAAGTCGGCCGGGACGACCGATGTCCACCACCAGTCGGTATCGCTTTCGTCGGGGTTGTCGGTACTGCCGGCTTCGCCGACGCCGATCCGGTAGGCGACCTCTCCCTGGGCGACGGCGACGACGGCGGCGACATCGGGTCGGGCGACGAGTTCGGCGGCGGTCAGCGGATTGGTGGGGTTGGTGTCGACGAGCACGTCGAACTCGCCCCCGGCCCGGCGAGCGAGGTCGGGGACCTGCTGTTGGAAGACCGTGTTGAGGATGGCCATGAAGGTGACCGTGAAGATCACCAGGGCGTACATGGCGATCAGGAGGCCGGACCGAGCGGGCCGGTCGAGGGGATGGGCGAGCCCGACCCGCATCGCCGTCGAACCGCGTCCGAGGCGCCGGACCGGCGCTGCCAGGACGGGCGCCATCGCCGCCAGCACGGTGACGGCGAGGCCGACGAGCACGACACCCTGCACCAGGAAGACGTCGAAGCCCGGGTCGGCCAGGGCGTCGTCCCAGAGACTGAACGCGAGGGCGGTGGTGACCGCGCCGGCCGCGGCGGCCACCGCCAGGGTCGGCCGAGGCGGCAGCGGCGGGGCGACGAGGGCGGCCACGGCCAGGGCCAGCACGGCTGGGGTCAGCAAGACGACGTAGGGCTGATCGCCGAGGGTGACCAGCAGCTCGACCCCGACGACGATCGCTGCGATCGCCACCAGACGACGGGTGCGCCCGCCGCGCGCCACCGGCGGGGGAGCGAGGTCCTTGAGGGCGCTGACGATGTCGACGCGGGTGAGGCGGGCGGCCGTGATCGTCACGGTCAACTGGGAGATCGCGAACCCGACGGCAGCTCCGGTGAGGAGCCGCATCGGTTGCACGTCGAGGGTGATCGCCACGTCGTCGCCGCTCGAGATGCTCGGGGCGAAGCGGGTGACGGCCGAGGCCACCACCACGCCGAGCACGGCGCCGGCGATGGCGGCGACGACGCCGTAGACGGCGCCTTCGAGAGCGAACGCTCGTCGCAGGTGGGCGCGATCGAGGCCGATGGCCGACAGGGTCCCCAGTTCCCGGCGGCGCTCCTGGGCGAGCATCACGAACAGGTTGACCAGCAGGAGGATGCCGGCGGCGACACTGAACCCGCCGATCGTTCCGAACAGTTCGGTCATGTCGTCGGCGTCGGCGTCGGCCTCGTCGAGCAGGTCCTGCTTGGCCGTGTCGATCGTCGCCGCGACGGTCCCGTCGACGGTGGTGGCCGTCTCGATCTCCGCGACCGCGTCGTCGGTCATGTCGGCGCCGTCGGTGACATCGCCGACGTTGGACACCAGCACGGCTGCCACGGTCACGTCGTCGGCGTCGTCGAGCAGCCCGGTCACGGTGTCGGGGACCACGAGGAGATCGCCGAAGCCGGCGAGGCCCTGTCGGGGCACGACGGCCGCCACGGTCAGCGTCACCGGGTCGGCACCGGCGAAGATCTCGACGGTGTCGCCGGTGGTGACCCCGAGGGTCGCTGCGGTCGGTTCGGCGACGACGAGGCCGCTGGGCGCCGGTGTGGCGAGCGACTCGAGTCCGGTCGCGGCGGGGTCGTCGCCGAAGGCCCGCGCTGCGTCGAGGTCGGCCTCGAGCAGTGTGAGGCGGCCGAGCACCGTGGCCCCCGCGCCGGCCGACACCGTGCCGTAGCGGACGGGGAGGGCGCCGTCGATGGCGGGGTCGTCGTCACCAGCTCCGGCGTTGGTGAGGTCGCTGGCGAGGGCGTTCGTGGTGGCGGGGTCGTCGGGGACGACGATCTCGTCGATCGGGCCGAGGGCGACGCCCACCTGGTTGCGGACCGATGCGCCGAAGCTGTCGCCGATCAGGAGCGAGGCGGTGATCAGCGCGGTCGCCAGCATCGAGCCGGCGACGACGAGAGCCGCCTCGCCCGGGCGGCGGACGGCGTTGCGTAGTCCGAGCCGACGGACCGTCGGTCGGAACAGGTCGATGAGCAGGGGCGGTACCACGAGGGCCAGCACCACGAGGGCCACGATGGTCAGCATCGTCAGGCCCGGCGACGTCGGGTCGACGGTCGGGCGTTCGTCGTGGCCTGCCCATCGGCGGCGCCGTCGTCGGCGACGCGGCCGTCGACCACCCGGATCGTGCGATCGGCGATGGCCGCCATCGCCGGGTCGTGGGTCACCATCACCAGGGTGCGGCCGGCCGCGTTCACCTCTGCGAACAGCTCGGCGACCGCGGCCGCCGTCGACGAGTCGAGGTTGCCGGTCGGCTCGTCGGCCCAGATCACGGCCGGGTCGCTCACGAGGGCGCGGGCGATGGCGACGCGCTGCTGCTGGCCGCCGCTGAGCTCGGCGGGGCGATGCCCGGCCCGATCCGCAAGACCCACCTTGGCGAGCATCTCGTCGGCTCGACTGCGGGCGTCCGCCGGTCGTACGCCGCTGGTGAGAAGGGGCAGTTCGACGTTCTCTCGGGCGCTGAGGACCCCGATGAGGTTGAAGCCCTGGAAGACAAAGCCCATGCGGGAGGCACGGTGGGCGGCCCGCTGCTTCGGACCGAGTTGGGCGAGGTCGCGGCCGTCGACCACGATCGTGCCCGCGTCGATGTGGTCGAGCCCCGACAGGCAGTTGAGGAGCGTCGACTTGCCGTTGCCGGACGGGCCCGTGATCGCCACGAACTCGCCGGCGACGATGTCGAGGTCGACGCCGCGCAACGCCGGCACCTCGAGGCTGCCGGTGCGGTAGGTCTTGGTGACCCCGCGCGCCTCGACGATCGGTTCGGGGTCGGGGACGACCAGCAGCGGCGACACCGTCGCGACCGCATCGGCTGCTGCGACGGCCGGCGAGGGCTCGGCCTCGGGGCCGTCGACCCGGAAGTGGGCGAAGCTGTCGTAGGCGAAGAGGTGGGCGACGCCGTCGGACTGGTGGGGGGCCGCGTCGGACGAGGTCATGCCGGGGCCCCCGCGGCGAGGGCGCCGTCGCGGAGATCGATCGTGTCGACGGCGTCGGTCGTCGCCTGGACGAGGATGTCGAGACCCTCGTCGAGTTGGGCGGCCGGGGTGGTGAGGGGAGCGAGCACCTTCACCACCTGGTCGCGGGCGCCGGAGGTCTCGACGACGAGGCCGAGGTCGAAGGCCCGGCGGCAGATCGCACCGGCGAGGTCGCCGGAGCCGACGTCGAGGCCCTGGAACATGCCGCGCCCCCGCAGCTGCGAGCCGGGCACGAGCGCCGCCATCTCGTCGAGGCGCCCGGCGACGTTCTGGGCGTTGTGCTTGGTCTGATCGACCAGCGAGCAGCTGATCCAGAACTTCTCGAGGGCGGCGGCGGCGGTGACGAACGCCGTGCTGTTGCCGCGGAACGTGCCGTTGTGCTGGCCCGGTGCCCACTCGTCGATGTCGGGGTGGACGAGGAGGACGGCGAGGGGCAGGCCGTAGCCCGACAGCGACTTGGAGAGGGTCACCAGGTCGGGCACGATGCCCGACTCCTCGAAGCTGAAGAAGTTGCCGGTGCGGCCGCAGCCGGCCTGGATGTCGTCGACGATCAGCAGGGCGCCGTGCTTGCGGGCGATCGCCTCGATCTTGCGAAGCCAACGGGGGCTGGCGGCGGCCAGCCCGCCCTCGCCCTGCACGGTCTCGAGGAGGATCGCCGCGGGCGGGTCGTAGCCGCTCGACGGGTCGTCGAGCAGGGTGGCGAGCAGGTCGGCGGTGTCGACGTCGGGCCCGGCATAGCCGTCGTAGAGGGCCCGGGTGACGCCGCCGAGCGGCTGTTCGGGGCCCATCCGGTGGTGCTGGTTGCCCGTGGCAGCGAGGGCTCCCGCGGTCACACCGTGGAACCCGTTGGTGAACGCGATCACGTTGGTCCGGCCGGTGACCGAACGAGCCAGCTTGATCGCGGCCTCGACGGCGTTGGTGCCGGTCGGGCCGGTGAACTGCACCAGGTGGGGGAGACCACGAGGGGCGAGCACGATGCGTTCCATCGCTTCGAGGAATCGGGCCTTGGGGACGGAGAACAGGTCGAGGCCGTGGTTGAGGGTGTCGGCTTCGACGTGGGCGAGCAGGGCCGCCTTCAGGTCGGGGTCGTTGTGGCCGTAGTTCAGGCTCGAACACCCGGCGAGGAAGTCGAGGTAGCGGCGCCCGTCGACGTCGAACACTTCACTGCCGCTCGCCCGCTCGAACACCGCGCCGAACGAGCGGCTGTAGCTTCGGACCTTCGATTCGCGGCGCGCGAAGACGCCCGCATCCACCTGTTGCACGTTGCCTCCTCGACGTCCGTGCGTATCGGGCGCGACGAAGCGCGCCCCCACTCACACCTTCCGACGACTGCGCCCTGCAGCCTCAGTTTCATCGGGCTGGCCGCCGCCAACCCGATCTCTCCTGACCGGCAAGCTATCGGCCTATTGAGTGGGGGTCAAGGACGGTTCGTGGTCGTCGATCACAGACGGTGGTCATTCTCGGGTCGGTCGCGGAGGCGGGTGAGCCGCTTTGGTGCTGCCACCTTGGGCCTGGCAGCCTTCGGGCATGGATGTCACCACCGCTGTCGACCGTCGGATGTCGGTCCGAGAGTTCCTGCCCACTCCAATCGCCGACGACACGATCCGTGAGCTGCTCGACAAGGCGTCGCGCGCTCCCTCGGGCGGCAACGTGCAGCCGTGGCGGATCTACGTGGTCAACGGCGACTCGATGGATCGCTTCAAGGCCCTCCTCGTGGAACGGAAGATGGAGCCGGCGAGCTACGAGATCTACCCGTCGGGCCTCAAGGAGCCCTACCGGACCGAGCGGTTCGATCTCGGCATGGCGATGTACGACCTGCTCGGGATCGCCCGTGACGACAAGGCCGGACGAGGCGCCCAGATGCTCCGCAACTTCGACTTCTTCGGCGCCCCGGCCGCGATCTTCTGTTACGTCGACCGGCAGATGGGCCCGCCCCAATGGTCGGACCTCGGCATGTTCCTCCAGACCTTCATGCTGCTGGCCACCGAGGCCGGGCTCGACACCTGTCCCCAGGAGGCGTGGGTGAACTGGGAGTCGACGATCACCGAGTTCTGCGGTGTCCCCGAGGAGGAGCGGTTGTTCTGCGGGGTGGCGCTCGGACACCGGGACCCGGAGGCCACCGTCAACACCCTGCGGAGCCGTCGCCTCGGGGTCGACGACTTCGCCCGCTGGGTCTGACGCTGCTGTTCGAGCTGGTGTCGGTGGTCCGGTTCAGCCCTCGGCGATGCGGGCCATGCGTGAGCCGTCGGCGTAGAACCGGCCGGCCCAGATGCCGGTCGGATCCTCGCCGTCGACCGGCATCCGCCAGGTGGTGACCGTCGCGTCGTCGAGGTCGACGGCCAGCAGAGCCCGGGGTTGGTCGCGGGTGGCGCCGAGGTAGCGGTCGGCGGTGGTCTCGTCGAGGTACCGGCACGCGATCTCGCGGTAGCGGTCGCGCCACTCGTCGTCGTGGCCGACGTCGAACACGACCCGGGCCCTGCCCTGCACCGACACCTTGCGGTTGGGTTGGGCGTCCTCGTCGATCGACAGCGCGACGCGAGGGTCGCGCTGCAGGTTGGCGAAGAACACCGAGCGTTCCCTCGGGGTGAACCAGACGGTGCCGAGGGTGGCGCCGTCGTCGACCGAGTGGGTGAACCACACCGGCGACAGACGGGGCATGCCGTCGTCGTCGACGGTGGCGAGGCGGAGCAGCCAGCCCGGTTCGGCGAGGAAGGCGAGAGTCTCGTCGGTCGTGAGGCGTGGCACGCGGGAAATCTAGCAACCGACACGTGACCGAGCGATAGCGTCGGGACGGTGGAGGTGACCTTCGACTTCGACGCCGAACTGTTCGAGTGGGACGCGCGCGACGACGCCTCGTGGGTGTTCGTCCAGCTCCCGATCGAGGTGGCGGATGAGATCCGTGACCTGGCGCCGTCGGTCGGCGGGTTCGGCTCGGTCAAGGTCGCCGTGGCCTGCGGGTCGAGCGAGTGGCGCACCTCGGTGTTCCCCGACAAGGGCTCGGGCTCGTACGTGTTGCCGCTCAAGAAGGCCGTGCGGCGGGCCCAGTCGCTCGAGCCGGGCGACGTCGGCCAGTTCTCGCTCTCCCTGGTGGTCGCGTGAGCGCCGGTGATCGCATGAGGGAAAGTGATCGCGTGGTCAAGCCGGCGATCAGGCGAGGCATTCGGGCTGCCGTGCCGCTCGCGTTCGCCGCCGTTCCCTTCGGCCTCGTCTACGGCGTGGCCGTCATCGAGTCGGTCGTGCCCTCGGGTGCCGGGATCGCCGGCTCGTGGCTGGTGCTGGCCGGCGCCGCTCAGCTCAGCATCGTGAGCCTGCTCGACGGAGGGTCGAGCTGGGCACTCGCAGTCGGCACCGCGCTGGTGATCAACGCCCGCTTCGTGCTCTACAGCGCCGCCCTCGCCCCCGCCTTCTCCGAGTTCCCGGCCCGCTGGCGGTTCGGCCTCGCCTACCTGATGACCGATCAGGCGGCGTCGTTGGGTATCAACGAGTTCGAGCGCGAGCGTGACCCCGAGTGGCGCCGCTGGTTCTTCCTCGGGGCCGGCCTGTTCTTCTGTAGCGGCTGGTGGATCGGCACCGTCGTCGGCGTGCTGCTCGGCGCGGCTTTGCCGGCGTCGCTCGACATCGGGTTCGCCGTGCCCGCCATGTTCATCGCCCTGCTCGTGCCGGCCCTCGTCGACCGACCGGCGCTGGCGGCCGCCGCTGCCGGTGGTGCCGC
>JAWSVN010000282.1:0-2327 GCA_033851875.1 Acidimicrobiales bacterium
TGATCAGCTGAGGGTTCACGCGGTGTTCCGGCAAACGCCGGAACACCGCCACCTCCACCTGGGTTACTGACTTCCGATGCACCTCCACGAGACGCTGCTCGACCGGTTTCGCACCGTGCGAGCCCACACCGAATCGCTCGCGGCCCCGCTCTCGGCCGAGGACCAGACCGTGCAGTCGATGCCTGACGTGAGTCCGGCGAAGTGGCACCGGGCGCATGTCACCTGGTTCTTCGAGACGTTCGTGCTGGAGCGGTTCGCCCCCGACCACCGGCCCTACCAGGCCGAGTTCCGGGAACTGTTCAACAGCTACTACGAGGGCGTCGGCCCCCAGTTCACCCGGGCGATGCGGGGCCTGATCACCCGGCCTGGCGCCGAGGAGGTCGGCAAGTACCGGGCCCACGTCGACGCCGCGATCGCCGTGCTGCTCGAGCGGGGTGCCGTGCCCGACGAGGCCCTCGCCCTGATCGAGCTCGGCTGCCACCACGAGCAACAGCACCAGGAGCTGTTGCTGATGGACGCCAAACACGTCCTGTCGATCAACCCGCTGCGCCCGGTCTACGACCCGGCGTGCGCGCTCGACGGCGACCCGAGCGCGCCGGCGGCACCTGGTCTCGGCTGGCACGAGGTCGCCCCCGACGGCCCGGTCGAGATCGGCCACGCGGGTGGCGACACGTTTCACTTCGACAATGAGGGGCCCCGTCACCGGGTGTGGCTCGAGCCCTACGCCGTGGCCGATCGCTTGGTCACGGCGGGGGAGTGGCGGGCGTTCATCGACGACGGCGGCTACCGCCGCCCCGAGCTGTGGCTGTCGGACGGGTGGCACACCGTGCAGCGAGAGGGCTGGACGGCGCCCCTCTACTGGGCGCCCGCAGCACCAGGGGAGTGGCTGGTCCACACCCTCGCCGGCACCCGCCCGGTCGCCGACGGCGAACCGGTCACCCACGTCAGCCACTACGAGGCCGACGCCTACGCCCGCTGGGTCGGCGCCCAGACCGACGACGTGGTGCGTCTCCCGACCGAGTTCGAGTGGGAGCACGCCGCCACGGTCGACCCCGGCCGCGGCCGGCTCCACGGCCTCGCCGACACCGCCTGGCAGTGGACGTCGTCGGCCTACCTGCCCTACCCCGGCTTCGTGCCGGCCGCCGGCGCCGTCGGCGAATACAACGGCAAGTTCATGAGCGGGCAGATGGTGCTGCGGGGAGCGTCGTCGTTCACCCCCGCCGGCCACGCCCGCCCCACCTACCGCAACTTCTTCCCCGCCCGCTGTCGCTGGATGCGCTCCGGCGTGCGCCTCGCCAAGGACCTTCCCCGTTGAACTCCCTTCCCACCGTCCCCCTCACCGTCGTTCCCACCGAGGATGACCGCGCCGCCCGCGCCACATTCGACGTCCACCTCGACGAGGGGTGGCACGCCCGAGCCCTCGCCGCCGAGGTCCGCGAGGGTCTGGCTGCTCGTCCCCGTCGTCTGTCGCCCCGCTGGCTCTACGACGACCGGGGCTCGGAGCTGTTCGACCAGATCACCCGCCTGCCCGAGTACTACCCGACCGAGGCCGAGCGAGAGCTGTTGGTCCACCACGCCGACGAGATCGCCAAGCTCACCGGCGCCGACACGTTCGTCGAGCTCGGCTCGGGCACGTCCGACAAGACCCGCACCCTGCTCGACGCGTTCGAGCGGGCCGGGACCCTGCGCCGCTTCGTACCCTTCGACGTGAGCGAGCAGACCCTGCGCCACGCCGCCCACGTGCTCAACGATCGCCACCCCGATCTCGACGTACACGGCGTCGTCGGCGACTTCCACCTCCACCTGGGCGAGGTTCCCAACGACGGGGTGTCGGTGCTCGGGTTCCTCGGTTCGACGATCGGCAACTTCTACCCCGACGAGCGGGCCCGGTTCCTCGCCGAGGTCGCCGAGTGGATGACCGACGACAGCTTCTTCCTGCTCGGCGTCGACCTGGTGAAGCCGCTCGACCGGATCGTCGACGCCTACAACGACGGCGCCGGCGTGACCGCCGAGTTCACGACGAATCTGCTGGCGGTCCTCAACCGCGAACTCGGTGCCGACTTCGACCTCGGCGCGTTCGAGCACGTCGGACTGTGGGACCCGGTCCACAAGCGGGTCGACCTGCGACTGCGCAGTCTCGCGGCCCAGACCGTGTCGGTGCCGGGCGCCGATCTCAGCGTCGAGTTCGGTCGGGACGAGGAGCTCCACGTCGAGATCTCGACCAAGTTCTGCCTGTCGTGTCTCGGACGCGACCTCGGCGACGCCGGTCTCGATGTCGTGGAGACATGGACCGACGCCGCCGGTGACGTCGCGGTGCTCTTGGCCCG
>JAWSVN010000118.1:0-21564 GCA_033851875.1 Acidimicrobiales bacterium
CGAGCGCCGTTCACATTCGAGAGCACTGCTCTCGTTTGACTCTGCACCGAATCCGGCGTCCTGTCAAGAGCACTGCTCTCGTTTTCGACGCCCGCTCTTGATTTCGCGTTGCGACTCCGGCAAGGTGAACCCGTGTCCGACGAACCATCCGCACCGATGACGGCCCGAGCCCGCGCCCGCGCCGAGCTCACCGAGGAGATCAAGCGGTCGGCGCGCGCCCAACTGGCCGAGGTGGGCGCCAGCTCCCTGTCGGTCCGGGCGATCGCTCGTGACCTCGGCATGGCGTCCTCGGCCGTGTATCGCTACTTCCCGGGACGCGACGAACTCCTCACCGCCCTGATCGTCGACGGCTATGGCGAACTGGCCGACGTCGCCGAGGCGGCGGTCGACAGCACCGAGGGTCTCGAGTTCGCCGATCGCTTCCTCGGGCTCGCCCGAGCGATCCGCGGCTGGGCGGTTGCCCACCCCCACCGCTACGCGCTGCTCTACGGCTCGCCGGTACCCGGTTATGCCGCCCCGGACGACACCATCGCCCCCGCCGGACGGATCGTCGCCGCCTTCATCTCGCTCTACGCCGACGCTGCCCCCGGCGAAGCCGCCGGCGATCTCGCGCCTGCCGACGAACTCGCGTTCACGCGGATCCGGGACGCCCTCGGCAGCGAGGCCGACGACGAGCTCCTGACCCGGGGCATCGCCGCCTGGACGCAGCTCTTCGGCCACATCAGCTTCGAGCTGTTCGGCCAGTTCACCAACACCGTCGACGACCTCGACGCCTTCTTCGACCGACTGATGATGGTTGCCGCCCGAACGGCCGCCCCCTGACCCACCCGCCGGGGCACCTGCGCCATCGGGGATGCGTTGCCTGTCGAAGCGTCTACAATCCTGACATGGCGGCACCTCTGGGACGCGACTTCCATCGATTCTGGGCCGCAGCGGCGGTATCGAACCTCGGCGATGGCATCCGGTTCGTCGCCCTCCCGCTGCTCGCCCTGCGACTGACCGACGACGCCCGACTGGTGGCGTTGGTGAGTGCCTCGATCCTGCTGCCGTGGTTGGTGTTCGGCCCCATCGGCGGGGCCCTCGCCGACCGGGTCGATCGACGTCGCCTCATGCTCACCGGCCACCTCGGGCGGGCGGTCGCCGTCGGCGGTCTCGCCGTCGCCGTCGCCCTCGACCAGGCGTCGATCCCGATGCTGGTGGCCGCCGCGATCGTGCTCGGCATCGGCGAGTTGCTCGCCGACTCCAGCGCCCACGCCGCGGTCCCACAACTCGTCGAGGACCACCAGCTCGAACGAGCGAACGGCCGCCTGATCGCCACGGTGACCGTCTGCGACCAGCTCGTCGGGCCGATGGTCGGTGCGGCCGTGTTCGTGGTGGCGGCCTCGGGCCCGTTCGCCATCGACGCCGTCTCGTTCCTGCTGGCCGCCATCCTGTTGTCGACGGTTCGTCGCCCGCTTCAGGGGCCGCGCAGCGGACCATCCGAACCGTTCCGAGACGCCCTCGTCGGCGGGTTCCGGTTCGTCGCCGGCAATCCGCTGCTGCGCGGCCTGGCGATCGTCACCCCGATGAACAACTTCGGGATCAACGTGTCGTTCGGCGTGTTGGTGATCCTGATCCGGACCGAACTCGACGCCAGCGAACAGGCCTTCGGCGTCATCCTGGCGTTGGCGGCCGGCGGCGGTGTGCTCGGCTCGATGGCCGCTCCCCGACTGGTCGACCGCTTCGGCCGCACCAAGGTGATGATGATCGCCCCCGTCACCTTCGTCGCCGCCTATCTGATCCTGGCGGCCGCACCGTCGCCGTGGATCGCGGCGGCTGGCCTGCTCGTCGCCCACCTCGGCATCGTCGGGTTCAACATCCCGGCCCGATCGCTTCGCCAGTCGATCACGCCCGACGACGTGCTCGGCCGGGTGACGGCGGTGTTCCAGACCGTCGGTTACAGCGCCGGCATGGCGGGTGCGTTGCTTGGCGGCCTGATCACCGAGGCCACCTCGGCCAAGACGGCCAACCTCACCGCGGCCGGCATCGGCCTGGTGGCGTGGGCGCTGTTGGCGCTCACCGTCGCCCGCCACCTCGACGCNNCCCGCCCGGCGGAGGGCTCGCTCGAGGAGTCGGGGGTCGCCGAGGCGACGACGTAACTCCCGCTCGAGGCCGGCGATCGGGTGGAGGTTCTGCGGGGCCCGGGTGTCCTTGTGGGGCTCGCTGGCGTAGCGGGGCAGCATCCGGGAGATCATCTCGGCGCGAGCGATGGCGTCATCCGCGGTGCCCATGCCTGGCAGTTCGAGCCGGACGATGCCGCTGAGCGGATGAGAGATCGGCCCCGGCAGCCGCAGATACCAGCTCCACCGAGCGAAGCCGCCCCCGATCAGGAACAGCGGCGACCGCTCCCCCGCCTGCAGCCGACCGACCACGCGTTGTTGGTCGTCGCCGAGGTACTGCACGTCGTGGGTCTTCACGTAGCCGACGCCGGTCGCTGCCTCCCGGCCCCGCAGCGGTCCGTCGAACACGACCACGTCGAGGGGCCCGGTCGGCACCTCGAGCGCCGTCTCGACGGCGGTCATGTGGTTGTGCACCGCGAGGTAGGTCTCCTGGTTGCCCTCCCCGGCGAGGGGCCGCAGCCCGTAGGAGGCGTGGCGGGTGACGATGGGGCCGGCGCCGGGGGCGGCGGTGTAGAGCGCCCGCTGCACGTCGCTGACCGCGAGGCGCGCCGAGCCCGGCTCGCAACACACCGCCCCGGCGGCGACGGTGGCGCACACCCCCGGGTGGGTGAGTCCGCTGTCGGGGTCGGTGATCCAGACCCGGGCGTCGATCCGGCGGACCCCGTCGACGAACCAGATCGTGTCGGGGGTGGGCATCGTCGGGTCGGGCGGGATCGGCGCCCAATCGTCGAGCGAGCGCTCGACGGTGGCGTCGACCGGTCCGGTCGACTCCTCGAGGGTGGCCTGGTCGACCGACGCCCCGTAGGCGGGGTCCCAGGACTCGATGGTGAACTGCATCACTGGCTGACCCTCTCGATGACCGACGTGGCGGGTTCCTTGCGCACGACGAACCGGACCGGCATACGTTCGGCGAGGGCGTCGATGTGGGTGACGATCCCGACGAGCCGCCCGCTGGCCGACAGCTCCTCGATGGCGCCCGCCACCAGGTCGAGGGTCTCGGGGTCGAGGGTGCCGAACCCCTCGTCGAGGAACATCGACTCGAGGCGGGGCGTGTCGACGGGGGCGAGGTCGGCGATCGAGTCGGCCAGGGCGAGGGCCAGGGCCAGCGATGCCAGGAAGGTCTCGCCGCCCGACAGGGTCCTCACGTCTCGGGTCGCGTCGGCGTTGCGGTGGTCGACGATCTCGAACGACGTCTCGGTGTTGGTGAGCGAGAACTGGCCGCCCGACAGTTCGTAGAGCCGCCCGGTGGCGCGCTCGACGAGATCGGCGACGGCCTCGCTGAGCAGCCAGCGCTCGAAGCCGTCGGCCTTGAGCAACTGACCCAGGCTCCGGTGGATCTCGTGACGACGTTGCGCTTCGGCCTGCTTGGCGTCGAGGTCGGTGCGCTGGGCCAGGCGTTGCTCGGTGGCCTGCACGGCCGCCTCGGCCTGGGCTCGAGCGGTGGCGACGAGGCCGCGGGCGTCGGCCTTGAGATCGTCGAGCGCGAAGCCGAGGGGGCGTGCGAGCTCGGCCACCGCCGCCCACTGTTCGTCCTGTCGGGCTCGCACGGCCTTCCCGTCGACGGTGAGGGCGGCGAGGGCCTCGGTCCGTTCGGCGCCGGTCGCTGCGGCCCAGTCGACGAGGGTGTCCCAGTCGACGACGAGCGACTCGCCCTCGATGGCAGGCGGGCCGAGGGACGCCACCGAATCGCGAGCGGCGCTCAGGTGGCGGCGGGCCTCGGCATCGTCGGCGGCTGCCGCCTCGACGGTGCGGCGCGCTCCGGCCACGGCGGCCTCGGCGTCGCGCATGGCAGCGGCTGCGACCTTGCCTTGTTCGGCGGCGTCGGTGGCGGCGGCGAGCTGGACGGTGACCTGCTCCTTGTCGATCCCGGCCGGGATCGCGGCGGTGAGCTCGGCCAGCTCGGCCCGTCGCTTGTCGAGCAACGACGACGCGACCTGGGCCTCGCGAGAGCGTTCGCCGAGGGTGGCGGTGGCGCCATCGAGGCTTGCCTTCGCCGCCGCCGAGGCCGAGGCGGCCGATGCCAGGACGGCGTCGGCGTCGTGATCGGGCAACGCCGTGACCGACTGATGGCAGACCGGACACGGGTCGCCGACGACGAGCTGCGCCGTCCACTGCGCGGCGTCGGCGTGGGCACGGGCCCGCTCGAGATCGGCCATCGCTACCGCCGCGGCCTCGGTGGCCTCGGCGACGGCGACCTGCGCCGCCGCGACGGGCTCGGCGAGCTGGTCGACGGTGGCAGCGGTCGCCTCGACCTCGGCGCCGAGCGCTTCGAGCCGGGCCAGCTGGTCGAGCCGGGCCCGATGAGCGGCGACCTCGCCCGCCTCGGCGACGGCGTCCTGGGCGGCGTCTCGCGCGGCCCGGGCGTCGGCCAGCCGCTCCTCGGCGTCGTCGGCCGCCGCGCGTGCGTCGGCGATCCGCTGGGCCAGCCCGTCGATCCCGTCGGGTCGGACGATCCGGCCGAGGGCGGTGACCGCAGCGTCGAGCTCGGCGCGGGTGCGGCGCATCTCGGTCAGCTCGGCCTCGAGCTCGTCGATCCCGGCGAGATGGTCGGCCAGGCCGTCGCCGAAGGTGGTGACGGCGTCGAACCGGGCTCGGGCGGCGGTGACGGCGTCGGCGGTGGCCTCCCCCATGGCCGCCGCCTCCTTGGCGAACACGTCGGCCTGGGTGGCGGCCTCGGCCGATCGGGCGCGGGCCGCGGACCCCATGCGGGCGTAGAGCCCGAGGTCGAGGAGCCGGCTGAGCAGTTTCTGCCGGTTGCCCGGATCGTCCTTCAGGAACTTGGCGAACTCCCCCTGCGGGAGCACGACGGTGCGGGTGAACTGGGTGAAGTCGAGCCCGAGCAGCGCCTCGACCGCCTCGGTCACCTCCTTGGCCCCCGATGCGATGACCTCGGCTTCTGCGTCACCTGCGGCCGTGCGCTCGAGACGGGCCTCCTTGGTCGAGGCGCCGGTCTTGGTGCGGCGAACGACCCGCACGGCGGTGTGAGCCACCCCCGCCGACTCGAAGTCGAGACGGACCCGGGCCTCGTTGGCGGTCTGGGAGATCACCGGGGCGACGAGGCGGGCGTCGTCGTAGCGGGCGACCGAGCCGTAGAGGGCGAAGGTCATGGCGTCGATCACCGTCGACTTGCCCGACCCGGTCGGGCCGACGAAGGCGACCAGATCGACGTCGTCGAAATCGACAGCGGTCGGAGCGACGAAGGTGCCGAACCCCTCCATCTCGATACGACGGGGACGCATCAGCTGCCCAGCTCGTCGTGGATCGCGTCGAACGCCAGCACCAGGGCCGGGTCGGCGATGTCGCGCTCGGCGAGGAAGTCGCCGAACAGCTCGCGGGGTGTGCGACCGTCGCGGCGCCGACGCCGGGGCGCGGCGCGATGTTCGGTGCCGATGATGCTGACGTCGACGACACCCTCGCCGAGCAGTTCGCGCACCTCGTCGGCCAGGCCGGTGCGGGCCTGCTCGCGGACCCGCACCCGCAACCAGGCATCTCGGTTGACCCCGAGCGCGTCGGTGTCGGCGAGCCCCTCGAGGTCGGCGAGCGTTCCCTCGAGGGTTCGGAGCTCGCGACCCGAGGTGAGCGGCACCATCTCGACCTTGGCCGGCACCCCCGGCGCGACCTCGACGATGTTGACGCTCTTCGGTTGGGCGGCCTCGCCGAAGTCGAGCTGAAGCGGGGAACCGGCGTAGGCCATCGTCGTCGCCCCCGCGATGCGCTGGGGTCGGTGGAGGTGGCCGAGGGCGACGTAGGACGCGGTGGCCGGGAAGTCGGCGGCGGCGATGCCGTACTCCTCGACGAGGTGAGCGGACCGTTCGCCACCCCCGAGCTCGCCGCCCTTCACGAAGGCGTGGGCGACCACGAGGTTGACGCTGTCGGCCGAGAAGGGCGCGCAGAGGGCTCGGACGATCTTCTGCATCCGGGCTGCGTACTCCTGGGCCTGCTGGTAGCCCTCGAGCTCCATCAGCTGATCGGCCCGCACGATCGAGCGCTGCGACTGGAACGGCAACAGCGCGATCTGCAACGGGACGCCGCCGATGTCGAGAGATCGGACCCCGCCCTCGTCCGGGCGACGGATCTCGGTGGCCACGATCACCCGGCCGAGTTCGAGCAGGGGGCCGACGGCGAGGAGGCGGCGGGCGTTGTCGTGGTTGCCGGCGATCACGACGACGGGGGCGACCTCAGCGAGGGCGAGCAGGGCTCGGTAGACCACGCCCTCGGCCTCGGCGGTGGGGGCCGCGGTCTCGAACTGGTCGCCGGCCACGACCACCAGGTCGACCGCGCGGTCGACGGCGATCTGCGCGATCTCGGCCAGGACTGCCTCGTGCTCCGCAATGCGGCTCCGACCCCGGATCGCCTTGCCGACGTGCCAGTCGGATGTGTGCAACAACCTCACGCCCCCACCGTAGTGAGCTGGGGTGACAGCAAAGTCGACGGCGCCCGATGCGGGCCTGTGGCACGATGCGGGCATGACCTCCGTCGAGCCGATCGCTGCCTCCGTCTACCCCGATGGCCCCTTCGACATCGGGGAGGAGAAGGACCCGACCTTCTCCCCGCTCGACCGCGCAGCCCTCGACGCGGCCCTCCCCCACATCGACGCCGCCCCGGCCGACGTCGGCACCGTCGCCCTCGTGCTTCGCCGACCCGCCTCGAACCAGCGGGAGGTACTGGCGACCGCCGAGCTGAACCTGGCCGAGGGCATCGTCGGCGACTCGTGGAACCAGCGGGGGTCGAGCCGTACCGACGACGGCGGCCCCCACCCCGACATGCAACTCAACCTGATGAACGCCCGGGTGGCCGCCACGATCGCCCGGTCGCCCGAGCGTTGGGCCCTCGCCGGCGACGAGCTCTACGTCGACCTCGACCTGTCGGAGGCCAACCTGCCGCCCGGCACCCGGCTCCGGCTCGGCACGGCCGTCATCGAGATCACCGATCAGCCGCACACCGGCTGTGCGAAGTTCACCCGTCGGTTCGGCCTCGACGCCTACCGCTGGGTCAACGACGAGCCCGGCATGGCTCGCCGTCTCCGCGGCGTCAACGCCAAGGTGGTCGAAGAGGGCACCGTGTCGCCCGGCGACCCGATCGCCAAGCTCTAGCCGCGGCCCCGGCGACTAGCTTGGGGCCATGCAGCAGATGGTGATCACCGTCGTCGGCGACGATCGGGCCGGCCTGGTCGAGGCCCTGGCCGCCGAGGTGGCGGCCGTCGACGGCAACTGGGAACGCAGCCGGATGGCCGAACTCGGCGGCCAGTTCGCCGGCATGGTCCTCGTTCGAGTGCCCGAGGGGCAGGCCGACCAGCTCGGCGAGCGCCTCGCCGCCCTCCACGCCGATGGCGTGCTCCACGTCTCGGTCCGTCCCGCCGACGACCCGGCCGGCGTCGCAACGACCACGACGACGGCCGCCCGCTGGCAACTCCGCCTGGTCGGGCAGGATCAGCCCGGCATCGTGCACCGGGTGTCGCGGACCCTTGCGGCCGAAGGCATCAGCGTCGCCGAACTCGAGACCGAGGTCGTGCCGGCCCCGATGGGTGGACTGCTGTTCCAGGCCGAGGCCGACCTCGCCGTGCCGGCGTCGGTCCCCCTCGACGAGGTGCGGGCCGCGCTCGAGGCGCTCAGCCCCGATCTGATGGTCGACCTCGACCCGGTCGATCAGCCCGGCTGAACGGTCGCGCCGGCCGGAGCTCGATCACGACGGCTCGATCTTGCGTTCGGGCCGATCGAGGCGGTCGAGGACCCGGTTGAACACCCGCACGTCGTCGTCGAACCCGATCGGGTTGGACAGGTCGTCGTCGGTGTCGGCGAGCAACATGAAGTACTCGGCCGCACCGCGGATCAGGGCTCGCTCGTCGGCGTCGAAGCCGGCGCCGTCCGGGCCGGTGCCGTCGCCGATCAGTGAGACGAGTGCGTCGCTCAGCCGTTCGGCGGTCTCCAGGTCGGTGACGTGGCTGGCCATCGCCTGCATCTGCTCGAAATGCGCAGGCACCTGTGCGCCCAACTCGGCGAGCTCCGCGGCCGACGTCTCCAGGCACAACGCCCGGAACCGCCGCTGCTCGTCGGGATGCAACAGGTCGTCGAGATCGATGGCCGGACCGTCCATGCCCCGAACGTAGCACCCGGCTGGCGGGTCGTTCAGAGGCCGACGAAGGGGTCGTCGTCGACCGGACCGCGGCCATCCCCGTCAGCGGCCGGGACCGACATCGAGCCCGCCTCGGCCGAGCGGGTGGCCCAGGCCGGGAACGGGAACTCGACCAGGAGGGGAACGGGCAGACGCGGCTGGGCCACATACATCGAGCCGGGTTTGAGGATCGTGGACCGCTGCCGCTGCACGGCGGGCAGGAAGCCGTATTCGTCGCGCCGGGCCTCCGCTGGATCGAGGCGGCCGACGATGCGGACGGCCGAGTTGGCAACCACCCGCCGCTCGACCTCCGACGCCGTCTGCTGGGCCCCGACGAGGATGATCCCGAGCGACCGCCCACGCTCGGCGACGTCGAGCAGGATCTCCTTGATCGGGCTGGAGGAGTCTCGCGGCGCGTACTTGTTGAGCTCGTCGAGCACGATGAGCTGCAGCGGCTTGGCCACACCGCTGGCCTCCTTGGCGTCGAACGCCTGGCGGAGCACCACCCCGACGACGAACCGCTTGGCCCGGTCGTGGAGCGAGTGGATGTCGACGACGGTGACCTGGTGGGCCGACAGGTCGAGGGCGTGGGTGGCGGCACGGGCGATGTCGGCCCGCACCAGGTGTTCGACGTGGCGCCGCGACGAGGCGAGGCGGCGCACGAAGGCGTTGATCGTGCCGCCGCCGACCGCTCGCCCCGACCACGCGGGGTCGACCGACTCGTCGGGGTCGTCGGGGATCAGCTTGCGTTCGATGGCGTCGACCAGGTCGCCGAAGGTGCGGATCGTGCGGCCGTCGATGCGGACCGCGCCCTCGCCGACGTCGTCGAGCTGGGCGAGTTGGGCGGTGACCGACTGGACCACGATCGTGTACTGCTGACGCTCGTCCTCGGCGTCCGCGAACAGGAAGGGCAGTAGGCCCTGGGTGCAGAACTGGTGGATCGTCCAGAAGAACGGGGCGACGCCGCTGGCCCGCGAGCCGGTGGCCGGCGTGCCGCTGGCGTCGCCGCGGCGAGGCGGGGCCAGGATGCCGACATCCGCGAACGGCGCCGGGTCGAGACCGAGCAGGCCGTAGCGGGCCGCCTGGGCGGGATCGAGGGCCGAGTTGGGGTGGTCGAGGAAGAGGAGGTCCTCGCCCTTGACGTTGAAGATCAGGGCCTTGGTGTTGGCCGCCTCGGCCCCGAGCACGCCGGAACGGAACATCGAGTAGAGCAGGAAGGTGGCGTAGCTGGTCTTGGTGGCGACCCCGGAGATGCCCGAGATGTTGATGTGGGCGCCCTTGGTGCCGTCGATGAAGTCGAGGTCGACGTAGACGGGCTCGCCGTCTCGACTCAGCCCGGCCGGCAGCTTGCGATCGACGTCGTCGAAGGAGAGCGCCGTGTCGCGTTCGGCGTCGGTCGCCTTGCGCACCGCGGCGCCCGGCAGCGGCGGCAACAGCACCTCGGGCTCGAAGCGGGTGGGCTGGACCAGCGCCGCCTCGCTCACCTCGGCCGGCAGGATCCCCTCGGCGATGAGGAACACGTCGCTCTGGAAGCGGGCGCCCTCGTGGCGGGCCCGGACCTGGGTGACGAGGCCGTAGATCGAGACGTCGGTGCCGTCGGGCAGGGTGCGGGTGACGGCGACGACGTCGTCGAGCTGGATCGTGTGGCCGGGGTCGACGGCCACCCAGAACTCGAGCGGGGTGGCGTCGTCGATGCCGATCACCCGACCGATCGGTTCGGCCGAGCGCTCGGGTCCGGTCGGGGGGCGGGGAGACGGGCTGGTCACGCCTCCGAACCTAGAGCGTCGCACCGACACTCAGGTGGCTCGTCGGGTGGTCCGTTCGGACCCCGCCCGATGAGGGGTGGTGCCCGGCGCGATGAACCACGTTCAAGTCGCGGGGTGTCACCAGCCGATGACAACGAGCATGTCACGGTGGCGACAGATGATCGGGCTCGACCCGACCCCCGATCCCGCTTCGGTGCGCACCCTGCTCGACCAGACCCGCCACCTGGTCGTGCTCACCGGCGCCGGCATCTCGGCCCCCGCCGGTCTGCCGACGTTGCGCGGTCCGTCGTCGGCGACGGGGCCCGGCGAACCGATGGAGCCGGTGACCGCCGCCGACCTCGAGGTGCGGCCGGCGGACACCTACGACTACTTCCGGTGCTTGGCGGCCCACACGCCGACGGTCTCGCCGACTGCGGCCCACGAGGCGATCGCCGAAGCGCAGCGACGATTCCGCGGCGAGGGCCGCTCGTTCGCGCTCGCCACACTGAACGGTGACGACCTGCACGAGCGAGCCGGGGCGGCGACGACCCGCCTGCACGGCTCCTACCTCCACGCCCGCTGTGTCCGGTGCAACGAGCGGTTCCACGACCGAGCCGCCGGCTCGCCGTGCGAGTGCGGCGACCTGCTGCGTCCCGACGCGGTGCTGCTGGGCGAGTCTCCCGACGCCGGCGCCGACTGGCTCATGCGACGGGCGCTTCGCAACGCCGAGGTGTTCCTGGCGGTCGGCATGTCGGGCTCGGCGTCACCGGTCTACGACTACGCCCGCACCGTGGCCTCCAACGGTGGTCGGACCGTCATGGTCACTCGCGACCCGGCCCGCGACCTGCGCTCGGTGTTCGACGTCGTGCTCGACCTCGATGCCGACGCCCTGGCGGTCCTGCTCGAACCGCTCGCCTTCAGAGGAGCTTCGCCATCCTCTGGACGGCACCGTGTGTCCGCACCGTGACCCGTCCGAGGGCGGCCGGCATCGCGCCGACCCGGAGCGTCGAGGTGGAGATCCCCGCCTCGGGCAGCCAGTAGACCTGCTCGCCCCGGACCCGCAACAGGTCCGGGCCGTCGTCGAGGAACGACTCGACGAGCGTCTGCTCGGGTTCGTGATCGCAGAAGATCACCTGCATCTTCCCGCCGGGCAGCGATGCGAGTTCCGCGGCACTGAAGGGCACGTCGTCGGCGACGCCGTGGATCTCGGCCGCGGTTCGCACGATCGCCGGCACGTCGAAGCCGAGTTCGCCGACGAGTCCGGCCTCGAGCAGATCTCGCAGGGCGACCGGGTCTCGGTCGGCCCCGTCGAAGAGCACGTTGCCCGACGCCTGATAGGCGCGAGCGCCGCCGAAACCGAGGTTGGCGAACGCCGCGACGAGCTGGTCGTTGGTGACGCGTCGCTTGCCGGTGTTGATCGCTCGTAGCAAGGCCAGGTGACGGTGGCTCACATCATCGGAGGGTAGACGGGGCGGCCGACTACAGGCTGGCGATCAGGTCGATCGGATCGGTGTGGGCGAGGTCGAGCGCCTCGGCGACGTGGGGTTCGGTGAGTTTGCCGGCGGCCACGTTGAGGCCGGCGAGGAGGTGGGGGTCAGCGGCGAGGGCCGCAGCCGGCCCGAGATCGGCGAGGCGGAGCCCGACCGGCAGGGTGGCGTTGACGAGGGCCTCGGTGGCGGTGCGGGGCACGGCGCCGGGCATGTTGGCCACGCAGTAGTGCACGACGCCATCGACCAGGTAGGTCGGCTCGGCGTGGGTGGTGGCACGCGAGGTCTCGAAACAGCCGCCCTGGTCGATGGCCACGTCGACCAGGACCGATCCGGGTCGCATCGCCCGCACGTGTTCGGCCGTGACCAGGCGCGGCGCCCGGGCACCCGGCACGAGCACCGCGCCGACGACCAGGTCGGCGTCGACGACGTAGCGCTCGAGGGTGTCGGCGGTCGAGTAGATCGTGCGCAGCGACGGGCCGAACCGGTGCGACAGGGCGTCGAGCACACCGGCGTCGCGGTCGAGGACCGTCACGTCGGCGCCGAGCCCGACCGCCATCTCGATGGCGTTGCGGCCAACCACGCCGCCACCGATCACGGTCACCTTGGCGGGGGCGACACCGGCGACGCCGCCGAGCAGCACGCCGGCGCCGCCCTGCGGGCTCTCGAGCGCGTGCGCCCCGGCCTGCACAGCCAGGCGACCGGCGACCTTCGACATCGGCGCCAGCAGCGGCAGGCCGCCACGAGCGTCGGTGATCGTCTCGTAGGCGACGCAGGTCGCTCCCGAGGCGAGGAGGTCGTGGGTCTGCTCGGGATCGGGCGCCAGGTGAAGGTAGGTGAAGAGCAGGTGACGCGGCTCGAGCATCGCTCGCTCCGACGCCTGCGGTTCCTTCACCTTCACGATCATGTCGGCGGCGGAGAAGACCGAGGCGGCGTCGGCCGCGATCGAGGCGCCGGCTGCCTCGTAGGCGGCGTCGTCGGCGCCGATCCCGAGCCCGGCGCCCGACTGCACGATCACGCTGTGGCCGTGGGCCACGTACTCCCTCACGCCGCCGGGGGTGAGGCCCACCCGTCGCTCGAGGACCTTGATCTCTGTGGGCACGCCGATCTTCATGAGGAGACGGTACGAAACGGCGGGCGCCGACCGCTTGCGTTATCGAGCCCCGCTCTCGCCCGATACGCATGATTCATCGACAGACTG
The DNA here is from genome assembly GCA_033851875.1 of Acidimicrobiales bacterium. Taxonomy (GTDB): domain Bacteria; phylum Actinomycetota; class Acidimicrobiia; order Acidimicrobiales; family SZUA-35; genus JAWSVN01. Next base: position 12,704 of record JAWSVN010000118.1, read on the forward strand.
GCCACTTGGCGCAATACTGCAGCGCATGTTTCGGCTGGATGACATCGATCGTGCATTGCTGCGGTTGCTGCAGGAGGACGGTCGCCGGTCCAACGTCGAGTTGGCCGAGGGCGTCGGCCTCTCCCCCAGCGCCTGCCTGCGGCGGGTGCGCGCACTCGAGGAGGCCGGCGTGATCGAGCGCTACGTCGCCCTGCTCGATGCCGACGCGGTCGGCCGCCCGACCCGGGTCTTCGTCGAGATCTCGCTCGACGGCCAGGACGAGGGCAAGCTCGACGCCTTCGAAGCGGCCGTCGTGACCCACCCCGCGGTGCGCAGCTGCCATCTCCTCGCCGGCAACTTCGACTACCTGGTGGAGGTGGCGGTGGCCGGGGTCGCCGAATACGAAGCGCTGCACCGCTCGCACCTGGCGATGCTGCCCCACGTGTCGAGCCTGCGCTCGAGCTTCGCGCTGCGGACGATCACCGACCGCACCGCCTACGAGCTCGGCTGAACACAGAACCGGCCCGGGTGTCGGTCCCTCTCCGATCACCCGAGCCGGCGAGAGTGTGGCGTTCCCTCCTTCGCCACACTCGATGCGATCCGGGGGAACGCTCAGGTCCCTGGCCCCACATCGCCGCTGTGTTAGAGATCATCATCTGCCCGTCGCGACGATGGTTCAGCGCCCGAGATCACGGACCGGCAGTGACGTGTGTCACATGTGCGGGGCGGGAGCGACGAGCGGGCGAACGACCGCTCAGCCCAGGGCGCGATCGAGGTCGGCGAGGAGGTCATCGATGTCCTCGATGCCGACCGAAAGCCGCACCAGCCCCTCGCCGATGCCCGCTTCGGCTCGGGCCTCGGGCCCGAGCCGCCGGTGGGTGGTGGTGGCGGGGTGCGTCATCAGGCTCTTGGTGTCGCCCAGGTTGTTGGAGATGTCGATCACCCGGAGGCGGTCCTGCAGGGCGAACGCCGCCGCCTTGCCACCGTGGGGGGTGAACGCCACGAGCGTGCTCCCCATCGCCATCTGCCGCTTGGCCAGGTCGGCCTGGGGGTGGCTCGGATGGGTCGGGTAGCGAACCGACTCGACGCGGGGGTCGTCGGCCAGCACCTCGGCGATCCGCTCGGCGTTGCGGCTCGCCGCCTCGACCCGCAGCTTGATCGTCTCGAGCCCCTTGAGCATCGTCCACGCGTTGAACGGGGCGAGGGTCGGGCCGGTGTGCCGGATGTGGGGGATCACGTAGTCGTCGGTGAAGGCCTGGGAGGCCAGCACGGCGCCCCCCATCGTGCGGCCCTGTCCGTCGATGTGCTTGGTCGCCGAGTAGACGACCACGTCAGCGCCGAGTTCGAGCGGCTTCTGCAGCACCGGGGTGGCGAAGACGTTGTCGACCACGAGCTCGGCGCCGGCGGCGTGCGCCAATTCGGCCACAGCCGCGATGTCGACCAGCTCGAGGGTCGGGTTCGACGGCGTCTCGCAGAAGGCGAGCCGGGCACCGCCCTCGAACGCCGCCTCCCACTGGGCCAGGTCGGGCCCGTCGACGAGGATCGTCTCGACCCCGAAGCGGGGCAGGATCTCGGTGAGGATCACATGGCACGAGCCGAACAGGGCACGCGACGACACGACCTTGTGACCGGCCCGCAGCGGGCTGAACAGGGCGGTGAACACCGCCGCCATGCCCGACGCGGTGGCCGTGCAGGCCTCGGCGCCTTCGAGGAGGCGCAGCCGCTCCTGGAACATCTCGACCGTCGGGTTGCCGTAGCGGGAGTACACGAAGCGATCGATGTCGCCGCTGAACGCCGCCTCGGCTTCGGCCGCGGTCTCGTAGACGTAGCCGGCGTTGAGGTAGAGCGCCTCCGAGGTCTCGGAGAAGCCGGAGCGGGCGAGGCCGCCGCGCACGAGGCGGGTGGCTTCGGCCCAGTCGGCGGGGTTGGACGGGGTCTCGTCGGGCGTGATCATCGGGGGTTCGCGTCAGCCCTGGCGCCAGGGCAGGCTGTCCTTCCAGCCGCCGTGTCGGTGGCCGGCGGGGTCGAGGTCGCCCTCGAAGCCGGCGACGACGTTGTGCACGTCGGTGCGACCGGCGGCCAACAGGGCCGCGCCGGCCGCGGCCGATCGGGCACCCGACCGGCACAGCACCAGCAACGGCGCATCGGCCGCCACGCCGTCGAGTGCCTGGGCCACGAAGTCGGGATTCGGTCGGCCGTGGGGGTAGTCGATCCACTCGACGAGCCGAGCCTGCTTCTTGATCGGCGTCAGATCCGGGACCCCGACGAAGTTCCACTCAGCCGTGGTGCGAACGTCGATCAGCTCGGCGCCGGCGACGTCCTGGAGGAGGCGCCACGCCTCGTCGAGCGAGAGGTTGGGTGGCGAGGAAGAGGCTCCGGGCATCGACATGGACCGCCACGATAGCGACTGCCGGCGCCGCCTCGGGGCCCTTTCGGACCCCGTGACGACGCCGACGGTCGACGATCATCGATCAGACGATGAGGTTCAGTCCGGGAACGTGCGGAAGGCCCGGCTCGGGTCGCACGCCGCCACGGTCACCCCGTCGGAGGGCAGCGGTGTCCGGCCGACGAACTCCGGCTCGTAGCTGATTCGCAGGATCACCTCGGCCCGCGACATGCCGTCGGCCATCTGGCCGAGCCAGAAGTCGCGGCCCCCGTCATCGAGAGCACGCCCGTTCACGTTGAGATAGACGATCTCGAGGAACTCGAGGTCGCTGAGATCGCTGCCGTACTTCTGCTTGAACTCCGCCGAGTCCTCGAAGCGACGAGTGATCTCGAAGAGCAGCTGAGAGCGGGAGACGACGGCGCCGGCCGAGTCGATCAGACAGCGGTCGACCTGACCCACCCAGAACTCCGAGCCGAGCTTGTCGGGCGCACGGTCGAAGAACGCCCAGTAGAGGCGGAACACCCGTGCGTGGTCGTCGTTGAGACCGTCCATGGCGGCGATCCGCTCGAACGGCGTCGCCTCCGGCTCCGGCTCGGGCTCGGGCTCGGGCTCGGGCTCAGGACCGAGATCCGGGTCGGCGTCGAGCACCGACAGCGCCACTGGCGTACCCGTCCCCTGGACGAGGCTGGTGCGCTGGTCGATCGAGGCGAGCTCGAAGGCTTCGACCGTGCCGTTGGGCCAGGCGACCACCACGGGCGCCACCTCGGTGTCGTCGCCGATACCGACGTGGAGCGTCAGGGCGTCGTTGCCCTTGTGGAAGGCGTGCCCGACCTGCCGGACCTGCCAGCCGTGGGTGGCCGAGCCGACGTACATCGATGCGCCGACGGCGTCACGGTTGTCGGCGGTCCCGACCAGGTCGACCTCGAGCCAATGGCTGCCGGCCGAACCGGCGTTCTCCATCAGCAGATCGGACGCCACCGAGTCCTCGAAGCCGTAGCCGATGAAGACGTCGAGGTCGCCATCACCCTCGGTGTCGAGGCTGACGACGTTCTCCGACCAGTCGGCCGTCCACGCTTCGGGACCACCGGCCGACTGCCAGGGACCGGGCGCCGCATTGGCGGTCACCACGGTGAAGGTGCCGGTGCCGTCGTTGAGGAGCACCTTGTGGTCCGGCAGGGCGTCGCCGGGCTGGGTGCAGGCGACGAAGGCGTCGAGGTCGCCGTCGTTGTCGAAGTCGCCGGTGGTGCCGGCCGGGCAGTTGGTGAGGCCGGCCGGCAGGCCGACCCGGGCCGAGTAGGTCCCGGTCGACGACACGTCGAAGTAGGTGGCCTCGAGGCTCGACGCGCCGTGCTGATCGGCGCGGAGCACGATCACCTCGGGGGCGAGGTCGCCGTCGAAGTCGCCGTAGAGCCAGTCACGGGCCTTGTTGGTGTTGGCCACCGAACCATTGCCCGAGAACGAGAAGCTCGCGGAACGCAGCGCCGAACCGGGGGCGAGCCGGTTGGCGTTGAGGGCGACGACCTCGGCCGACGTGCCCGGGCCGTAGTCGGTGACCGTGGCTGAATTCATGAAGAAGCTCCCGAACGCCGTCGTGTCGTTGGAGCCCGGCACGAGGGTGTAGGTGAGCGTGCTGCCCGACAGGTTGCCCTGCAGGAGACGGGCCCGCTGCTCCTCGGGCGCCGGCGTGTCCTGCACACCGCCGACGAGGAAGTCGAGGACGCCGTCGCCGTTGTAGTCGAACGGCGCACCGCCACGACCACGCAGCTTGTCGAGCTCGAAGTCGGCACCGACCTCGATCAGGGTGTAGCGGTTCTCACCGGTGACCGGGTCGGGGTCGTTGCGCCAGTAGCGGTTCTCGTTGCCGTCGTGGTCCTCGGGGTTCTCGGCCCCGCCCGAACCGCCCGACACCTCGATGAGGTCCTGATCACCGTCGTTGTCGAAGTCGGCGACCCGGAGGCCGTGAGTGTCGTGGACCGGCTTGGGGATCGGCGAGAACGCCGACACCTGCGAGTGGCCCAGGTCGGAGTCGGGCACCTCGGAGTAGTCCTGGGAGGCGAGACCGACGTCCTGCCACACTCCGGTGTTGGCGGCGTGGTTGTTGACCACGACGTCGTAGCCACCGTTCTGCGATCGCAGCACGGCGACCCCCCACGTCGGCCGCTGCACCGGGGCATCGGCCTGGTTGGTCGCGCTGAGCGTGGTCGGGCTGAACCCACCCCACGCCGCAGCGTTTCCTTGCTGGCCTTCCACCGGAGCAGCGCCCATGACCGTCGCTGCCATACCGAGCGACAGGCCAATGCCTGCCGCGCGTCGTCGATTGCGCCCCATGTGCACAACCCGCCTTCCACAACTCGAGGATTCGGTTCCACTTCGCCCGCTGCGGGTGAGACTACTCACGCGGCGACAACCGGCTCCACGGGAAGAATTGCTCTGTCATGGGCCGCGCGAACCCGGTGCGCCGCGGCGGTGACTGCCCTCTGTCGGGCTGTGAGACCGCTCTCCTACCCAGCGGTGAGGCCGCTGCGCAGAAGATCGACGAGTCGGGCCTCCTCGGCCGAGTCGGGCTGCTCGCCCCGCCTGGCTGCGTTGGCGTGCAGTGCCGCGAGCCGGGCCAGACCGATGTGGAGGGCATCGAAGCGGCGCCGGTCTCGGCCGCGCAAGCGACGTCGAGCGGCCAGCATGGTCCGCCACGTGATGAAGCTGTTGGCCACGGCCGGGTCGATGCCGTGGCGGTGGACCAGATGCGGGACCCAGGCCACGAACCGTTCCTGCTCGGCCCGGCGGGCCCGGTAGAGCGCGACCGCCCCGAGGACGAACAGGATCACGAACCCCAGGGCGGCGACCAGGACCACGGTGAAGGTGCCCGACGCCTCGGTCGCCACCAGCGAACCGTTCCACGCCGCATGCAGGGCGACCGCCGCGACGTAGCCCCAGATCGCGCCGGACCGGGGCGACGCCCGCTCGACCGTGCGCCCGAGGGCGACGCCGATCCAGACGGTGAACAGCGGATGGGCGAACGGTGTCAACAGGGCGCGGACGACGAACAACTGCCCGAGGGCGGGGCCGGCGTCGGCGAAGTAGAACATGTCCTCCACGACAGCGAACCCGAGGCCGGCCCACCCGGCGTAGATCACCCCGTCCATCACGCTGTCGACCTCACGCCGGCGGATCGCCCACACGATGGCCAGAGCCTTGCCGGCCTCCTCGACGATCGGGGCGGAGACGACCGCGCCGACCGCGCTCCCGAAGACGAGACCGACCAGCGTGTTGATCACCACGGCGACCACCCCGGCCACGCCGAGCCCCCACAGGAAGGCGTGCAGCTTCGCCGCCCACGGCTCGGGCTCGACCCGATCGAGCCACAGCAGCACCGGGGCCACGATCGCCAGCGGCACCAGCCCCAACGCCACCGCCAGCGGCACGATCACCAGGATGCCCACCACGGCCAGCGCCATCAGCGGCAGACAGATCAGCACCGGCACGCTCAACCAGGCCGGCAGCCGAGGCCGATCACGGACGGAATCCCCGACCTGGCCATGAAGGTGGCCCGTCCACGCCACCCCGTCCCACCATCGCCAGGCCGCCTGGTTCCACGGGTCGGGAAACCACCCCGCTCGACCAACAGTCGTGTGGTGTGGTGGGCCGGCCGCCTGATCGCTCGTCACCCGGACGATTGTGGCACCTCGACCCGCTCGATCAGGAGGTGGCCGGCACCAGGCCGGCGACGGCAAGAGCCACGGCGGTCTCGACCGGAGCCGGCTTCGAGAAGCGATAGCCCTGGAGATGGGTGCAGCCCGCCTCGCTCGCCCAGTCGACCTGCTGCTGGGTCTCGACCCCCTCGGCGACGACCTCGAGCCGCAGGTCGCGCCCGAGCGACACGAGCAGGTTGGCGAGCGACCGTTCGGTCTCGTCCTCGAGGGCGAGGAGGAAGGTCCGGTCGATCTTGAGCCGGTCGAAGCGGATGTGGCGGAGGTGGGCAACCGACGCGTAGCCGGTGCCGAAGTCGTCGATGGCCAGCTTCACGCCGAGCTCGGCCAACTGGCGCAACACCCGCTCGGCCCGGTCGAGGCTCGGGATGATCTGGCTCTCGGTCACCTCGATCACCAGACGGGACGGATCGAAGCCGTGTCGGTCGATCTCAGCCGCCACCGCGGTGACCAGCTCGGGGCTCGAGACGTGGCGGCCCGAGATGTTGATCGACAGGCTGAAGTGGGCCATCGCCGGATCGTCGGCCCACCGGCCCAGCAATTCGGCGCCACGGGCCAGCACCCACCGGTCGATGTCGATGATCAGGTCGGTCTGCTCGGCGACCGGGATGAAGATGCCGGGCGAGATCGGCTCGCCCTCGGGCGGATGCCATCGGAGCAGGGCTTCGAACCCGCCGACCTGGTGGGTGTCGGCGTCGACGACGGCCTGGAGGTGGAGCTCGAACTCGTCGTTGGCGAGCGCTCGGCGGATCTCGCCCTGGATGCGAGCGGAGTGCAGGAGCGAGTCGTGAAGGGCCTGGTCGAACTCGACGACCTCGCCGCTGCCCTGCGACTTGGCCTCGTAGAGGGCGAGGTCGACACGACGGAGGACCTCGGTCGGAGCGAGCCAGTCGTCGTCGGATGCCACCACCACGCCGGCCCCGGCCGAGATCGGGACCGGTCCGCTCGACGTGGCGATCGGGGCGTCGAGGGCGGCGACCAGGCGCTCGGCCAGGTCGACCGGATCGTCACCGAGTTCGCCGGTGCCATCAGCCACGACGACCACCATGAACTCGTCACCACCGAGGCGGGCGACGAACGCAGCGCCGGCGACCGCTTCGAACCTTCGGGCGACGGCGACCAGGATCTCGTCGCCGATCGGGTGGCCGAGCACGTCGTTCGCCTGCTTGAACCCGTCGAGATCGAACATCGCGGCGCCCACGGCCACGCGCTGCTCGACCGCCCCGGTGAGACAACGATCGAGTAGCTGCAGCAGTGCGGCGCGATTCGGCAACCCGGTCAGACGATCGTGGGTCGCTTCGTGCTCGAGTCGCGCGGTCATCCGCAACAGGCGGTTGAGCGAGCCGTGCACCGACGCGCCGATCGGGCCGACCACCGTCTCCTCGAGCACCTCGTCGTCGAGCCGCCCAGCGGCGAGCGCCTCGGTCTGGCGCGACAGCGTGGTGAGGTCGGTCGTCATGCGGTCCATCGCCTCGTCGATCGAGCGCAGATCGCGAGGACCGCCCGTGGCCGAGGCGGGCGGTTCGAGATCGCCCTCGGTGATCGCGCTCGCGCGCCGCTCGAGGGCCCGCAGCGGCAGCACGATCGACCGCAGGATCACGAATCCGAGCAGGGCCGTGCCGACGGCGAGCACGGTTGCGATCACCACACTCATCACGAAGTCGGCCGCCGCCGCCTCGCCGAGGGCGCTCGTCTGTTCGGTCACCAGCGTGGCCGACTCGACGTTGAGCGACGCGAAGTGGTCGATGCGGGCGAATCCTCGCACGAACAGGACCAGGCCCACGTTGCTGAGCGCAGCGAAGTCGTCGTAGGTCTCGAACGGTACCGTCCGGCGGGTCAGCGCCTCCTGCCGCAGCTCTTCGAAGTCGACGAGGTCTGGGCCCGCCAGGTCCTGTTCGAGGTGGTGGGTGATCGCTGGGACGTCGACCTGGAGGAGAGCGTCGAGGTGGCGGTCGAAGTCGTGGGCCGAGCGCACCAACAGGTCGCGGCGCTGCTGCTCGGTCATCTCCTCGGTGTCGAGAGCCGGGAGCAGGTAGCTCGACAGCGCACGCCGGTCCTCCCGGGCGGCGCTCGCCACCCTCTCGGCTCGCTCGGCCGCATCGAGGAGGGCCGACAGCTCGGTCGACACCGCCACCTGGTCGCGGGCGTCGCCCAGGCGGCCGGTCTGGGCGTCGATCGCTCGCGACATCGCGTCCCGCAGCTCGGCGGTGATCCGGTTGACGTCGGCGCGGTCGATTCTCCCCTCGACCGAGTCGCTGCGGATCTGGGCGAGGTCGTCGGCGAAGGCCACGACCTCGGCCACCGCATCGGGGGCGGCCCAATTCGACGGGTCGACCGACGCCAGGGCGGCGAGGCCGGCGTCGGTGTCGGCCTGCGAAATCGACAGGCTCGACAAGAAGTCGTAGCCGAGCGCCGTCGACACCAGCTCGAAGTCGAACCCGAACGCCTGCGCCTCGACGATGCCGTTGAGACTGTCGAGCTCCTGTTCGAGATGGGCCGAGGAGATCGACAGCAAGGCCACCAGCTGAGCCTGGTCACGCATCGTGCGGGCGGCGGCCGCCTCCTCGTAGGCGTCGAGCGCCTGGGCGGTGCCGAACGCGGTCATGCCGAGCAACGGCACCAGGACGAGCGCGGCGAGTCGAACACTGATGGCGAGTCCACTCACGCGGCGACGGATGCGGTGCACCTCGAGAGTCTCGGCCCGCTCCGCCGACGGTTGAGGGAGCGGGAAGAAGCGCTCAGGGGTTCCTGGGTCACCCGGCTCAGGGCTGCTCCCACCGCTCAGGGCT
>JAWSVN010000119.1:0-29556 GCA_033851875.1 Acidimicrobiales bacterium
GGCTGACGGCGACGACACCGCCGGCTGACGGGTCAGCCCTGCTTCATCCGTTCGGTCATGTCCCAGGGCGGGTCGGGCAGGTCCCGATCGGCGAGTCGTTCGACCACCTCGGGCAGCCACGGCGGCAGGAAGGTGGCGTCGGAGGCGGCGAGTTCGTCGACCGGCCACCAGCGCGCCCCCTGGAACGCGAGCGCCTCGAGGTACTCGAGCCCTTGGGGGCGATGCAGCTCGGTCTCCGACGTGCGGGCGACGTGGATCACCTCGTCCTGATCGAAGTGATAGCCCCCGAACTCGAACTCGACGTGCTGGGTCACCACGACCGGCCCGATCTCGGCGTCGCGGATCCCGGCCTCCTCGTGGAGCTCGCGGGCGACGGCGACGGCCGACGGCTCGCCGGGGTCGATCCCGCCTCCCGGGATCTCCCACCAGTTGCCCTTGGAGGGGTCGGCTGGGTCGAGACTCTCGATGCAGTAGACCTCGCGCTGATCGTTGATCAGCACCACGCGCGCCGCCTGCCGCTTGAGGACCCAGACCATGTCCGCCGACCATAGGCCGAGCGCTGAACTTTTGCGTTGCCGGGTGGAGTGCAACCATGAACGACCGTGACCGTTTCTCCCACCCCCGAGGCAGCGGCGCAGCGCCCGCTCGACGGCGTGCGCGTGCTCGACCTGTCGCGCGTCGTCGCCGGACCGTTCGCCGGCCGCATGCTGAGTGATCTCGGCGCCGACGTGGTGAAGGTCGAGCCGCCCGACGGCGACCTCACCCGACACTGGGGTCGTGAGACCGCCGGCATCACCGGCTTCTTCACCCAGCAGAACGCCGGCAAGCGCAACATCTGCATCGACCTGAAGGCCGACGGCGCCCGTGACCTGGTGCTCGAGTTGGTGGCGGCCGCCGATCTCGTGATCGAGAACTACCGGCCGGGCGTGCTCGATCGTCTCGGCCTCGGCTACGACGCGATGCAGGCCGCCAACCCGAAGGTGATCCTCCTGTCGATCTCGGGGTTCGGGATCGGCAACGAGTGGAGCGGACGAGCCGCCTTCGCTCCGATCCTCCACGCCGAGTCCGGCCTCCTCGGACGCCAGGCCGCGTTCGATCAGGCGGCGCCGACCGATCCGATGCTGTCGATCGCCGACTACGACTCGGCCCTCCACGGCCTCGTCGGCCTGCTGAGCGCGCTGTGGATGCGGGAGCGCACCGGCCTGGGCCAGCACATCGACATGGCCATGCTCAACGCCATGGTCGCCACCGATGACTACGGCCACCACGCCCTCGACGACTACCCGGTCGAGCGGCTGGGCGGCCAGGTGTGGGCCACCAGCTACGGCCACATCCTCACCTCGGGCAACTCCAAGGCCCAGTGGTGGCAACTCTCCAAGGCCGGCAAGGTCGCCGACGAGACCCTGCCCGACGGCGCCTCGATCGAGGACAAGATCGCCATGCGCGAGCGGGTACTGACCGACTTCTACCAGTCGTTCGCCGAGCGGGACGATCTGGTCGCCGCCCTCGACGACGCCAACGTGGCATGGGCCGACATCCGCGATCCCTTCGACGTCTTCGAGACCCCGGTCGCCGCCGAGCGGCGCCTCAGCACCGAGATCGACGACCGAGCGGGCGGCACGCGCCGAGTGGTCGAGTCGCCCTACCGGTTCAGCGCCGCCGAGGCCGGCGTGCGCGGTCCCGCCGCCCACCGCGGCGAGCACAACGCCGAGGTGCTGGCCGAGTGGCTCGACGCCGGGCCGCGAGCGGCCGAACTCGAGGCCTCCGGCGTGCTCCACGCAGCGTTCCCGCAACCCGACGAACCGGCCGAGTCGTGACCCCGTCGCGTCCGGTCGCCGGCGCGCCCACCGGGCCAGGCGACGAGCTGTCGCCCTATCTGTCGTTCGCCGCCTCCGACTGGGGAGCCCTCCGTGCCTCGACCCCGCTCAGCCTCGACGAGGCGGACCTCGCTCGGCTCCGAGGGCTCAACGACGACCTCAGCCTCGACGAGGTCGCCGAGGTCTTCCTGCCGCTGTCTCGCCTGCTCAATCTCTACGTCGGCGCAGCCCAGGAGCTCTACCGCGCGAGCGACACCTTCCTCGGCCATCTGCCCGGCAAGGTCCCCTACGTGATCGGCATCGCCGGGTCCGTCGCGGTCGGAAAGTCGACGACCGCCCGAGTCCTGCAGGCGTTGCTCGACCGTTGGCCCGACCACCCCAAGGTCGACCTCGTGACGACCGACGGCTTCCTCTACCCCAACTCGGTGTTGACCGAACGGGGTCTGATGTCGCGCAAGGGGTTCCCCGAGAGCTACGACCGGCGGCTCCTGCTCGAGTTCCTCACCGACATCAAGTCGGGCTGCGCCGAGGTCACCGCCCCGGTCTACTCCCACCTCACCTACGACATCCTCGACGACGAGGTGGTGACGATCCGCCAGCCCGACATCGTGATCGTCGAGGGCCTCAACGTGCTCCAGACCGGTATCCCCGAGGGCGACCTCCCGGTGTTCGTCTCCGATTTCTTCGACTTCTCGATCTACGTCGACGCCGACGTCGAACACGTCCGACGGTGGTATGTCGAACGCTTCCTCACGCTCCGGGAGACCGCGTTCCGCGACCCCGAGAGCTATTTCCACCGCTACTCGGAGCTGAGCGACGACGCTGCCGTCGAGACCGCCCTCGGCATCTGGACCGAGATCAACGAGCGCAACCTCGTCGACAACATCGAGCCGACCCGCGACCGTGCCGACCTGATCCTGCGCAAGGGTGCCGACCATCGGGTCGAAGAGGTCCGGCTCCGGCGGCTCTGAGCCACTCGGATCGATCCTTGCATCCACCTTCAGGCTGCCCGGAAACGGGTCGATGCTGGGACGACTCGCTAGCGTGGCCAGCCGGCCCAGTTCCAGGTGACTCGATGATCCGTCAGCAACGATCCAGTCCGGCGATCTGGCCGGGCACCCCCTACCCGCTGGGGGCCCACTGGGATGGGTCGGGCACCACGTTCGCGGTGTTCAGCGAGCACGCCGATGCCGTCGAGTTGTGCCTGTTCGACGACGACGGCACCGAGACCCGCTTCGAGCTGCCCGAGGTGACCGCGTTCGTCCATCACGGCTACCTCCCGAACGTCGGCCCGGGACAGCGCTACGGCTATCGGGCCCACGGACCGTGGAATCCGGCGCGGGGTCTGCGCTTCAACCCCTACAAGCTCCTCCTCGATCCCTATGCCAAGGCCGTCGAGGGCGAGGTCGACACCTCGGGGCCGATCCACGATCACCGGCCCGGTGCGCCCGACGAGCCGGACTTTGCCGACTCGGCACCGTTCGTGCCCCGCTCGGTGGTCGTCAACCCCTACTTCGAGTGGGGGAGTGATGTGCGACCCAAGCGACCGCGTCGCGACACCATCATCTACGAGGCCCACGTGAAGGGACTCACGGCCACCCACCCGGGCGTGCCGGCCGAGCTGCGGGGCACCTATGCCGGCCTGGCCCATCCGGCGATCGTCGACCATCTGCTCGGCCTCGGGGTGACGGCGATCGAGCTCTTGCCGGTCCACCAGTTCATCCCGGAGCCCTTCATCACCGACCTCGGCCTGACCAACTACTGGGGCTACTCGTCGATCGGCTATCTCGCACCCCATGGCGCCTACTCCTCGAGCGGGCAGCGGGGCCAGCAGGTGCAGGAGTTCAAGCACATGGTGCGGACCCTCCACCAGGCCGGGATCGAGGTGATCCTCGACGTGGTCTACAACCACACCTGCGAGGGCAACCAACACGGGCCGACGTTCTCCCTCAAGGGCCTCGACAACGCCAGCTACTACCGGCTGTCGCCGAGCGACGGCCGCCACTACGTCGACTACACCGGGACCGGCAACACCCTCGACGTCGGCCACCCCAACGTGCTGCAGCTGATCATGGACTCGCTGCGTTACTGGGTGGAGGAGATGCACGTCGACGGGTTCCGGTTCGACCTGGCCTCCGCGCTGGGGCGAGACGGCCACCACGTCGACCAGACCGCCGCCTTCTTCGACATCATCCACCAGGATCCGGTGCTGCGGCAGGTGAAGCTGATCGCCGAGCCGTGGGACGTCGGCGAGGGCGGCTACCAGGTCGGCCGGTTCCCGCCCCTGTGGTCGGAGTGGAACGGCTCCTATCGCGACACCGTTCGCGACTTCTGGCGGGGCACCCCCGGCGTGCTCGGCAGTTTCGCCAGCCGGTTCACGGGCAGCTCCGACCTCTACCAGCTCAACGGCCGCCGCCCGTCGGCCTCGGTCAACTTCGTCACCGCCCACGACGGCTTCACCCTCCGCGACCTGGTGTCGTACAACGACCGCCACAACGAGGCGAACCGCGAGGACAACCGCGACGGCGAGCAGCACAACCGGTCGTGGAACACCGGCGTCGAGGGCGAAACCGACAACGCGACGGTCTACCACCTGCGTCAGCTGCGGGTGCGCGGCATCCTCACCACCCTGCTGTTGAGCCAGGGGGTCCCGATGCTGCTGGCGGGCGACGAACTCGGTCGCACCCAGCGGGGCAACAACAACGCCTACTGCCAGGACAACGAGCTCAGCTGGGTCGACTGGGACGCCGTCGACGACGACCTGCTGGCGTTCACGACCCGCCTCGTGCAGCTCCGACTCGACCATCCGGTGTTCCGACGTCGGCGATTCTTCTCCGGCGAGGTCCGCGAGCGCTCCCTGCTCGACGGTGGTCCGCCGACCGACGGGCTGCCCGACATCATGTGGTTCACGCCGTCGGGCCGGGAGATGATCGACGGCGACTGGCACGACCCGCTGGCCCACGCCATGGCCGTCTACCTCAACGGCAGCGGCCTGATGATGCGATCGACCCGCGGCGAGTGGCTGAGCGGCGAGAGCTTCCTCGTGCTGTTCAACGGCCACGGCGACCCGGAAACCTTCACGGTGCCGCCAGCGGTCGGGGAGCGGTGGTGGAGCTGCGAGCTCGACAGCGCTCGCCCGAAAGCCCCGGGGCGGCCCGTCGTGGCGTCGCTGGTCGTGGAACCATGGTCGGTGGTCGTCCTCCGAGAAAGCGAGCGCCCGTGAAGATCCTGTTCGCCACCGCCGAACTCGCCCCGCTGGCCCGGGTCGGGGGCCTCGCCCTCGCCGCCGGGGGCCTCGTCGACGAACTCCGCCGCAACGGGGTGGACGTCACGGTCGTCCTGCCCGACTACGGCGACCTCGACGTCGAACACGAAGAGTCGTGGGACCTCGAGGCGCCGGCCCCCTTCGGCCCGCTCCGAGCCCGTCGAGGCCGGGTGGGCGGCATCGACGACGTGATCCTCGTGTCGTCGACCCGGCTCGCTCGCCCACACCCCTACGTCGACCCGACCACCGGCCAGGGCTGGCCCGACAACGACGAACGGTTCCTCGGCTTCTCCGCCGGGGTCGCGGCCCTGAGCAACGACCTCGAGCCCGACGTCGTTCACCTCAACGACTGGCACACCGCGGCCGCTCCGGCGTTCATGGCCGAGCGTCCACCGATCGTGCTGACGGTCCACACCCTCGGCTACCAGGGTGTCGCCGACGGCGGTTGGCTCCACGCGTTGCCTCACGACGCCTGGTGCTACGCCTGGTACGACGGGTGCAACCCGTTGCTCGGGGGGATCCGCCTGGCCGATGCCGTGGTGACGGTCAGCCCCAACTACGCCCGAGAGATCCTCACGCCCGAGCAGGGCATGGGGCTCCACGAACAGTTGGCCGGCCTCGGCAACCGGCTCGTCGGCATCCGCAACGGCATCGACGTGCACGCCTGGCATCCCAGCCGCGACCAGTTCCTGCCCCGGACCTACGATGCGTCGACGCTCGAGGAAGGCCGGTTGGCGGCACGTGCGGCCTTGCTCGACCTCGCAGGCTGGGACCCCGACACGAGCGACCGGCTCCTCGGCGTCGTCACCCGGCTCGTCGACCAGAAGGGCATCGACATCCTGCTGCGGATGCTGCCCTTCCTCGAGGATCTCCCGGCCCGTCTCGTGCTGCTCGGATCGGGCCAGCAGGAGCTCGTCGACGCCGTACGCCGTGCGGCCGACGCCGCGCCCGACCGCATCCACGCCATCACCGATCGCTACGACGAACCGCTGTCGCACCTGATCTTCGCCGGCACCGACCTGTTCCTGATGCCCAGCCGATTCGAGCCGTGCGGCCTCGCCCAGATGCAGGCGATGGCCTACGGCACGCTGCCGGTGGCCACCCCGGTCGGCGGGCTGGTCGACACGATCGTCGACCTCGACGCCGACCCGGCCAACGGCACCGGCATCCTCGCTCGCTCCAACGACGATCTCGGCTTCCTCGACGCCCTCCACCGCGGCCTGCGGGTCCACAAGCTGGCGGCGAGGCGACGCGCCGCCCAACGGCGGGGCATGAGCACCGACTGGTCGTGGCAGGCCCCGGCCTGGAGCCAGATCGGGATCTATCGGGCCCTCGTCGACGGCACCTTCAGCTAGCTGTANNCACCGACGTCAGTCGAACTTGTAGTTCTTCGGGATCACGACGAGCCCGGAGTCGGTGACGGTGAAGCGGGCCGCGTCCTCCTCGAGGTCGACGCCGATCCGGGTGCCCGGTGGGATGACGACGTTCTTGTCGACCACCGCCCGCTTGATCGTCGCGCCCTCGCCGACCTTGACGTCCTCGAACAGGATCGCCCCGTCGAGCTCCGCGCCCCGCTCGACCCGCACCCGAGGTCCGAGCACACTGGTCTCGACCGTCGAGCCGCTGATGATGGCCCCGTTCGAGACCACCGTGTTCTCGACGTGGGGGGCTCGGCCGTCGGCCGTCACGAACTTGGCCGGCGGGAGCGAGCGGCCGAGGGTGAAGATCGGCCACTCCTCGTTGTAGAGGCTGAAGTTGGGCAACGGCTGCACGAGGTCCATGTGGGCATCGAAGTAGGCGTCGAGGGTCCCGACGTCTCGCCAGTAGCCCCGCTGCAACAGGCCGTCGCCCGGCACCACGTTGGTCGAGTAGTCATAGACATGGGCCTGCCCCTGACCGACGAGCTGGGGGATGAGGTCGCCGCCGAGGTCGCGACCCGATGCCTGGTTCTCGGCATCCTCCTTCAGGGCCTCGACCAGCACCTCGGTGGTGAACACGTAGTTGCCCATCGACACGAACGACTCGTCGGGGGAGTCGGCGAGACCGGGCGGGTCGGCCGGCTTCTCGAGGAAGTCGCGGATCTGGGTGCCCTCGCCCTGGTGGATCACGCCGAACTGGTGGGCCTCGTTCCGCGGCGCCCGCAGCGCCGCCACCGTCACCCCGGCCCCGCTGGCGATGTGCTGGTCGAGCATCTGCCGGGGATCCATGCGGTAGATGTTGTCGGCGCCGAAGACGAACAGGTAGGTCGGTTGCTCATCCTCGATCAGGTTGAGGTTCTGGTAGATGGCGTCGGCCGACCCCATGAACCACTGCTTACCCCGCCGCATCTGGGCCGGCACCGAGGTGACGTAGTTGCCGAGGAAGGTCGCCATGCGCCACGTCCGGCTGACGTGGACGTCGAGGGAGTGACTCTTGTACTGGGTCAGCACGACGATCTTGCGATAGCCGCCATTCGACAGGTTCGAGAGCACGAAGTCGATCAGCCGGTACGGACCGCCGAACGGCACGGCCGGCTTGGCCCGATCCGCGGTCAGCGGCATCAGCCGTTTGCCCTCGCCACCTGCGAGAACGATCGAGAGGACGTTGGGGCGAGTTCCGGCTTCGAGCACGTTGCCATCTTGGTCGAAACCGTGAGGTCGAGGGGGACCGCTCCGAGGATTCCGACACATGTCACCCTGGCGTGGGTCGCCGGACACCCACGATGAACCATGCGACCCATTGTCACTCTGAGTGGTTTTCTGTTTGATTGTTGGTGCGGGTACCGGGAACAGTGCCTGGTGGGATCAGTCCTTCGGCGGGCGAAGGCCCCACCACGACGGCAACTTGTTCTCGAACCGAGGGTGGCCTCCCCACGGGGGCCACCCTCTTCTCGTTCTCCACCCGCTCATCGACCGGGCCGCCCCCGCAACCGTGGAGTCACCACTCGACGCCCGCTGCGGGTCATGATGGGCCCATGAGTCGCTCCCGCCTGCTGGTCGTCGCCGCCGTGATCGTCGTGATCCTCCTCGGAGGCGTCGCCTGGAGCATCGGCCTGTTCTCGTCCGACCCCGAGGCGGCCAACGTCGACGATCTGGCCGAGGCCGTCGCCGAGTCGGGCGAGGGTGGCACCGGCGAGGCGATCACGACGCTCGACGGGACCTGGAATGTGCAGCAGCTCGAGGGCGTCTTCGTCGGCTATCGCATCGACGAGATCCTGAGCGGCATCGACTTCACCGCGGTCGGCCGGACCGGCGACGTCACCGGCACCCTCACCGGTGCCGGCTCCACGGTGAGCGCCGTGTCGATCGAGGCCGACCTGACCACCCTGGAGAGCGACAACGGCGCCCGCGACGGCCAGCTCAAGACCCAGGCCCTCGAGACGAACGACTTCCCGACGGCGACCTTCACCTCCACCGCCCCGATTGAACTCGGCGCCATCCCCGGCGAGGGCGAGGAGGTGACGACCGAGGCGACCGGAGATCTCACCATCCACGGTGTCACCCGCTCGGTGTCGATCCCGATCACGGCCTCCCAGCAGAGCGGCTCGATCCTCGTGGCCGGCCAGCTCGACGTGCTGCTCACCGACCACGGCATCGACACGCCGTCGGCGCCGATCGTGGCCGGGGTGAGCGAGACCGCCGTGATGGAGTTCTCCCTGGTGTTCAGCCAGGGCTGAGCCTGCGGCGGCCCGCGCCACCAGCCGGTGCGGCCGTCAGTGGCCCTGCACCTCGAGCTGGTTCGGGTCGAAGATGGGTCCGTCGCCGTAGTCGGCCGGCGCGTCCGAACGGAGCAACGCCGACCACGCCGACAGGGCCGGATAGGTGACCCGGGTCTTGGTCAGCAGCACGACCTCGGAGTCGTCGGCGAAGATCACGGTCACCCGGTTGCGACCCATCTTCTTGCCGTGGTCGATCGAGATCGACGCGATCATCTCGTGGGGGATCGTGCCCTTGAGGGTTCCGATCCGGTCACCGATCATCCGGCGGGTGTGGACCTGCACACCGGCGTCGGTGACCAGCAACCACCCGTCCTGAGGGATCCCGCTGCCGATGGCGACGCTGGTGGCCTTGAGCGCGTGGTCGAACGCCCACTTGGCAGCGGCGCCGGCGTTGGCCTTGCGGAGCCGATTGTCGGGCCGGGCGAACTCGGTCGCGTAGTGGACCGGCGCCCCGTCGGCGTGCCTGGACATCTTGTCGAGGGCCTGGCGGGCCTGGGCGATGTTGCGCGGATCGCGCATGAAGGCTTCGTTCAGGGTGGCCATACCCCTTCATCGATCCCCTCGGCTCGATTCTTGAGCGCAGGATGACGGCTGGGTAACAACGTTCGCCTCCGATTTGGCAGAGGGCGTGACCGCGGTCACAATGTGTCACCCCAACGGTTTCAGATTGTCACCAGACCAGCGCGCGCTGTCCGGTTACACATCGCCACCTCAACCGTCAGCACCGTACGGAAAGGCTTCGCCCCGATGTCGTCGGATCGTTCATCGCCCCACCTGCCCCGGACCGACCGTTCCGAGCCCCTGCTCGTGGTCGACGACCTGCGGACCCACTTCGAGGTCGAGGCCGGCACCGTGAAGGCGGTCGACGGGGTGTCGTTCACCCTCGATCGGGGCCGCACCCTCGGTGTGGTGGGGGAGTCGGGATCGGGCAAGACCGTGCTGAGCCGCTCGATCATGCGCCTCATCTCGGGGGGCAACGCCTCGACCACCGGCACCATCCGCTACGACGGCCAGGACCTGCTGGCCAAGCCACAGCGCGAGATGCAGAAGCTGTGGGGCGTCGAGATGGCGATGGTCTTCCAGGACCCGATGACGTCACTCAATCCGGTGGTGAAGGTCGGGCGGCAGCTCACCGAACACGTGCGCCGTCACCTCGGCGTGTCGAAGGCCGAGGCCCGCGCCACCGGCGTCGAACTGCTCCGATCGGTTCGGATTCCCGAACCCGAGAGCCGCTTCGACAACTACCCCCACGAGATGTCGGGCGGCATGCGCCAGCGGGTCTGCATCGCCATCGCTCTGGCCTGCGGCCCGAAGATGCTGTTCGCCGACGAGCCCACCACCGCCCTCGACGTGACGGTGCAGCACCAGATCCTCAACCTCCTCGCCCAACAGCAGGAGGAGCGGTTCATGACGATGATCATGGTCACCCACGACCTCGGGGTGGTCGCCGGCCGCACCGACGAGATCGCCGTGATGTATGCCGGCCGCATCGTCGAGAAGGCACCGACCGCCGAGCTGTTCCGCGACATGCGCCACCCCTACACCCAGGCGCTGCTGTGGTCGATCCCCAAGATGAGCGAGCCGAAGCACACCCGGCTGTCGGCGATCGCCGGTCGACCACCCGATCTCATCAATCCGCCGAAGGGGTGCAAGTTCTCTCCCCGCTGCCCCTACGTGCAGGATCGGTGCCGTGAGGAAGAACCGCCGCTCTCGGCGGCCTCCGGCCCCGATCACCAGTTCCGCTGCTGGTACCCGGTCGGCAGCCCCGAGTCGAAGGTCGCCTTCGAGACCAACCTGGCCGCCGGCCTACCCCAGACGATGGCGGCCGCCGGCAAGCTCGAGGCCACCGAGGAACTGTCCGCCGTGCCCGCCGCGGCCGGAGGAGGCCGCTGATGGCCGGCTCCGGGAAGGCCCACCTGCGGGCCGCGGTCGACACCGTCCTGCGGGTCGAGGACCTCACGGTCGAGTTCCCCGCCGGCAAGGACCGGGTGGTCCACGCGGTCAGCGGCATCAGCTTCGACATCGCCAGAGGTGAGACGCTCGGCCTCGTCGGGGAGTCGGGCTGCGGCAAGTCGACGACCGGCCGGGCGATCCTGCAGCTGCCGAAACCGACCGGCGGCTCGGTGCAACTCAAGGGCACCGACCTCACCCACCTCGACGGGGAATCGATGCGCGAGAAGCGCACCGACCTCCAGATGATCTTCCAGGATCCGATCTCGTCGCTGAACCCGCGCCGCCGAATCGGCGAGGTGGTGGCCGAACCCCTCGACGTGTGGGGTCCCCACGAAGACGACGAGCAGTGGAAGATCGTGTCGGCCATGCTCGACGCCGTCGGCATCGACCCCGACGTCGCCCGCTACAAACGACCGCATGAGTTCTCGGGCGGCCAGTGCCAGCGCATCTCGATCGCCCGGGCCCTCGTGATGGAGCCCGAGCTGATCATCTGCGACGAGCCGGTGTCGGCCCTCGACGTGTCGGTCCAGGCCCAGATCCTCAACATGCTCGAGGACCTCAAGGCCCAGTACGGCCTCACGCTCGTCTTCATCGCCCACGACCTCGCCGTCGTCAAGAACATCAGCGACCGGGTGGCGGTGATGTACCTCGGCAAGATGTGCGAGATCTCCGAGTCCGACGAGCTCTACGCCCGCCCGGCCCATCCCTACACCCGGCTGCTGCTCAGCTCGAGCCCGATCCCGGACCCGACCGCCGTCATCGACGACAGCCTTCTCGTCGAGGGCGAGCTGCCGTCGCCGATCGCGCCGCCGTCCGGCTGTCGCTTCCGTACCCGCTGCCCGCTCAGCGACGAGATCTGTGAGCGGGTCGAGCCCCAGATGCGACGAGTGGCCGACGACCACTACGTCGCCTGCCACCACCCACTCGTCGAGATCGACGAGGTGGCCGTCTCGCTCGACTGAGCGGCACCGCCACCCATCGAAACCAACACTGACCAAAGGGGAGAGAACCCACATGATCAACAAGCGAGAGTTGCACCGACTCCTCGCCTTGCTGTTCGCCTTCACACTCGTGGCGGCCGCCTGTGGCGGAAGCGACGACGGAGACGACGGCGGCACCGAGGAATCGTCCGAGGAGACGAGCGAAGAGTCCGAGGAAACAACCCGCACGACGATCGAGAGCACCGAGATCGCCGAGGTCGAGGACGAGATCGCACTCGGGGGACGCCTCGTGGTCGGCATCGACGGTGAACCCGGCGGCCTCCGCCCCTGGGAGGACACCTCGACCAATGCCTTCATGAACCTCGGCGGCACCGTCTACGACAAGCTCTTCGAGTACGACGAGAACTTCGAGCCGCAGCCCTACCTCGTCGAGAGCTACACGGTCTCCGACGACAACATGACCTACGTGCTGACCCTGCGCGAAGGCGTCACCTTCCACAACGGTGAGCCCTTCAACGCCCAGACGCTCGTCGACATGTTCGAGATCCAGAAGGCGGGCACCTCCTCGGCCGGACCGGCCGCCGCGATCACCTCGATCGAGGCCACCGGCGAGTACGAGGCCACCTACAACCTGGCCCGCCCCTCCGGCGTGCTGCCGGCGTCGTTGACCCGACCCCAGCTCGGCATGGTCTTCGAGCCGGCGGCGGCTGCCGCCGACCCCGAGGGCTTCGCCGACGCACCGGTCGGCACCGGCCCCTTCATGGTCACCGAGCGCGACATCGACAACCGCACGGTCCTGGCCAAGAACCCGGACTACTGGCGCACCGACGCGGACGGCAACCAGCTGCCGTACCTCGACGAGATCGAGTTCCGCCCGATGCCCGAGGAGAACCAGCGCCTCGACGCCCTGCTCGCCAGCGACATCGACATGTTCGTCACCCTGCGAGGCGCCACGATCCGTGACTCCCGCAACGAGGCCGACCTGGTGCTCTACGAGTTCCAGGGCAACCTCACCGGTGGCGGCATCTTCAACATGTCCCTCGCCCCGACCGACGACGTCCGGGTCCGCCGCGGCCTGAGCCTGCTCAACCCGCAGGACCAGGTGATCGAGGCCCTCGGCGCCACCGGCCTCTCCGAGCCGGCGACCCAGTTCTTCAGCCCGGACAGCCCCTTCTACTCCCAGGCGGTGGCCGACGGGTACCCGAGCTTCGACTTCGAGGCCGGCGTCGCCAGCCTCCAGGACTACGTCGACGATCCGGCCCGCTCCGACGGCAAGGCCGCCGGCGAGCCGATCGACATCGTCCTGGCCTGTCCGGCCGATCCGACCCTCACCGCCGCCATGCAGGTGATGGAGGGCGTCTGGACCCAGACCGGCCTCCTCACCGTCGAACTCCTCCAGACCGAGAGCGCGGCCCACGTGCCGATGGCGATGGGCGCCGCCCCTGACTTCGTCGGTGAGCACCAGGCCCACTGCTGGCGCTTCTCCAGCGACGAGGACCCGTCCACGCCGCTGTTCGGCCTCGTCGCCCCGCCCAATACGGCTTCGGCCGAGGAAGCGGCGACCATCGTGCCCAGCGCCACGCCGAGCGCCACCAACTTCACCGATTGGTGGAGCCTCGAGGCCTACACGGCCTACATCCAGGCGTCGCAGATCGCCGACGTCGCCGCCCGTCAGGCCCTGTACGAGTCGGTGTTCCTCGCCGCCAACGAGGACGTGCCGCTCTGGTACTCGGGCCACACGCCCCTCGCCTTCGTCACCACCGACGCCGTGAAGGGCATCAACGGCTGGCACCTGCCCGACGGCAGTCTCGGCTCTGGCATCCAGGGCGTCGAGGGCCGCTTCTTCGAGGTCTTCGTCACCGAGTGACCCCGCTCGTCTGAGCCTCTGCGGTCCGGGGCGAGCCCTCGCCCCGGACCGCCACCGTCTCTGCAGCCGCCCAGCCCTGCAACCCCCCNNCCCCCGGCCCTGCAGACCCCCAATCCCTGCAACCGCCCATCCCACCAGCCCTGCACCCAGGAGCCTTCGATGGCCAAGATCCTCGCCCTGCGACTCGTCCGTCTGATCGCCACGATGTTGGCGGTGTCGTTCCTCACCTTCATCATGGTTGCCTTCCTGCCCGGCGACCCGGTCAACGCGGTGTTGCCGATCACCGAGGAACGCACCCCCGAGATCGAGGCCGCGGTCCGGGCCGAACTCAACCTCGACAAGCCCGTGATCACCCGCTACGTCATGTGGCTGGGCGACGTGCTCCAAGGCGACCTCGGCAAGTCGTTCGTCACCGACCAACCGGTCGCCGAGACCATCAAGGACCGGCTGCCCGTCACCGCCCAGCTGGCCGTCATGTCGATCGGCTTGGCGCTGCTGTTGGCGATCCCCATCGGGGTGCTCGGCGCCTACAAGCAGGGCAAGGCACCCGACCAGATCTCGTCGGCCGGCGTCCAGGTCGCCCTGGCCGTGCCCAACTTCGTCCTCGCCGTCTTCCTGATCCGGTTCTTCTCGATCGACATCCCGATCTTTCCGGCCGGTAGCTGGAACCGGATCTCCGACGGCATCGGCCCGAACCTCCGCAACGCGTTCCTCCCCACCTGCGCCCTGGCCCTGAGCCAGATGGCGGTGTTCAGCCGCCTCCTGCGCTCCGACATGGTCAACACGCTCCGAGAGGACTTCGTGACCTCGGCCCGAGCCAAGGGCCTGTCGGACCGCTACATCCTGTTCCGCCACGCCCTGCGGCCGAGCTCGCTCAGTCTGGTCACGATCGCCGGCATCAACATCGGCGCCCTGCTCGGCGGCACGGTCATCGTCGAGCAGATCTTCTCGCTGCCCGGCCTCGGCCGGCGCCTGATCGCCGCCATCGGCGTCGGCGACATCATGGTGATCCAGGGCATCACCGTCTTCATCGCATTCGCCTACGTCGTGATCAACACCGCCGTCGACCTCTTCTACATGGTCGTCGACCCACGGATTCGGAGGGGCTGAACCCCATGACCGACCTGCGCAACCCTCAGACCGCCACCACCGACGACATCGAGATCGTCGCCGGCACGTCGCCGGCACCGGTCGCCGGCAGTCCCGGTGCCCCTCGGCGTGCCGGCCCGTTGGAGATCTTCGGCTCGATGCCGATCACCATCAAGCTCGCCACGCTGTGGTTGTTGTTCGTCGTGCTCGGCGCCATCTACGCCAAGCTCGACGTTTCGGTGTTCGGGGGCGCCCTGCCGCTTCAGGACCCGGCGCTCCAGAACAACGGCTTCGACGCCGCCACCGGCGAGTTCCGCAACGGTGAGCCCAACGAACCGATGTCGGCGGATCATTTCCTCGGCACCGACGTCCTGGCTCGAGACACCTTCTCCCGGGTGCTCCACGGCGCCTGGGTGTCGCTCTCGGTCTCGATCAGTTCGGCCCTCATCGGCGTGGGCATCGGCGGCCTGCTCGGCTCGCTCGTCGGCTTCCTCCGCGGCCGGGTCGAGACCCTGACCATGGCCGCCATCGACACGATCCTGGCGTTCCCGGCACTGGTGCTGTTGCTGGCCGTGATCTCGCTGTTCGAGGTCCGCAGCCTGCTGCTGATCTGCGCCCTGATCGGCTTCCTGTCGATCCCGACCTACACCCGGGTGGCCCGAGCCACGAGCCTCGCGGTGTCGAACCGCGAGTTCGTGCTCGCCGCCGAGGCGATCGGCACCAAACCGCGCAAGATCCTCCTGCGGGAGATCCTGCCGAACGTCCTGCCGGTGTTGATGGCCTACGCCCTGGTGGCCGCCGCGGTGGTGATCGTCGTCGAGGGCGCCCTCGCCTTCCTCGGCCTGAGCGTGCCGCCGCCCACCTCGTCGTGGGGCACGATGATCAACGAGGCCCGGCGCGACATCAAGGAGAACTTCTTCCAGGTCGTGGTGCCCTCGATGGCCATGATCTTCACCGTCCTGTCGCTCAACCAGGTCGGCGACTGGTTCCAGCGTCGGGCCGCACACCGCAGCAGCGCCCTGTAGGGCTCGGTCACGGGTCGCGCTCGGCCACCGCGCCGCTCATAGACTCGGCCGTCGATGGCCGAGACCGATGCCGCCGCGAGCGCGTACCGCCAACCGAAGGCCCACAAGCTGCTGTGGCGCGGATTCGTCGCGGCTTGCCCGGCGTGCGGCGGGCGCAAGCTGTTCCCGAAGCTGTTCCACATGGTCGAAGACTGCCCGCGATGCGGCCTCCACTTCGAGCGGATCGAAGGCCACTGGATCGGCGCGATCGGGCTCAACACCGTGGCCACCTTCGGCTCGATGTTCGCCACGATGATCGGCGGGGTGATCGCCACCCACCCCGACACCGAGCCGCTGCCGCTCACGATCGTGTTGGTGGTGATGGCGTTGGGCGTCCCGACGGTCTTCTGGCCGTCGAGCCGCACGATGTGGACCGGCCTCGACATCGCCATGCGCCCCCTCGAGCCCCACGAAGTCGACTGGACCCGCGTGCGCCCTTGAGCGCGGCGGACCTGAAGGAGATCCCATGACCACCGACAGCACCGAGACCTTCGACCTGATCATCGTCGGCAGCGGATCGGGCAACTCGATCCCGGAGTACCTCAGCGATTGGAAGATCGCCCTGATCGAGCGGGATCCGACCTTCGGCGGCACCTGTCTCAACCGGGGCTGCATCCCCTCCAAGATGTTCGTCCTCCCCGCCGACGTCGCCGAGTCGGCTCGTCACGGGGAACGGCTCGGCGTCGACACGAGCTTCCACGGGGTCGACTGGCCGGCCATCCGGGACCGCGTCTTCGGTCGCATCGACCCGATCGCCGCCGGGGGGCGCGACTACCGGGCGACCGGCACGCCGAACGTCACCCTGATCGAGGGCACGGCGCGCTTCGTCGGCGAACGGACCCTCGACGTCGACGGGCGGATCCTGACGGCGCCACACATCCTGCTGGCCGCCGGTGCCCGCCCCTCGATCCCACCGATCGAGGGCCTCGAGACCGTCGGCTACCACACCTCCGACACGATCATGCGCCTCGACGACCTGCCGCGCCGGCTCGGCGTGATCGGCGGCGGCTTCATCGCCGTCGAGATGGGCCACGTGTTCGCCGGCTTCGGGTCGAAGGTGTCGATGTTCGTGCGCGGCGACCGCCTGCTCCGAGGCTTCGACGACGACGTGTCGGCCCGGTTCACCGAGGTCTTCGAGGAGCGGGTCGACCTCCACCTCCACCACGTACCCACCAGGATCGAGCGCACCGCCTCGGGGACGATCGCGATCCACTGCGCCGGCGAGATCGTCGAGGTCGACGAGCTGCTCGTCGCCACCGGCCGCATCCCCAACAGCGACCTGCTCGACGTCGAGGCCGC
Organism: Acidimicrobiales bacterium; assembly: GCA_033851875.1. Taxonomy (GTDB): domain Bacteria; phylum Actinomycetota; class Acidimicrobiia; order Acidimicrobiales; family SZUA-35; genus JAWSVN01. Next base: position 16,993 of record JAWSVN010000119.1, read on the forward strand.
CGGCCTGCCGACCCACCACGGTGGCCGGATCGTCGTCGACGACACGATGGCGACCCCGATCGACGGAATCTGGGCGGTCGGTGACGTCGCCAACAGCTTCCAGCTCAAGCATCTCGCCAACGCCGAGGCCGCCGTGGCGTTCTGGAACATCGCCCACAGCGCAGCCGCCGATGGGGCCGACCCCGAGCAGATCCGCCGGGTCGACACCTCGGCGGTCCCCTCCGCCGTGTTCAGCGACCCTCAGGTCGCGACGGTGGGCCTGACCGAGGCCGAGGCCGAGGCCCGCGGGATCCCGATCGTGGTCGGGCGCCGCGACTACGGCGGCACGGCGTACGGCTGGGCGCTCGAGGACGAGACGTCGTTCGCCAAGGTCCTCGTCCACGCCGAGACCGACCTGATCGTCGGCGCCCACATCCTCGGCCCCCAGGCGGCCACCCTGATCCAACCCCTCATCCAGGCCATGGCACTGGGCCAGACGGCCGAGCAGATCGCCCGAAAGGTCTTCTACATCCATCCGGCGCTCACCGAGGTGGTGGAGAATGCCCTACTCGAAGCAGGGGTGAACTGGGGCGACTGACTCACGATCCGCACCAGGCGCTCGGGATAGCGTCAAACCTCGGGCTGGCAGCTTTCACGGACCGACCACGGGCCGAAGCTTCGAGGAGTGCTTGACGTGACCAACGACGCCGAACGGATCACCGACATCCTGCGTTACTCGCCGGGTGCGTGCCTGATCGTCGACGATGGCGTCGTCAAGGGGGCCAACTCCGAGGCGATCTCGGTGACCCGGATCCCACGGAATCGCCTGGTCGGGGCCGAACTGGCCGAGATCATGGTCGACGAGCACCAGGAGCGGGTCCACAACCTGCTGTCGACGATCGACGCCGGCGTCGGCCACGCCGAGACCCGACTGTCACACGGGCTCATCCCGCTCCACCTGAGCGCCCGACGCCTCTCGAGCCGACTGGTGATCATCGGGGTCCGCCACATGGAGCTCGAACACCGTCTGTCGGCCGAGGCCGGCGGCGACCTCACCCACGACGCCGTCACCGGGCTTCCCGATCGCTTCCACGTGCTCGAGAAGCTCCACGAGCGGCTCACGATCGCTACCAACCAGCCCCTGGCCCTGATCGGGATCTGGGTCGACGACCTGGCCGAACTGCGAGAGAGCCGCGGCGACCGGGTGGTCGAGCGCGTGTGTCGCCAGGTGGGGGAGCGGATCCAGGCTCGCCTCCGCGGCCCGGACCTCCTCGGCCGCTTCGACGACGCTGCCTTCCTCGCCCTGCTCACCACCGACTCCGATCTCGAGCAGCTGACCGAGATCGCCGACCGGCTCCGCAACGAGGTCGCCTTCCCCGTCGAGTTCGACGGCGGACTGGTCTCGTTCACCGCCTCGGTGATGGTCGCCTCGGTCGGACCCAAGCGCCCGACGATCGACCGGGTCCTCAGCCGGCTCGAGACCGTCGGCAAGAAGGCCGCTGCGACCGGCGGCAACCGCACCGACGTCTTCTCGCTCTGACGGCCCCGCTCTGGCAGGCCGGCTTCTCACAGCCCGGCAGCAGTGCCTGGACTAGCGTCCGGGCCCATGGGGACCCACTCGACCTACACCCGCGGGCTGCACGAGGTGGCCGACGGCATCTTCGCCTACCTCCAACCCGACGGCGGGTGGGGTTGGTCCAACGCCGGGCTGGTGCGCGGTGACGGTTCGTCGCTCCTCGTCGACACCCTCTTCGACCTCGCCCTCACCGCCGAGATGCTCGAGACGATGGCACCGGTCACCGGCACGGCGCCGGTGTCGACCCTGGTCAACACCCACGCCAATGGCGACCACTGCTACGGCAACCAGCTGGTCGCCGGCGGCGAGCGGGGCGGGTCGGTCGAGGTGATCGCGTCGGCGGCATCGGCGGCCGAGATGGAGGAGCTCCCGCCCGCCGCCCTGGCCGCCATGATGCGGGCCGAGTTCGACCCCCTGACCGACCGCTACCTCGACGATGCGTTCGGCCCGTTCACCTTCGAGGGCATCGAGCCACCTCGCATCGACCGGACCTTCAGCGACCGCCTCGAGGTCGAGGTCGCCGGCCGTCGGGCCGAGCTCCTCGAGGTCGGCCCGGCCCACACCGCTGGGGACGTGCTGGTCCACCTGCCCGACGACGGCGTCGTCTTCTGTGGCGACATCCTCTTCATCGAGGGGACGCCGATCGTGTGGGACGGACCGATCGCCAACTGGCTCGCCGCCTGTGACCGCATCATCGACATGGGGTGCGACGTGATCGTGCCCGGCCACGGTCCGCTCACCGACGCCGCCGGGGTCGAGCGGGTGGCCGACTACCTCCGGTTCGTCACCACCGAGGCCACCGCTCGGCACGCCGCCGGCATGTCGGCCGCCGACGCGGCCCGTGACATCGACCTCGGCGCGTATTCCGACTGGCTCGACGCCGAGCGCATCGCCATCAACGTCGACACCGTCTACGGCGAACTCGACCCCGGCCACACGTCGCCGGGCGTGATCGACCTGTTCCGGCAGATGGCGGCGTTGAAGTACCGCTGAGCGAGCCTGCTCGATGTCGGCGGTGCCCCCGGCCAGGCGCGGCCCGAGTCCACATTCGGTCCGAATGACCTAACGCTTCGGGCCGTTGCGCGCTCAAGACGGGCCCGCGACGTGGCGAATTCCTTCGTGAAGCACTCGAACGGGCGCGCCGTGCGCCGGCGGACGTTCGACGTCGAAGGAGTCTCCGGTGAGCGCGAGCTCGGAACCCAGGAAGCCGCTCGGAACGCTGCGAATCGTCGCGCTGCTCACCCTGCTGTGGTCGATCGCGGTCCCGATCGCCGTCGACGGCCAGGAGGTCTCGGCCGAGATCACGCCGACCGCCCTCGACACCTGGGGGGTCTACGAGTCGGTCACCTCGGGCACCCTCACCGACCGCATCGACTCCGAGGTGATGGCGATCGAGCAGATCGGCGACCTCGTCTACGTCGGCGGCAAGTTCACCGAGGTCCGGCGCTCCTCGACGTCGACACCGGTCGACCAGCCCTTCCTGGCCGCCTTCGACGTCGACACCGGCGCCTATGTGGCCTCGTTCGCCCCGGACCTCGACGGCCCGGTCTACGCCCTCCAGGCGTCGCCCGACGGCAGCCGCCTCTTCGTCGGCGGCGAATTCGGTGACGTCGCCGGGGTGGCCAACACCCAGGCCCTGGTCGCCCTCGACCCGCTCGACGGTTCGGTCGACACCTCGTGGAAGTCGCAGCTCAAGCGTGACGGTCGCGCCGTGGTCTACGCCCTCGACCTCGACGACACCTGGCTCTACGTCGGCGGCACCTTCAGCGCCGTCGGCGGCGCCGAGGGTGTGCCCCAGATCTCGGTGGCCCGAGCCGTGAAGCTCTCCCTCGCCGACGCGACGCCCGACTCGTCGTGGAACCCGCTCGTGTCCGGCGGCGGCGTGTGGGGCATCGCCGTGTCGCCCGACGGCGCCACCGTCTACCTGGCGGGCTACTTCTCGTCGGTCAACCTCGAGAACGGCACCCAGGGATTCGTCGGCGTCGACAACTCGACCGGCGACACGATCCGCACCGGTCGCATCTCCCACAACAACGCCAACCGGCCCTTCTACCACGACGTGGTGGCCGTGAACGGTCTCGTGTTCGTCGCCGGCATGGAGCACCTGGTCTACGTCCTCGACGCCGGTGACCTGTCCGAGCTCAACGTGCACTCGACCGGCGGCACGAACAACGCCGGGTTCCAGATGGGCGGCGACTACCAGGACCTCGAGGTCGTCGGCGACCGGGTCTACGCCTCGTGCCACTGCCGCAACGAGCACTTCGCCGACGGCGACATCTTCGCCTACCTCAACGGCGACCGGAGCGAGATCTACACCCGACGGGATCCGATCCGTTTCGTGGCCGCCTACTCCGCCCTCGACGGCGACTACCTCCCGTCGTTCCAGCTCGACATCTCGGGATCGTCCGGGGTGTGGGCCATCCACGTCGCCGACGACGGCTGCCTGTGGATCGGCGGCGACACCACCCGGGCCACCCGGGCCGACGGGTCGAACCAGGCCCGGGGTGGGTTCACCCGCCACTGCGACGAGACCTATGTCGTCGACACCGAGCGCCCGTCGACCCCGCGCGGCCTGAGCGTGCAACCGACCGTGGACGGAGCGAGCCTCTCGTGGGACGCCTCGACCGACAACGTCGCCGTCGACCACTACGAGGTGTGGCGGACCGACGATTCGACCGCTCTCGGCGAGGTCGTCGCCCGCCCGACCGGCACCACCTACGAGGACGCCGGCCTGCCCGCCGGCACCTACTGGTATCGCCTCAAGGCGGTCGACACGTCGGGCAACACCTCGTGGCGCAGCGGACGGGTCGCCGTCGACGTGGGGTCGTCCAACGACACCACTCGCCCCTCGACGGTCCGCAGCATGACCGTCGCCCTCGGGGCCGGCGACGAGGTCGTGATCGCGTGGGACGCCGCCACCGACGACGTCGGCGTGATCGGCTACGACGTCTACCGGGCCACCTCGGCCGCCGGGCCGTTCGATCTGCTCGCTCGAGCCGACGGCACCGTCTACACCGACACCGGCGTCGCCGCCGACACCTACTGGTACTACGTGCGTGCGGTGGACGGGGCCGGCAACGTCGGCTGGCGCAACGGCTCGCGGTCGATCGTCGTGCCCGGCGCCGGCGACGTCGAGCGCCCCTCGACTCCCCGCGGCCTCCAGGTCGACGGCGTTGGCGCCGACTCGGTCGAGCTGTCGTGGACGCCGTCGACCGACGACGTCGGCGTGACCGAGTACGTGATCTTCGACTCGGCCAACCTCGAGCTGGCCCGGTCGACGACCGCCTCGGCCACCGTGACCGGCCTGGCCGCCGGCGAGCAGTCGTTCTACGTCAAGGCCACCGACGCCGCCGGCAACCTCAGCTGGCGGTCCAACCTCCAGACCGTCACCGTCGGCTGACCGGCGGTGCCGGAGGGGACGTTTCAGCCGATCTTGCGGCTGACGTGGGGGTTGCCGCCCAGCGACTGCTCGAGGGTCGTCGGCAGCTCGTGCGCCAACACGTCCCACATCCGGTCGAGGAGCTCGGCGGTCATCACGAGCTCGACCGGGGTGGCGACCGTGGCCTGACGGCGCACCCGGTCGGCCAGCGTGCGAATGCCGACGAGCGTGGCGCCCACCCCGAGGTCGAGGGGAGCAGCGCCGGCGGCACGGGCCGCACGAACCCGAGGCTCGGTGTCCTCGAGAAGGCCGCCGACGATCAGGTCGACGAGCTCGTCGTAGACCTCTCGTCCCCCTCGCGGGTGCTTGAGCAGCAGGGTCTGGGTGGCGGACCGACCCGCGAGGGTCGAGAGCCGACGGATCTGGGCCTGGACCCCGGCCACCCACGCCTGACGGCGAGAACGACGGGGTGAGGGCGGCGGCACCGGATCGGGGATCGGGGCCTCGACGACCTCGATCTCGGCGTCGTAGGCGGCACGCTGCTCCGGATCCGACAGCACCTTCCACGCTGCGAGCAGGTCGGTCATCTCACTACCGACGTCGGCCCGGCCGGACAGGTCCGGGTGCAGGGCCCGGAGCCGGAGCCGATAGGCGGCCCGCAGCTCGTCGGCCGAACACGACGCGTCGACCTGGAGCAGGTCGTAGAGCGTGGCCTCGGCCGCGCCGGGCGTCGTCGTCGGCATCGTCCCAGTGTGCCACCTCCGCGCCACCCACGGTGCTCGTCGATGTGCTCAATCAGGGATCTCGGCTGCCGACGGGAACGGGGTGAGTGCCGCCGACCTTCCCGCGCCGACGTCGCGGTGGGCCGCGCTCGTCGCCTGGTACCGACGGGCGCTGCCCGTGGCCGTCCAGATCGTGCTCCTGGTCGCCGGCCTCGTGCTCGCGATCGGCGCTGCCCTCTCACCCCTGGTGTTCCTGCTGCGCCGCACCGGCGTCGGCTGACCGCCATAGGGTGGCGGCCCATGATCGAAGCCGTCTTCCATCTCGGCGACCGGACGCGGTTCGAGCAGCTCGTGGCTGACGGGTCCGACGTGATCGACCCGTCGCTCGAGACCGAAGGGTTCGTGCACTGCTCGTTCGCGTCCCAGCTCGAGGGCACCGCCGACCGCCACTTCGCCGACGCGCCGACCCTGGCCGCCATCGCCGTCGATCCGTCGGCCCTCGGCGCCGAGCTGGTCGTCGAGGACTCCTACGGCTCGGGGCAGGCCTATCCCCACGTCTACGGTCCGATCGATCATCGGGCACTCGGCGACATCGTCGACCTCGAACGCGACGACGCCGGCCACTGGCGCCTGGCCGGCCGCTGATTCAGACCGCGACGGGACGGTCGACGGTCAGCAGGTAGCCGTCCTCGAGGGTCGGGGGCACGAGGCTGGCGCCCGGCGGCGGATCGCCGAGGCACCGGACCCAACCGTCGGCCTGCTGCCAGCTGGCACGGACCGGGCCGACCGGGGCCGTGGACTGCACCCACGCCCGGCCGTCGGCGGCCGCGGTGAGTCTGGCCGGCGTGCCCACGAACCGAACGGCGCCCCGGTCGAGGACGACGACCGTGTCGCTGTGGGCGGCCTCCGAGGTGAGGTGGGTGGAGACGATCACCGTCGCCCGTCCGCGTCGCTCGGTGACGACATCTCGCAGCCGCGCCCGTTCATCGGGGTCGAGTCCGGCGGCGGGTTCGTCGAGGATCAACAGACCCGGCGCTCCCAGCAGGGCTTGGGCCAGGCCGACACGACGCTTCATGCCGCCCGACAGGTCGGCCACGGCGTCGCCGGCACGGTCGGCGAGGCCGACGCGATGCAGGGCGTCGCCGATCATGTGTCGACGGGTCCGGGCGTCGCCGAGGTCCTTGCACACCGCGAGATAGTCGAGCAGGTCGAACACCCGCGAACCACCGTCGAGGCCGGAGTCCTGGGGCAGGTAGCCGAGTCGGCGTCGGACCTCGATCCGGTCGGTCTCGTGACGGGGGTCGAGGCCGTCGATCAACAGCGAACCCTCATCGAGGGGGAGAACGGTGCCCAGGGTCCGTAGCAAGGTCGACTTGCCGGCGCCGTTCGGTCCCAGGATCGTGGTGAGTCCGCCGCGGACCGACAGGTCGACACCGTCGAGCACGACCCGGCCGCCCAGGGCCGTCCGCAGCCCGAAGGCGAGGACCTCGGCACCCGTGACCGGGCCGTTCGCCAGGCCGCTCATCGCACGGTTCCCGACGCCGGCGACAGGTGGTCGAAGGCGTCACGTCGGGCGACGACGATCCCGCCGAACACGGCCGCCGCCGCAAGCCAGGCGAGCTGCGACGCCGGCGAGAACACCGCCAGGCGTCCGACCCCGTCGACGGCACCGGCCATCCCGGCCGCCGCCGCCAGCCAGCCGATCGCGGTGGCCGCCGTGGCCCGACGGGGCCCGACGGCGGTGGCGAGGCTCAGGGCGGCCAGCGTGCAGGTGAGGCCGGGCAGGAGCCATGCCACGGCGAGCCAGGCCGGAGCCGGCGACGCCAGCGCAGCGAGCCCGACCACGGGGGCGGCGATCGCGAGCACGGTCGCCGTCCGCAACAGAATCGTGTGGAGCCCACGCCGAGGGGTGGCGAGGACGATCTCATGGGCAGGTTCGGCGTCGCCGTACGCGAGCACCACCCCGAGCACCGGCAGCAGGGGCGCCAACACGAGCAGCGTGAACATCGACTCGGTCGGTCGCTCCGGGTCGGCGGCGCCAAGGCCGAGCACGACCACCGCGACGAGCGCCGCGAACCACGAACGGCGGAGGCCGGGGGTCGCCACGACCAGGCGGGCGGCGGCGGAGGGAACGCCGACGCGGCGCAGCAGTCGCTCCGTCCACGACGGCCGGGGTGCGTCGAGGTCGAACGTGATCGCTCGCCAGTTGGCGTCGATCCGGGCCGGGTCGACGGGCGGGCCGGCGGCGAACGGGGGAGTGGGGGCGGTCATGCCAACGCCTCCTGCATCTTCGAGCGGGCTCGTTTGAGCCTCGTCTTCACGGTGCCTTGCGGGATTCCGAGCACGGTCGCCGCCTCCTTGGTGGTCAGTCCGTCGACCGCGGTCAGGATCAGCACCGCCCGCAGATCGGGGTCGAGGGAACCGAGAGCCGGGCCGAGCGGGCCGTAGTCGATCTGGCCGAGGAACTGCTCCTCGAAGGTGACGATGGCGGCGTCGGGTACGGGCACGGTCTTGACCTTGCGGAGCTGGTCGACGAGGCGGCGAGCGCCGATGCCCCAGATCCACGCGCCGACGTCACCGTCGCCCCGGTAACGACCGGCGGAACGCCACACCGCCACGAAGGTGTCCTGCACCGCCAGGTCGACGATGCCGGGGTCGTTGCAGCGGCTCTGGAGGCGCTGGGTCAGCCAGACGGCGTGGCGACGGTAGAGCTGCTCGAGCGCGGACCGGTCGCCGCGGGCCACGCGGGCCAGCAGGGCGGCGTCCTCGCCTCGGGTGTGCTCGAGCGGTGCCATCACCCCTCCTGTCGGATCGAGCAGCCGAATCGGTTCACGTCGTCCCCATCTTGGGTCGAACGGCCTGGGGCATGGGCAGCGTCACCCGGCCGTGAACCGCTCTCGGCCCTCCGTGCGACAACCGGGCATGACGACGATCGCACCGCCCCCAACACCCCCGCCTCCACTCCCACCGCCACCAGCGGCCCCTCCGGCGCTCGAGCGGCCCACCTCACCGACCCGTCACCCGGCGCCGCCCGCCGACCCGCGTCCGACCAAGCGGCGTCGCGCCCGCTGGTTCGCCCGAGCGATGGCGCTCGCCATCATCGGCGTGGGGCTGGTGATGCAACCGACCGGCTGGATGGCGATCGTGTTCCTCTTCGTTCTCGTCGTGCCGTTCGAGAAGCTCTTCCCGCGACACCGAGGTCAGAAGGTGCGTCGCCCCGGGCTCAGCACCGACCTCGCGTTCGCCCTCGCGACCCCGGCGCTCGAGGTGGTCGGCGCCACGGTCGCCGTCGTCGTCGGGCTCGCGTCGCTCGCCTGGTTGCCCGGCCTGGCCCTGCGACCGCTGGTGGCGATGCTGCCACCGGCGATCCTGCCCTTCGTCGGCATCGCCCTGTTCGACCTCCTGATCTACTGGGTGCATCGATGGTCGCACGAGGTGCCGCTGTTGTGGCGCTTCCACGCCATCCACCACTCGACCGAGACTCTCGACTGGGTCTCGGGGCTGCGCAACCATCCCTTCGACGGCGCCCTGCTCGCGCCGGCCTTCGCCTTCCTGCTCGCCGCTGGCTTCTCGGCCGAATTCAGCGGCGCCCTCGTGGCGGTCCAGATCGTCACCGGCATCTTCTTGCACGCGAACGTCCGCTGGAAGTGGCGGCCGCTCCAGCGCCTGGTGATCACCCCCGAGTTCCATCACTGGCACCACGCCAACGAACCCGAGGCGATCAACACCAACTTCTCGGTCTTCCTCCCGCTGTGGGACCAGATCTTCGGCACCTACCGGGTGCCGAAGGACCGCCGCCCGACCGTGTACGGGGTCGACGAGTACGTGCCCGAGGGACTGTGGGCCCAGCTCCGCCACCCGTTCCGCGGCATGCGGCCGATCCGGTCCTACCTGCGTCACCCGATCCGCACGATCGAGGAGTTGTGGGCAATGACACGGACGATCGTGAGGGGTATGCGATCCTCGATGTTCGCCAAGAGGCGGACGTCGAGCCGTCTCAACGATCGAGCCGCCGTGCCGACGCTGGAGTGACGCAGACGCGTCGCACCCGAGGCGTCCTGCGCTGCACCTGGAGGGACCCGTGCCTGTCAACCACCCGCTTCGTCGTCACGCTCACCGAGTCGCCGGCCTCGCCCTGTCGTTCGCACTCGTCGCCACCGCCTGCGGCGACGGGACCTCTGACGCCGGCAGCGACCTGGCTGTGGAGGTGACCACCACCGAGGGCGACACGACGACCACCGGGGTGACCACGACACAGCGGAGCCTGCCCGACCGAGCGACGAGCCCGGACCCGACCGCCCCCACCACCACCGAGGCCGGCGAGACGACGACCGAACCGACCAGCGACCCCGGTAGCCCGATCGACTTCGGCCCGTCGCCGGGCACCCCGATCGCCGTCGTCGGCGTTCGCTGGGACGACACCCTCAACTTCCGTTCCGGGCCGGGCGTCGAGACCGACGTCGTGATCGATCTCCCGGCCATCCAGGACTTCCCCACGCCGATCGTGGCCTCGGGCGAAGCGTGGCAGTTCCCCGGCTCGATCTGGTGGAAGGTCGAGGTCGACGGCCAGGAGCTCTGGGCCTCTCAGAGCTTCCTCGGCATGCTCGGCAACACCACCGACATCACCGCCGAGGTCGAGGGCCTCCTCGGCATCCAACCGATCACCACGATCGAGGACGCCGCCGACCGGGTGGCTGCGACCCGACTCATCGATGTCGAGTCCGAGATCCGGATCCGCCACGTCGTCCAGCCGCTGGCCTTCGACTTCACGTCCCGAGCCGTGATCGACGTGCTCGGCTACCCCGACGACTCGGTCAAGGGCGAACGTCTCGAGATCACCCTCGACCCCGTCTTCGACGAGTCCGGCGACGAGCCGGAGCTGGTCGGCTGGGTCGTCACTCGGGTCGACTCGACGCCGATCTGCTCGCGGGGCGTCTCCGGCGGGCTGTGCCTCTGACCGCCTCCGGCGGTGTGCCTCTGACCCGGCTCAGCCCCAGAACGCCTCGAGACGGTCGACGAAGGCGCCAGGTCGCACCAGGTGCGGGTAGTGGCCGAGACCGTCCCACACCTCGGTGACCGCGCCGTCGACGAACCCGGCGAACCAGTCGCCGTAGCCGTCGCCGGGGTCAGCGCCGAACAGGTTGAGGTAGGGGAGCGCCTTGCCGGCGTAGCCGGCGAGGGCGGCCTCGACGACCGCCTCCAACTCCTCGACCGTCGACTCGAACATCAGGCCCCACACGCCGAGCACGACCTCGCGTGACGGCCGGCGTTCGCCGTCGACCCGTGCCCGTTCGGCGTCGCTCAGCTCGGTGCCGGCGAGGGCGCCGAAGAGCTGCTCCACCGCAGCGTCGAACTGGGCCGGGTCGCGCAGCACCGGCTCGAGCGGGGTGACGAGGGCCTTGAACTCGGCGAGCTGGAGCGACTGGTCGACGTTGACGACCGAGGCCACCGGAGCGACCGCCCCCAGGGCGCTCACCACGACACCGCCGAGGCTGTGGCCGACGAGATGCGGTGCGGCGTCGAGGCCGGCCGCCTCGACCACGGTGGCGACGTCGAACGCCATCGATTGCAGGTCGTAGCTCTCGGCGTCACCCGACTCGCCGTGCCCCCGGAGATCGAGGGTGAGCACGCGGTGGCCCCGAGCTGCAATCGGGGCCACCAGCGGCTCCCAGGTGCGGGCGCTCTCGGTGATGCCGTGCACCAGCACCACGGGCGGGCCGTCCCCGGTCGACGACCAGGCGATGGTCGTGCCGTCGGGGGCGGTGACGGTCTGGTCGTGGAAGGTGTCGGGTGATCCTGCGGCGGTCATGTGTCGAAGTGTGCCTGAATGGCTCCCACCACGCTCGGGTCGGCCAAGGTCGTGGTGTCGCCCACCTCACGGCCGTCGGCCACGTCCCGCAACAGGCGACGCATGATCTTGCCCGACCGTGTCTTGGGCAGTTCCTCGACGAGGACGACCTTCTTGGGTCGTGAGATCGGCCCGAGCTTGGCCGACACGTGGGCCCGGAGTTCCTGGGCCAGCTCGTCACTGGCCCGCTGCCCGGACCGGAGGATGGCGTAGGCGACGATCGCCTGGCCGGTCGTGTCGTCGCTGGCCCCGACGACCGCCGCCTCGGCGACGCTCGGGTGGTCGACGAGGGCCGATTCGACCTCGGCGGTCGAGATCCGATGACCGGAGACGTTCATCACGTCGTCGACCCGGCCCAGCACCCACAGGTAACCGTCGTCGTCGAGGCGGGCGCCGTCGCCGGCGAAGTAGCGGCCGTCGAAACGGCTCCAGTAGGTGTCGCGGTAGCGCTCGGGGTCACCCCACACGCCCCGCAGCATCGACGGCCACGGCTCGGCGATCGTCAGGTAGCCGTCGCCGACGGTGACCGGGCTGCCGGAATCGTCGACGACCTCGGCCGAGATGCCCTCGAGCGGGAACGTCGCGGAACCCGGCTTGAGCTCGGTCTCGCCCGGCACCGGCGAGATCATCATCGCCCCGGTCTCGGTCTGCCACCAGGTGTCGACGATCGGGCAGCGGCCGCCGCCGATGTGCTCGTGGTACCAGTTCCACGCCTCGGGGTTGATCGGTTCCCCGACCGAGCCGAGCACCCGCAGCGACGACAGGTCGTGGGCGGCCGGTTCCTCGGTGCCCCATTTCATGAACATGCGGATCGCCGTCGGCGCGGTGTAGAGGATCGTCACCCCGTAGCGCTCGACGATGTCCCAGAACCGGTCCTTGCCGGGCGTGTCGGGGGTGCCTTCGTAGATCACCTGGGTGCAGCCGTTGAGCAAGGGGCCGTAGACGACGTAGCTGTGGCCGGTGATCCAGCCGGCGTCGGCGGTGCACCAGTAGACGTCGGTCTCGGGCCGCAGGTCGAACACGGTGCGGTGGGTGTGGGCGACCTGGGTGAGGTAGCCGC
>JAWSVN010000119.1:29613-30177 GCA_033851875.1 Acidimicrobiales bacterium
GATCTCGTCACGGGTGATCGCCCCGACGCGGTCGACCACCACCACGTCGCGGACCGACGACGACAGCTCGACGGCGGCGTCGACGTTGGGCTTGAGGAGCGACGGCGCCCCCTTGCGGTAGCCGCCATCCGCGGTGATCACGACGGCGCAGTCGGCGTCGTCGATCCGGTCGGCGAGCGAGTCGGGGCTGAACCCGCCGAACACGACCGAGTGGGCGGCCCCGATGCGGGCGCACGCCAGCATGGCGATCGGCAGCTCGGGGATCATCGGCAGGTAGATGGCCACCCGGTCGCCCTTGGCCACGCCGAGGCCATCCAGCATGGCGGCCGCTCGCTGCACCTCGGCCAGCAGGTCGGCGTAGGTGTAGGTGCGGACGTCGCCGGGCTCACCCTCCCAGTGGAAGGCGACGCGATCACCGAGACCGTTGGCGACGTGGCGGTCGACCGCGTTGTGGCAGGCGTTGAGCACGCCGCCGTCGAACCAGCGGGCGTCGGGGAGCTGCCAGTCGAGCACGGTGTCGAACGGCTCGAACCAGTCGAGGGCCGCCGCCTTGTCGGCCCAGAA
>JAWSVN010000283.1:0-3334 GCA_033851875.1 Acidimicrobiales bacterium
AACGCCAGTTCAAGCACTGACGCGGGGCGTGGCGGCGGCGATCGCTGCCGCCACGGCGGCGACCGCAGCGGCGACGAGCAGCGCCGTCGTGCCATCCTCGCCCCAGGCTGCGCCGATGGCGATGCCGGCGACGAGGCCGGCTCCGCCGGTTACGGCGGCCCGGTCGCCCAGGACGGCGCCGGCTCGACCCGCCGGGGCCAGCGAGGCCAGCCATGCCTTGGTCGGTCCCTTGGTCAGGGCGTCGGCCAACCCCACGCCGGCCAGACCGATCGCCGCCCGCCCGGGGGTGGTCGCGAGCGCGACCGTCGCCACCGCCGCGGCCGACACGAGCATGCCGATGAGGCTGACCAGCTGGGGCGTCAGACGGTCGACGGCTCGCCCGGCCGGGTAGCTGGCGAGAGCGGTGACCAGCCGGAGGCCGGCGAAGGCGAGGAGGACCCCGGTGGCTGACGCTCGGGCGTCGAGGGCGCGGAGGAGAAGGAGCGACACCGGGGCGAACCCGAGGCTGTGCGCGGCCACGGCGACCAGGGCCTGGCGGTGACGTCGGCGCTCCGTTCGTTCGGCCTCGGTCGCGGTCGATGTTGGCTCGTCGCTGGCGAGGGCGACATCGTCGCGCGGGCTCGTCATGGTGGGCTCCGGGTCGACGAGGTTGCGGAGCAGCAGCACTGAGGCGACGCAGGGCACGAAGGCGACCACGAACACGGCCCGGAAGGAGCCAGTGAGCCGGAACAGGGCCAGTCCAGCCAAAGGTCCGAGGAACCCGCCGGTCTTGTCCATCGCCTGTTGGACCCCGAACGCACGCCCGCGCCGGCCCGCGCCCTCGGCGGCCAGCAGCAGGTCGCGTGGGCCGTCACGTAACCCCTTGCCCGCCCGGTCGCCGAGTCGGATGGCCAGGACGGCCGGCCAGGTGGTGGCCAGCGCCAGTGCCGGCTTGGCGATGCTCGACAGCCCGTACCCCACGCGGACCCAATGCGCCGGTCGTCGGCTGGCGATCCGGCCGCCGACGGCCGCCGCGACGGCGGCGCTGATCCCGGCCAGTCCTTCGACCAAGCCGACGGCGAGTGGCGATGCGCCGAGCTCGAGGGCGAGGAAAAGAGGGAGGACCGGCACGACCATCTTCGAGCCGAGATCCTGCAGGAGCGACACCCACCCGAACGTGACGGGCAACGAGCGGCGAGGCGTTGGGGTCGCCGGTCGGGGGAGACGCATCGTCGGTCGATGGTACGGCCGCCGTCGTTGGGCCGGTGTCCCTGCCCGGCCGGTGTTCCTACTGAAACCCCACTGGTGTCGACGCTTGTCGTAGAGTTCTCTGAGTTAGCTGACCTATCGTCACATAGTGCAAAGGACCCATTGCACGTGGTTTCACTTCTGCTGCGTCGGGCGTCCCGGCAGACAAGCAAGTCGTCCGTCCTTCGCGTCGGCCTCGCCATCGCCATGGTGGTGGCCGGCCTCACGGTCGTCACACCGGCTCCCTCGGGGGCGGCATCCAACGGCATCACCGTCACGGTCTTCGACGACCACGACGCCGACGGGGTGCACGACGACGGATCGGCCACACCCTCGGCCAGCGACGACGAGCCCGGCGTCGCCGGCGTGACGATCACCGTCTTCGGCGACGACGACGCCACCGGTGTGAGCGGCACGACCGACGCCGCCGGCTCGGTGACGTTCGCCGCCGGCGCGTTGCCGGCCCAGGATCTGCTCCGGGTCGAGCTCGACCCCGCCACCCTGCCCGACGGCTTCGCAGCGGGCTACTTCGGGGCCGCCTCGGTCGGTGCCGGCGTGGAGATCGTCGACACGTCCGGCGGCCCGGTCACCCTCGACCTGCCGGTGCACCGGCCCTTCGAGTTCTGCCAGTCGGGAGCGGCCGTGGCCGCCACCTGTCAGGTCGCCGGCGATCCGACGGCCGCCGGCTTCGACGCCAACCCCCACAACGAGGCGATCGTCAGCCTCGACGCGTCCCTGGTCGGGGCGGTGTCGGTCGACGCCCGGGTCGACGACTCCGACGGGCAGATCGCCCTCGGGTCGGTCTGGGGTCTCGCCTGGGACGCCGCCACCGAGCAGCTCTTCTCCGCAGCCTTCATGAAGCGCACGGTCGGCTACGGCGACGGTGGTGTGGGCGCGATCTACACCACCGACTACTCGAGCGGCACGCCCACCTCGTCGCTCCTGGTCGACCTGGCCCCGTCCACCGTGTTGGCCGCCGACGAGTCCCAGACCACCAACACGTTCCGGAACCTCGGGCCGACCCCCGGCGCCGAGGACGAGACCGGTTTCCTGCTCACCGGCAAGGCCGGGCTCGGCAACCTGACCGTCGATCCCGCCGGTCGCACCCTCTATGTCGTCAACCTCCACGACAAGGCCGTCCACTCGGTCGCCCTCGACGGCGCGCCCACCGTCGGCACGCTCCCGGCCTACTCGGTCTCGTGCACCGATGGCGTCGACCGTCCGTTCGCGCTGACCTGGCACGAGGGCGACCTCTACCTCGGCGTGGTCTGCGACGCGTCGTCGGCCGCAGTCGCGGGCACCCGCTTCGTGGACGCACCGCCGGCGTCGCTGACCGCCCAGGTGTTGCGCTATGACCTCGACGGCGGGTCGTGGAGCGTGGCCCTCGCCCCCTTCTCGCTCGGCTACGGCCGTGTCGGCGTCCACCGAGGCTTCTGCGACTACTGGGGACCGTGGACCGACGACCCCGCCCATCTCGTCGTCACCCAGACCGACCCCGGCTTCCAGGGTCGGTGCGCCCCACAGCCCCTGCTGTCCGACGTCGACTTCGACGCCGACGGCTCGATGGTCCTCGGCTTCATGGATCGCGGCGCCCACCAGTACGGGGCCCGAGCCCCGGTGCCGACGGTCGACGGCACCAATGCCGCCAACGGCGGCCCCCAGGTGATCGTCACCGTCAACGGTGGCGACATCCTGCGGGCCGAGGCGACCGGTGGCGGTTGGCTGCTCGAGAACGCCGGCGCCGACTCGACCGGTTCGGGCTGCGCCGGCCCCAACGGGCAGAACCTCGCCCCCAACAACGAGGGTCCCGGCGGCGGTGAGTACTACTGCGACGACTACTTCTTCGACCACGACCAGACCTCGATGGGCGGCCTGGCGACCGCCGACCGGTACCCGGCGACGTTCAACACGGCGATCGACCCCTCTCGGTTCGAGTCGGGCGGCCTCTACGCCTTCGACGACATCACCGGCATGGCGCCGACCCGGCGCGAGCTCTACTTCGACATCCTCGCCGACGGGTCGGAGAACACCTTCAACAAGGGCGCCGGTCTCGGCGAGGTCGAACTGCTCTGCGCCGCCGCCCCGCTCCAGGTCGGTGACCGCCTCT
>JAWSVN010000011.1:0-11760 GCA_033851875.1 Acidimicrobiales bacterium
GCGTCGAGGTGGGTGAAGTCGACGAAGTCGTCGTCGACCAGCGGGTCGTCGAGATCGTCGGCCGGCCCCAGCAACGCCACGTCGAGCTCGTCGGCCGTGGCCGCCAGCAGTCGGCGGAACTCGTCGAGGCGTCGCTCGCCGTCGTCGATGGCGGCGACGAAGCGGGGCGGCACCGGCAGCTCGACGAACACCACCGCCACGCCGTCGGCCTGCAGCGCCTCGACGGCGGCGACGAGGGCGGCCAGGTCGGCGGAGTCGACGCCCGGGGTCGCCATGCGGGCCCGGTTCACGTCTCCGGTGCGGGGCGCGGTGTCGATCGTGAAGTCGAGCCGCTGCCCCTGCGGCCCGAGGGTCGAGGCCGCCTCGGCCAGGGCCAGCGTGCCCTCGTCGTTCGCCGAGGCGAGCAGTCGGGCCGGGTCACGCAACAGGCGCCGGTGCCGCACCAACACCGACAGCTGCGACGACGAACGGTCGAGGTCGCCCAACCAACCGGGTGCCGTCGCCACCGCCCCGTCGTAGGCGGCTTCGGCCTCGGCGCCGTAGGAAGCGGTGAAGTCGAGGGGCGACAACCCCCACACCACCGTCGTCGGCTCGAGCCGGGGCAGCACCTCGTCGACCAGCCACGGTCCGGTGACGGTGGGGATCGCCCCGGCGAGGCCGGCGTTGTAGATCACGCCGTCGACCCCGACACCGGACAGCACCGCCGGGTCGAGGTCCTGCCACGCCATCGACGTGCCGACGATCACCACGTCGGCCCCGCCGAGGGCGTCGATCTGCTCGACCTTGAGCTGCGTCGCGGCGTCGTACCACTCGATCTCGGTGGCGTCGGAGGCGCTCATCGCGATCCGTGCGACAGCCTCGGCGACGAGGAGGCCGACGACGAGCCCGACCGCGACGCGGCCGACGAGCGGCGCACGCCGAAATCGGCGAGGAGCGGGATCGGTCGACGGGCGCATCAGAACTGGAAGTAGACGAACGGTTGGGGCGTGCCGCCCGAGAACAGCACGAGCCCGGCGAAGACGAGACCGGCGCCGACGCCGGCGAGGGCGGGGCGGGCGGCGAGGGCACCGGCGAGGCGATCGGCATG
Organism: Acidimicrobiales bacterium; assembly: GCA_033851875.1. Classification (GTDB taxonomy): domain Bacteria; phylum Actinomycetota; class Acidimicrobiia; order Acidimicrobiales; family SZUA-35; genus JAWSVN01. Next base: position 1,088 of record JAWSVN010000011.1, read on the forward strand.
ACGCTGCGCGACGTCGGTGGCCAGCGCCGTCCAGGCCAGCACCATCACGAGCAGGGCGTCGCCGAACTCGAAGTTGCCGCGCCTCGGCACCACGAGGTCGCCGAGCATCTCGACGGTGGTCGCGAGGTCGGGGGCCCGGAACGGGACCCAGGTGAGCGCCACGACGGCGAACGTCACGATGATCCCCGGCACCTGCGACGGGCGAACGGGCCCCTCGTCGACCCTGCCGCCCCGCAGCAGGCGATGCACGACGAGGTAGAGGCCGTGGAGTCCGCCCCACAGCACGAAGTTCCACGACGCCCCGTGCCACAGGCCGCCGAGCAGCATGGTGAGCATCAGGTTGCGGTAGGTGGCGACGGTGCCGTGGCGATTGCCACCGAGGGGGATGTAGAGGTAGTCGCGCAGCCAGTTCGACAACGAGATGTGCCAGCGACGCCAGAACTCGGTGATGTTGCGCGACAGGTAGGGCTGGCGGAAGTTGGCGAGAAGCTCGACGCCGAGCAGCCGCGACACGCCGCGGGCGATGTCGGTGTAGCCGGCGAAGTCGCCGTAGATCTGCACGGCGAACGCCACGACCGCCACGCCGGTCATCACCGTGCCGTAGCGCTGCGGGGCGTCGAACACCTCGTTGGCGATCCGTCCGGCGCCGTCGGCGACCACGACCTTGCGGAACAACCCGAGGGCGATCAGCGCCAGGCCCGAACGCACGGCCCCGGCATCGGCGTTCCGGCGCTCGACGAGCTGGGGCAGCAGGTGCTTGGCCCGTTCGATGGGCCCGGCCACGAGCTGGGGGAAGAAGGCGACGAACGTGGCGAAGTCGATCAGGTTGCGGCACGGTTCGAGCCGACCCCGGTAGACGTCGATCGTGTACGACATCGTCTGGAACGTGTAGAAGCTGATGCCGACCGGCAACAGGATCTCGAGGGCGGGTGAGTCGACGGCGCCGAGCCCGACGCGTTCCACGGCGTCGGCGAAGCTGTCGACGAAGAACCCGAAGTACTTGAAGAAGCCGAGCAGCCCGAGGTTGACGGTCAGGCTCGTCGCCAGCAGCAGCCGCCGATGCCGGGGGCCGGCGTCGGCCATGCGAAGCCCGACAACGAAGTCGACCAGGGTGCTGATCACGATCAGCGACAGGAACCGGGCGTCCCACCAGCCGTAGAAGACGTAGGAGCCGGCGAGGGTGAGGGGGTTGCGCCAGCGGGCCGGCACCGAGCGATCGGCCGCCAGGAACAGGGCCAGGAAGACCGCGAACTGGATCGAATTGAACGTCACCGGCCTTCGGCCTCCCGGCCCGGACCCTACCGGAGCTACGATCGCCGCCGGTGGCTCCCCAACGGACACGCGCAGCGATTGCGACGCTCGCCGCGTTGATGGCGGCGAGCTGCACGACCTCGGCCGACGACGAACGGGTCGCCGCCATCCTCGCCGCCGCCGACCTCGAGGCAGCCGACGCCGACGCCGCCGGGGAAGCCACCGGCACGACCGACTGCTCGACCGAACTGGTCGACGAGTACGGCTTCACCGTCGTCCTGCCCGAGTGCGCGAGCGACGACGCGTCGACGGTGCCTCCCCCGTTCGAGCCACTCGACGGCGCCCTCGACGACGCCGTCGCCGCCATCCCACCGGGGCCCTTCGCCGACGCGGTCGCCGCCGGCGTCGAGACCCTGCGTGAGGTCTGCGACGACGGGTGGGACAGCGCCGCGGTGGCGACGGCGCTCGGGGCGACGGCGGCGAGCGTCGGTGACCCCGCCCTCGAGGGCTGGGTCGGCAGCGATGCGGCGCTGACGCTCGCCGCCCACCTGCGCTCGGCGTTCGTGCTGCTCGAAGGCTGCGCGCAGGTGCCGGGCGGCGACGCCGACCTCGCTCCCCTGCACGCGATCGCCGCTGCCAACGACACGCTCTGGGCCGCCCTCGGCGACCCCGCCGACACCGCAGCTTCGAGCGAGTTCTGGTTCCACGCCCACGAGATCGGCGCCGTCCGCGGGCTCCTCTCGCTCGACGGCAGCGGGCGACCGCCGACGACCTGGATCGTCGGCTCGTCGACCTCACGATCGGGCTTCGACCCGCTGGTGCTGACCGACGCGGCCGAGTCGACCGTGGTCAATCTGGGAGTGGCCGCGGCGGCGACGCCGGTTCTCCATCGTTTCGTGCCCGACCTGCTCGAGCTCGACGTCGCCCGACCGCGCCGGGTCGTCATCGGGGTCAGCACGTATGAGGACTTCAGCCTCTGCGACGCCTCGATCCGCAACGGCGCTCGCTACGAGCAGGTGAGCCGTCGCCGGGCGCTCGTGTTCGGCGGCGGCGTCGGGGCGCCGCCGCTGCGTATCGTGGCCGGCGACGCCACCTCCACGTCGCCGATCATCCGGAACGTCGACCTCCAACAGGACGCCTACGGCGCCCTCAGTCGGGTGCAGGAGCAGTCGCCGGAGACGCTCGCCCGCCAACTCGAGAATCACCCGCCACGGTTCGACGACCCACAACGGTGCGCGGCGATCCTCGACGACCTGCGCGCCGTGATCGACCTGGTGCAGCGGGCCGGGATCGACGACGTGGTCGTCGTGTCGATGCCGCTCAGCGAACGCTACGCCGACCTCCACCCCGACGGACGGGCGGCGTTCGACGCGGTCGGCGCCGACTACGAACGAGCCGTGCTCGACGCCGGGGCCACCTGGCTCGACTACTCGACGCTGGTGCCCGAAGAAGGGTTCCGCGACCTCACCCACGTCGGCCCGCTCGGCCGTCGGATCACCACCGACCAGCTCATCGCCGACCTCGACTGGTGAGGGCGGCAGCGGGCCTCGGGGCCGGCGATCAGTAGGCGCCGGGGCTGCCCTTGAGCAGCTGCCACGCGGTCCGCACCACGATCTTGGCGTCGGTCCACAGGCTGCGGTGGAGGGCGTAGTCGACCTCGATCACCAGCCGCTCGTGGAACGGGATGTCGTTGCGTCCGCCGGCCTGCCAGGCGCCGGTGAGCCCGCCCTTCACCCGCTCGACGGTCGCCGCCGCGGTGCCGAACCGCTCGGTCTCCCAGTCGAGGCGAGGGCGCGGCCCGACGATGCTCATGTCGCCCCGCACCACGTTCCACAGCTGGGGCAGCTCGTCGAGGCTGAGGCCTCGCAGCACCCGCCCGACCTTGGTCACCCGCGGGTCCTTCTTGAACTTGTGGTGGCGCTCGAACAGTTCGCGGGCGTCGGGGTCGTCGGCCAGATACTGGGCCAACACGGCGTCGGCGTCGACGACCATCGAGCGGAACTTCCACATCTTGAACACCCGACCGCTGCGGGTCTGGCGAGTGGAGGCGTAGAGGGCCGGGCCTCGCGACGTGATCGCCACGAGCAGGCCGATCACCACCATCGGCACCAACGCGACGACGAAGGCCGGCACCACCAACGCCAGGTCGAAGACCCTCACGGCGGCACGCGACCACCGGCTCGGCAACGCCTGCTCGAGCGTGAGCTGGTCGCCGCCGTCGAGGCGCAGGACCGGCGGCTGGGAGCGGAGGTCGATCACCACGGCTTCCTGGATCGTCTCCACACCGTCGGCCGACACCGGCAGGTCGAGACGAAGCGCTTGCGAAGAGCGTGGGTTCATCGAGCGCCGTTCGCCGCGGGGCTCGTCTGCCGGTTGCGCACTCGCTGCTGCCTCCAGTTCGATGGCATTTCACCCGACGACGTCGCCTGACCGGCCACGTCGCCCAACCCCGCTGGACGCTCACCGTAGTTCACACGCCGTCGCCGTTCCGGCTCCGACACGCTGTGTGACTGATTCCACAGTCTCTCTTGCCGCACCTCGCCAGTCTGTCACACGATCGAGACGTTGCCACGCGGCGTGTCGGATCTGTCTCGCTGGGCGTCGGCCGACCCAGGCGCTCCGCGCCCATTCGGGCCGGTCGCCGAGCGTGTGCCAGGCTGCCCCCGTGTCCGAAGCTGCCGCCCCCGTTCCCGACTTCGACCCCCACGCCGTCCCGGTCCGCCACGCCGCCACCGTGATGCTGATCGACGACCGGCCGACCGACGACGGCGACGAGCTCCACGTGCTGATGGTGCAGCGCACCGCCCGCCTCGTGTTCGCCCCCGCCGCCTGGGTGTTCCCCGGGGGCCGGGTCGACCCCGACGACCACCGCGACGACTTCGACACCCTGTGCGACGGACTCAGCGACTCCGAGGCGTCGAGCATCCTCGACGTCCCCTCCGGCGGCCTGGCCTGGTGGCTGGCGGCCTGCCGGGAGACCCTCGAAGAGGCCGGGATGCTCCTCATCGGCGACGGCACCCCGGCCAGCGCCGTCGACCCCGGCCTCGTGCGGACGATGCGCGACATCGTGCGCGCCGACGAGGGCCGGTTCGTCGACCTCCTCCTCCAGCACCGGCTCACGGTCGACGCCACCGCCATCGAAGAGGTCGCTCGCTTCATCACCCCCCTCGGCTCGCCCCGCCGTTTCGACGCCCGCTTCTTCGTCGCCCGAGCGCCCCACGGTCAGGAACCGGTGCACGACGACGGCGAGATCGTCGCCACCGAGTGGGTGCGCCCGGCCGACGCCCTCGAACGCTGGCGGGCCGGCGAGTTCGAGATGATCTCCCCCACCGTGCGCATGGTCGACTGCCTGCGCCGTTTCGACACCGCCGACGACGTGCTCGCCCTCGCCCGGCGACGACTCCCCTACCAACGGGTGCGGGTGATCGACCCCGACGGCGAGTACCGGGTCGTGCTGCCCGGTGAGGACGGCTACGAGCACGCCGACCTGGAGGTGGAGAGCGGCTGGGTGCGTTTGTGGGCATCTTGAATCGTGCGAGACTGCACGAATGCTGATGACCTCGAAGCCGGTCCCCACCGACGCCCGCATCTTCGTCGCCGGCCACCGTGGCCTCGTCGGGTCCGCCATCGTGCGCGCCCTCGAGCGGGCCGGCCACACCAACGTGCTCACCGCTTCCCGTGACGAACTCGACCTGCGCGACCAGTCCGACGTCAACGCCTGGTTCGCCACCAACAAGCCCGACTACGTCTACCTGGTGGCCGGCACGGTCGGCGGCATCGTCGCCAACACCACCCGGCCGGCCGAGTTCCTCTACGACAACCTGATGATCCACGGCACCGTCGTGCACGCGGCGTGGCAGAACGACGTCACCAAACTCCTCTACCTCGGATCGAGCTGTATCTATCCCCGCCACGCCCACCAGCCGATCAGCGAATCGGAGATGCTCGCCGGGCCGCTCGAGCCCACCAACGAGGGCTACGCCCTCGCCAAGATCGCCGGCATCAAGCTGTGCTCCACCTACCGCCGCCAATACGGGGCCAACTTCGTGTCGGCCATGCCCACCAACCTCTATGGCCCCGGCGACAACTTCGACCTCACCTCGAGCCACGTCATCCCGGCCCTGATGCGCAAGTTCCACGAGGCGAAGATGGCCGGCGAGCGAGAGGTGACGATCTGGGGCACCGGTTCGCCGATGCGTGAGTTCCTCCACGTCGACGACCTCGCCTCGGCCTGCCTCTACCTGATGGACCACTTCGAGAGCGACGAGCACATCAACGTCGGCACCGGCGAGGACCTGTCGATCCGCAACCTGGCGATCGCGCTGCGCAACCTGATCCATCCCGACGCCGACCTCGTGTTCGACACCGCCAANNCATGCCCCGCAAGGTCCTCGACGTGTCGAAGCTCCACAACCTCGGCTGGAAGCACCAGATCGGGCTCGAGCACGGTCTCGAGCAGACCTATTCGTGGTTCATCGACCACTACGCCGACGCCCGCGGCGTCGCCTGAGCCGACACTCCCCCTGGTCGGGGCGTTTCTGGGCGAAGGGCCGGGCGGCCCCTTGCGCCGCGAACACTCCCTCACGTAGCGTTGTGATCCTCGGCGACGGTGCGGGATCGCCGCCGAGGGCACGACAACACCGCGATCGCGTTGGCCACCCCGCCCTTCGGGGCGTCGGTCGCCAACACCGCGTCGACGAACTGCGACGAGGCAAGCCTCGGCTCAGCTCACCTACACACACAGATCGCCCGACCGGGCTGCATCGCCGCCCAGCGGCCCGGTCGGGTCGGGGTGTCTCGCCGGGACCCAGCATCCCGGGTTCCGGCGAGCGCCTCCGCGGCCCGTAGGCTCGTCGGGTGGCTCGCCCCAACTTCGTGATCGCCGGTGCGGCCCGCAGCGGCACGACGGCTCTCGCCCGGGCCCTCGGCGCCCATCCCGACGTGTTCTTCACCGAACCGAAGGAAGTCCACTTCTTCGCCCACGTCGACGCTCCCCGCCGCTACCTCGGCCCCGGCGACGACGCCGCCATCAACCATCCGATGGTGAGCGACCCCGCCGCCTTCTCGGCCCTGTTCGACGGGGCGGCCGAGCCGCTCCTCGGCGAGGGTTCGGTGTCGACGCTCTACGCCCCCGACGTCGCCATCCCGGCGCTGCGGGCCCACGCCGACCCCGACCTCAAGGTGATCGCCGTGCTCCGCTCGCCGGCCGAGCGGGCCTACTCCGCCTTCCTCTACCTGCGCTCGCGTGGCCACGAGACGGCCGAGCGATTCGTCGATGGCCTCGACGCCGAGGCCGAACGGATCGACGCCGGCTGGCATCACATGTGGCACTACCGAGGCATGAGCCGCTACGACCAGCAGCTCCCCGCCTTCGCCGACGCGTTCGGGTCGCGGCTCCTCGTCGTCGACTTCGACGACCTCGAGTCGGCGCCCGCCGCCACCCTGTCGAACGTCGCCGACTTCCTCGGGCTCGACCCGACCGTGCCGGTGACGATGGCGGCCGACGTCAACCGCGGCGGCGAGCCCCGATCGGCCGCGTGGTCGGCGGTCGTCAACCGGGTGCGGACCACGCCGGCCCTCAACCGACTGGCCCGCACCGTCGTGCCGCCCCAGGTCCGCACCCAACTCCGCAGCCGCAACCTGGCGCGACCCGACGCCGACCCCGAGGTGATGGCGGCGCTGCGGGCCGAGTTGGTGCCGGCCACCGAGGCCGTGGAGCGAGTGCTCGGACGATCGCTCCCCCGCTGGCGGGGCGAGTGAGTCGACTGATCCGGGCCGCGGCGGCCCTGTGCCTCGGATTGAGTGCCTGCTCGTCGGGAGGTGCCGAGCCGGAGCCGGCCGCGCCCGCCGTCCCGGACCGGTCGGCCGACGGCACCCGACCCGACATCATCGTCATCAACCTCGACGACGCCGACCCGTCGCTGATCGGGTCCGACGCGATGCAGGCCCACTTCCCCAACATGGCTCGCCTGCTCGACGACGAGGGCTTGCGGTTCGACCGCTTCTACGCCGCCGACCCGTTGTGCGGGCCGTCGAGGGCGTCGCTGCTGCGGGGGCAGTATCCCCACAACACGGGGATCACCTTGAACGGACGTGGTCCAGCCGACAACGGGGCGGTCGGCTCGTTCGAGCTCTACTGGGAGAAGGGCTACCCGGAGGACGACCTGCCGGTGTGGCTCGACGACGCGGGCTACGTCACGGCGCTGGTCGGCAAGTACCTCCACGAGGAGTTCCCTCGCGCCACCGGCGACAACGCCTATGTGCCGCCGGGTTGGGACGACTTCCGGGCCAGCCTCGGCGGCAAGTACCTCGAGACCTACCAGTCCCACAACGGTTCGTTCGGGCCGCTCGAGTCGGGCATCTTCCGGACCGACGACGAGACGGCGTCTGCGGTGGAGATCATCGGAACCCACGCGGCGGAGCGCGACCTGTTCCTCTATCTCGCCCCGTTCAACCCCCACGGCGGCCAACCCCAGATCTACGCCGACCGGCACGCCGATGCGTTCGAGGGGGCGACGGTCGAGCGCACGCCGGACTACGACGAGGCCGACCTGTCCGACAAGCCCGCCCTCTACCAGGGGCTCGGACCGTTGACCGAGGGCGAGATGGGTCGCTTCGACGCCACCCATCGTGACCGGCTGCGCTCGCTGCTGAGCGTCGACGAGATGATCGGCGACGTGTTCGCCGCCCTCGAGGCCGCCGGCACGCTGGATGAGACCTTCATCTTCTTCACCTCCGACAACGGGTTCCAGCTCGGGCACCATCGGATGGTGGCGAAGAACGCGCACTTCGAGCGGAGCTCGAACGTCGGGCTGGTGGCACGGGGGCCGGGCATCGCGCCGGGGACGAGCGACGCGTTGCTGGTCCACATCGACCTGACCGCCACGGTGCTCGATCTGGCCGACGTGCCGATCCCCGACTTCGTCGACGGTCGATCGTTCGCCCCGTTGTTGCGGGGCGACGAACTCGCCGACCGGCCGGGCGGGATCCTGCTCGAGCATCGCGAGGCGATCACGCTGCGCAACATGGAGATGCCGCAGGACTACGTGGCGTTGCGGCGCGCCGACGAGATCTATGTCGAGCACGAGAACGGCGAGCGCGAGTGGTACGACCTGGCCGCCGACCCGTTCCAGTTGGAGAACGGCTACGAGTCGTTGCCGTCCGACGTCCAGGCCGAGCTGGCGTCGGCGCTGGCGGCGTTGAAGGACTGCACGGGCACCGCCTGCTGGGCGGGTTGAGGCTGCCTGCTGGCTAGCGAGTCGTGGCCGACCGCGTGAGTTCGACGATGGCCCGGCCGAGTCCGACGGCCGCGATCCGACGACCGAGCGACCGCGAGCTGGCCCGCAACAGCCGCTCGACCACGAGCGCGGCGCCGGCGGCGGGCGGGTGCAAACGCGCCTCGACGAACGAGTCGAGCACCGCTGCGCCTCGGTCCCGGACGGCGACGCGCTCGCCCCCGGCGAAGCGGTCGAGCACCACCCGAGGATCACGGTCGCCATCGACCCGGCCCGGCCGCCCGGTGCGCTCGGCCCACTCGTTGGCCCAGGCCGCTCGCCGATGGCGAGAGCTGTTGACGAGTTCGAGGTCGCCCGTCTCGCCCAGCACATTGTCGCCGTGGAGCCGGTAGTCGAACGCCACGGCGTCGAGGCCTCGAACCGTCCCGAGGTACGGAGCGGCGGCGGCGACCCAGGTGTCGAACCAGCCCCGCTCGTCGGGGAGGTGGGCACACAGCTCGTGGAGGACTCGGGTGCGGAGCGCGAGGCCCGAGGTGGTCGGCACCTCGTACCAGTTCCGCCGTTCGAGCAACGGCACGACGTCACCCGACGCCAATCGGCGTTGGATCGACGGCAGCTTCGCCAGACGACCGGTCCGGCCGGCGATCGGCCGGCCGTCGGCGTCGATCACCCGCGGCCGACCGCCCACGAGCACGACGTCGTCATCGGCCGCGAACTCGGCGGCGGCCCGGGCCGGCCAGTCGACGAAATGGCGATCGTCGGCGTCGAGGAAGCAGACCACCGGGAACTCCGCCGGGTCGACCCAGGCGACACCGTCGGCGACGGCGCGAAGATGGCCACCGTTGCTCGGCCGGCGGATCACGACCACGTCGGCGCAGCCGTCGAGATCGGCCAGCAGCGTCGGCATCTCGGGGTGGGTCGAACCGTCGTCGACGACCACGACGCGGCCGGCCAGCGACGCCACCGCCGCCCGAGCGCTCCCGATCGCGTCGACCGCCAAGGTCGGGTTGTCGAAGCAGGGGATGACGACCGCGACGCTCACGACGAGACGGCCGCCCTCGGGGTGTCCGTCGTGCGGACCCCGGCGACCGCAGCGCCGGCGAGCACCAACCAGACCGCCCGGGGCTCGCGGAACAACGACTCCATCACCCCGTGGAGCAGGATCACCGCAGCGACGGCGTCGGCTCCGGTGTGGGGGTCGCGCAGCATGCGCCGAATCAGCGCGAGCCCGGCGATCGCCACCAACACCAGCGCCACCAACCCGCTCTGGATACCGGCCTGGAGGACGGTGTTGTGAGCCTCTTGGGCGTCCCACCAGATCTCGCCGTTCGCGAGGGCGTCGGCGAAGGGTCGGGTGGCCCCCGAATGCCCCCAGCCGAACAACCACCGTTCGGCGATCCAGTCGAGGTCGAGCCGCCAGATTTCGGTGCGACCGGTGCCGGTCGTCAGCTCTTCGACGTCGCCGGATCGGGTCAGCGAGCTGCCGACGCTACGACCCACCTCGGTGGTGGCGAACACGGCGACCGCGGCGGCCACGACCGAGGCCAGCGGCCAACGCAGACGGGGTGCGATCGCGTGGCGGGTCAACAGGATCGAGCCGACGACGGCGGCGGCCATCGCGGTGCGTGAGTCGGCCGCCAACATGCCGACCCAGCCCACGCCCCACACCACCACCCATCCGGTGCGGTGGCCGGTCAGCCAGCGACGGAGCGCATCGACGGCGACGATCGCCCCGTGGGTGCCGAGGGTGTTGGGGGCCGCGAACAGCCCCGCCGTGCGGGCGCCGGCGGGTGGGTCGATCACGACCGACACGGCGACGACCGCGGCGAGGGTCAGGGTCACGACACCCATCCAGCGATTCCAGCCGAAGCGCCCGACCATCGCGACGCCGGCCAGCACCACGGCCAACTCGCCGATCGCCAGGGTCACGTCGCCGATCGGACTGTCGCCGAAGGGGGCAGCCAGCACGGCCCACACGGCGGCGGCGGCGAGCCAGCGGACCGGCAACCCGGCCAGCCGACCGACGGCGGGCGACAGCAGCGCCCCGACGAGCAAGCCGCCGTAGAGAGGGATGATCACGACGAAGCGAAGCAGGTCGAACGCTGCGCCCGGCTCCGACGCCAGGCCGACCTTCGACGGCTCGATCGCGAGGAGCGCGACGGCCAGCACCGTCCACCAGACCGCCGG
>JAWSVN010000011.1:11772-15971 GCA_033851875.1 Acidimicrobiales bacterium
GGCTGTCGAGATGGCTGTGGAGACGGCCCTCGAACTCGCTGGTCGGGGCGGCCATCACCGTCGTGGCAGCCACGACAACACGGCGGCCCCGGCGAGGACCGCACCCACCACGGCTCCGAGGAGGCCGACCGTCACCGGGTTCCGTTCGCGCGGGTCGACCGCGGATGCGGGCGAGATCAGGCTGAGGATCGGTCGCTCGGCGTCGATCCTGGTGACGAGGGCCATCCGCTGGGCGGCCAGCTCCGACCGGACCTGGGTGAGGTCGTAGATCGCCGTGTCGACCGGGAGCCGGGCCGCTTCGAGCCGTTCCAGTTCGGCCCGCGTGGCGGCGGTGACGTCGGGGCCGTAGACGGCCTGTCGGGTGGCGGCCTCGTCGTCGATGAGCGCGTCCTGCTGCTCGGTCAGGTCGGCCAACTCGCGATCGAACACGGCGAGTTCGACGTCGAGCGCGGCGATCTCGTCATCGAGACGCTCGGCCACCACCTCGGCCGACCGGTCGGCGATCTCGTCGGCGAGCGCGTTGGCGGCCTCGGCGGCCTCGCCGACCGAACCCGCCTCGACCACGACGCGGATCAACAGCGGATCGTCGGTGGCGAGATCGAGGGAGGCAGCGGTGAGCCCGTGCGATGCGACGTAGGCGTCGACGATCGGCCCGGCGGCGGTCGCCTGCTCCTGGCGGTCACGGTCGTAGTCGGGCCAGCCGACCGCCTCGGTCAGGCCGAGCGTGGCGGTGGCCGTCGACGGCACCACCCCGACGCTCACCACGGCGACGGCCAGGGCCGCGCCCAGTGCCGCACCGCCGAGCACCAGCCACCAGCGGCGCAGCAGTTGGGCCATGGCGGCGGCGATGCGGACGCCGTCGACGTCGGCGGCGNNCGGTGACTGAGGTGTCGGCGAGATCGGTCATGACATCATCTCCGGGATCGGACGGGCCGGGGCCGACGGCTCGCGCAGCCGACGCCGGACCAGCAGCATCAATGCGCCGACGGCGATCGCCTCGGCGGTGTAGGTGGCAACGACGGCGCCGCGCCAGCCGTGGATGGGGATCAGGACGAGGTTGGCGGCCACGTTGACGAGGAGAGCGGCAACCACGGCGGTCGAGCGATCGGTGAAGTGGTCGGCGCCGGCGAGCACGTCGCCCAGCACACTCTGGACCACCCGCAGCAACGGGACCCCGGCGAGGGCGATGGCCATCGGCCGGGCGTCGGCGTAGTCGTCGCCGACCAACCACGGGATCAGCGAGGCCGCGACCACCACCCCGCCCGACAGGGCAAGCCCGCCGGCGAGGTACCACGGAGCGACCCGGCGACCGTAGGCGATGGTCGCCGGCAGCCCACCGGCGGCGCCGTGGGCGAGGAAGCGGGGAAACGTCACCCGCAGGGCGGCGAAGATCGGGAGGTAGGCGTAGCTGACGAGGCGGGCGCCGACGGCGTAGAAGCCGACCGTGGCCGCTGCGCCCGACCGCAGGAGGAGTGCCTGGTCGATGTCGGTCACCGCGCGCTGGGCGGCCCGGCCGCCGCCGACCACCAGGCCTTCCCGCCGATCGGCGGCCCGACCGGTCGGCCCGTCGAGATCGGCCAGCGGAGTGTCGTTCGACGAGCCCGCCTCGGGGAGCAGGGCGACACCGGCGACCGCCGTGAACGCTCCGGCGACGGCGAGCGCCGCCGCGATCGGCAGGGGTCCGTCGGCGGCCCCGCTGGCCACGACCCCGGCGACGGCGACGACCCGCGTGAGTGCCACGACGATCATCACCACCGTGCTCTCCCGGTAGCGGTCGCGGGCGGCGTACGACCCGGCGACCAGCTCGCCGATGCCGAACGCCGTCACCTCGGCCACCACCATCGCCGCCAGTGCGGCCATCGCGGCCGGCGACCGGAGGGCGTCGATCACGAGCGTGGCGGCGACGGCGAGGGCGGCCACGGCCGGCAGGGTGATCGCGCCGAGGCGCAGGCGACGGGCCACCGCGGCACGAGGGGTCGAACCGCGGGCCACGAGGTCGCGGGCGAGGAGCGCGCCGTCGCCGGCGACGACGATGGTCGGCGTCAGCGCCGCGAGCGCGAGGACCACGGAGTAGACGCCGAAGTCGGCGGGACCCAGTGCCCGGGCGATCAGCGTGAAGGTCGCGACCCCGGCGGCGGCCTGGATCGCGATGCCGGCGCCCGACCAGCCGAGCGAACGCCAGACCGAACGCCACGGACCGCGATCCGGCACAGGGGTTGTCGGCGGCGCGTCGTGGGCGGTTCGGGTCATCGACGCCGACCGGCGCTGCTCGCAGCTCGGGGCCGCCCAAGATCGTGGTCGCGCACCATCGCCGACATCCCTCCCGGTTGCGATTCGCCGGAACGAACCTAGCCCGGCGCACTCGCGCCGGAACAGGGCGGGACTGCCCGCCGTCGGTGGGTCCGCCGACCCGACGCCGCGTCAGTCGGCGACGACCCTCGCCATCACCAGGGTGTCGAGGGCGATGGCGGTCCCATCGGGTGTCGTCACCTCACGGCGAGCGACCTCGGCCACCTCGGGATCGAGCCGGTGCGCCGCCGGGGTGCCCGCTCGGAGGCACTCGAGGGTCTCGTCGAGGTCGTAGCAGACCGCCTCGCTCGGTGGTCCGCCGTGGCCGTCCGCCACGTTCGAACGGTCGTGGGCGACCACGAAGACCACGCCGCCCGGGCGAACCCAGCCCGCGGCGGCCCGGAGCACGTCGGTGCGGGCGGGCGCGGCCAGCTGGAAGTAGGAGAGGACCACGAGGTCGACCGGCTCGGCCGGCTGCCACTCGGTGGCGTCGGCCACCACGAAGTCGATGCTCTCGGCGGTCGGGCGGCCCTCGGGGTCGAGGTGTTTGCCGGCGAGTCGCTCGCCCTTGGTGAGCCCGACGGCGGAGAAGTCGACGGCGGTCACCCGCCAGCCCCGAGCCGCCAACCACACCGCGTTGCGGGCCTCGCCGGCCGCGAGGTCGATGGCCGCCGGGGCCCGGCGCCTCCCATCGTCGTCGACGGTGTCGATCGTCGAGGCCAGGTCGGCGAGGTGTGTCTCGACGAAGGTGTTGACCGTCACGGTCCACACGAACTCACGTCCCTCGTAGCGTTCGTCCCAGGTTGCGGCGTCCATCGTCGACAGTATGGCCCCCGAGCGACCCCGCCGACGGCGCGGTCAGGCGTCGTCGCCCTCGAACGTGATCCAGCGGATCGGTCGGCGGCGCATCATGCCGCGCAGGTTGCCGACCGCCCGCACCACTCGCGCGCTCTCGAGTGCCCGGCGGGCCTCGTCGCGAGCGACCACCGCGTCGGCCAGTCCGACCAACCCCTGACCGAATCGAACCACTGAGGCGGCCACGCGGCGGGGACGCACACCCAACGCTCGTCTCTCGCTGTAACCGAACATCTGGCTCCCGACGTAGGCCCGTCGGAGCAGCGCCGGCAGGGACTCGGGCGGGGTGGGCCCGAGCACGATCACCGCTTCGGGGGACCACGCGCTGGGCACCCCTCGGCGTCGGAGCTGGAAGCCGAGTTCGACGTCTTCACCGCCGTGGTCGAAGGCGTCGTCGAACGGGTCGGCGCTGCCGAACGCTCGGTCGAGCGCATCGACCGACAACAGCAGGTTGCAGGTCCAGACCGACAGCAACTCATCCCCGTCGGCGAGCCGCTGGTCGTTCGATCGGAGCTCGTTCACCCAGGCGGGAGCGGCGGCGTCCTGCGACACGACCGGGCCGCACACCACCGCGGCGCCGCTGGCCTGGGCCGTGGCGAGCAACGCCTCCAACCACTGCGGCTCGGGCAGGTCGTCGTCGTCGGCCAGCGCGACCCAGTCGACGCCGAGCTGGCGGCACCGACGGATGAGCTCGTTGCGGGGTCGGGCGTAGCCGGCGCCGCGGCGCCGGATCGTGTGGATCGCCGTGCCGCGATCTCGCAGGGTCTGCACCGCTTGCGTGGGACCAGCAGGATCGAGCAGGGCTTGGGTCGATTCGTCGGTCGAGGAGTCGACCACGACGACCGCGTCGGGGACGACGACGTCGAGCCGCGCCACCGCCTCGAGCCACCGCTCGACCAGGTGGGCGCGGTTCCGAGTGATCAGGCCGACCGCTACCGAAGGGCGGGTCGAGGGACGCGACAGCTGCACAGCCATCGCCGCCTCGCTGTTCAAAACCTCTCCCCTACCACGCTCGTGCCGCCCTGCGTTCGGGCGTCACCGTAGCTGCCGCTCCC
>JAWSVN010000011.1:16053-20373 GCA_033851875.1 Acidimicrobiales bacterium
CCCAGAAACACGGGCGGGGCGGGGGCGTGGGTAGACTGCCGGGTCGGCCGTCGACCCCCTGGCGCCGCACGATCCGAGGAGATCGCTTCCCATGTCCGTTGAGACTGCTGCCGGCGCGCTCGCCACCCGCGACGAGATCCGCAACATCGCCATCGTCGCCCACGTCGACCACGGCAAGACGACCCTCGTCGACGCCATGCTGCACCAGGCCGGCGCCTTCCGGTCCAACGAGGCCGTGGCCGAACGGGTGATGGACTCCGGCGACCTCGAGCGTGAGAAGGGCATCACGATCCTCGCCAAGAACACCTCGATGGTGTGGAACGACGTGACGATCAACGTCGTCGACACCCCCGGCCACGCCGACTTCGGTGGCGAGGTCGAGCGAGCCCTCACCATGGTCGACGGCGTCGTCCTCCTCGTCGACGCCGCCGAGGGGCCCCTCCCCCAGACCCGGTTCGTGTTGCGCAAGGCCCTCGCCCGCAACCTGCCGGTCATCCTCGTGATCAACAAGGTCGACCGCCCCGACGCCCGCATCGCCGCCGTGGTCGACGAGGTCTACGAGCTGTTCCTCGACATCGACGCCAACGACGACCAGATCGACTTCCCGATCGTCTACTGCTCGGGCCGTGACGGCTGGGCGTCGCTCGACAGCCCCGAGGACGGCGGCGCCCCCGGCACCGACCTCGAGCCCCTCTTCACCCTCCTCCTCGACTACATGCCGGCCCCCACCTACACCGAGGGCCACTCGCTCCAGGCGTGGGTCACCAACCTCGACGCGTCCCCCTACGTCGGTCGCCTCGCCCTGTGCCGGGTGATGAACGGCACCCTCACCAAGGGCCAGTCGGTGGCGCTGAGCCGGGTCGACGGGTCGGTCCAGCGGGTGAAGCTCACCGAGCTGTTCCTCACCCACCACCTCGAGCGGCTCCCCGCCGAATCGGCCGGCCCGGGCGACCTCGTCGCCGTCGCCGGCATCGAGGACATCATGATCGGCGAGACCCTGGTCGACGCCGACAACCCCCAGCCGATGCCGGTGATCAGCGTCGACGAGCCCGCCCTGTCGATGACGATCGGCACCAACACCTCGCCGCTGGCCGGCAAGGAGGGCGACAAGGTCACCGCCCGCATGGTGAAGGACCGCCTCGACCGAGAGCTGGTCGGCAACATGAGCCTCCGGGTGCTCACCACCGAACGCCCCGACGCCTGGGAGGTGCAGGCCCGCGGCGAGCTGCAGCTGGCGATCCTCGTCGAGACGATGCGCCGTGAGGGCTTCGAGCTCACGATCGGCAAGCCGCAGGTGGTCACCCGCGAGGTCGACGGCAAGGTCCACGAGCCGGTCGAGCGGGTGACGATCGACGTGCCCGAGGATCACCTCGGCGGCGTCACCCAGCTGCTCGCCGCTCGCAAGGGCCGCATGGAGAACATGGTCAACCACGGCACCGGTTGGGTCCGGCTCGACTACCTCGTGCCGTCCCGTGGCCTGATCGGCTTCCGCACCGAGTTCCTCACCGAGACGCGTGGCACCGGCGTGCTCAACCACACCTTCGAGGACTTCGAGCCGTGGTTCGGCGAGATCCGCGCCCGCCGCACCGGTTCGCTGGTCGCCGACCGCCAGGGCCCCGTCACCGCGTATGCGTCGATCGCGCTCCAGGAGCGGGCCCAGATGCTGGTGGCGCCCGGCACCGCGGTCTACGTCGGCATGGTGGTGGGCGAGAACTCCCGCAGCGACGACATGGACGTCAACATCTGCAAGGAGAAGCAGCTCACCAACCATCGTGCGGCCGCCGCCGACGCGACGGTGAAGCTCACCCCGCCCAAGGAGCTGAGCCTCGAGCAGGCGCTCGAGTTCATCGCCGAGGACGAGTGCGTCGAGGTGACCCCGGAGAACGTGCGTCTCCGCAAGCTCGCCCTCGATCCGATCGAGCGGGCCCGCATCTTCAAGGCGAAGAAGAACGCTGCCAAGTCGGTCACCGGGAGCTGAGCGGCCTGCGACCGCAGCGCGGCTGCCTCGAACGGTGGAAGCGTCCGGCGTGATCGAGCGTGTTGCCATCGTCGGGGCCGGCGCGATGGGCGGCATGTATGCAGCACATCTGGTCGACGCCGGCGCGACGGTCGCGGTCGCCGCTCGGGGTGAGCGAGCCGCCCGTCTCGCTCGCGATGGGCTGATCGTCAACGGTTCGGCCGTGCCTGTCGCCGTCCACGACGCCTCTGGTCCACCCGCTGCCGAGCCGGCCGACCTCGTGATCGTCGCCGTCAAGCACCATCACCTCGACGCCGCCCTCGACGACGTCGCACCCCTCGTCGGTCCGCGCAGCCTGTTCCTGTCGGTCCTCAACGGACTCGACTCAGAGGACCGCATCCTCGCCCGCTTCGCCGACGTCCTCACCGACCCCGGCCAGGTGCTGCTCGGCATGGCGCTGGGCATGGACGCCAACCGCGACGCCGAGGGCATCCACTTCGGCCAGACCGGCGTGGTGGTCTTCGGCGAAGCCGAGGCCAGCACCAGCGGGGAGGCCGAGGCCAGCACCAGCGGGGAACACGCCGGCGGCGCCGCGACCGGGCGGGTGCGGGCCGTGCAGGACCTGCTCGACCGGACCGGTCTGCCGTGGCGCACGCCCGACGACATGCGCCACGAGATGTGGTGGAAGTTCATGATCAACTGCGGCATCAACCAGGCCTCCGCGGTGCTCGACGCCACCTACGGCGAGTTCGTCGACGACGGCCCGCCCCGTCACCTGATGGAGGCATTGATGCTCGAGGTGGTCGAGGTCGCCGCCGCCGAGGGCGTCACCCTCACCGACGCCGACCGGGAGCGATGGGACGTGATCCTCGCCGACCAGCCGGTCGACGGCATGACGTCGATGCACCAGGACGTGGCCGCCGGACGGCCGACCGAGGTCGACATCTTCGCCGGCCACGCCGTCGCCCTCGCCGAGCGTCACGGCATCGCGGTGCCGTTCAACTCGTCGATGCTGCAGCTGTTGGGCTGAGCGGCTCGGCCTCGCCGACTCGCCACACCACCGCAACCGCGCCGAGCCCGAGCACCGACGCCGCCACGATCGCGGTCTCGGCGCCGAGGTGATCGATCACGAGGCCGGCGGCGGGCGGCCCGAGCAGCGCCCCACCGGCGGCCGAGGTGTAGAGCGTGCCGAGGATGCCGCCGAGTCCCTCGAGCCCGAAGCGCTGGGCGGCGACGGCCGGCGACAGGGCGATGAAGCCGCCGTAGCCCACGCCGAGCACCGCGGCGTAGGCGACGAGGATGGCGTAGCTCGAGCCGGCGACCAGCCAGAGCAGGTGGCTGAGCGCCATCACGCTGATCGAGACCCGGTAGAGGCGGATGACGCCGACCCGTTCGGCCAGGGCGCCGAGGCCGAGTCGTCCGACGACGCTGGCGCCGCCGATGATGCCGACGAGGGCGGCGGCCCGCACCGGCGATGCGCCCCGGTCCTCGGCGTGGGCGGCGAGGAACACGAACGGCACGAAGAGGCCGAACGTCACCAGCAGGCTCGATCCGTAGAGGAGGCGGAAGTCGTCGATGCGGAGGAGTTCGGCGAGGGATCGGGGCGTAGCGGTCGGCTGCGCCGCCGGGCCGAAGACGGCGGGGGTCGAGGCGACGAGGAGGAGTCCGGCGCCGACGACGGCGTAGAGGGCGAAGGTGTCGCGCCAGCCGAGGGCTTCGATCAGGCGGGCCGAGACCGGCGAGCCGACCAGGGTGCCGAGTCCGATGCCGGCGACGGCGACGCCCATCGCCAGGGTGCGGTGGCGGTCGAACCAACCCCCGACGGTGGCGACCATCGGCACGTAGCCACAGGCGATGGCGAGCCCGGTGCCGACGCCGTAGGTGACGTAGCCGAGGACGAGGTTGGGGGTGCGCGACGTGGCGAGGAGACCGATGAAGAGAGACGCGGCGCCGAGCCACAGGACGGGGCGAGGGCCGACCCGGTCGGCGAGACGACCGGTGAGCGGGGCGAGCAGGAACGACAGGGCGATCGTGATCGAGAACACCAGGGCCGTCTGGCCCGAACCGGCGTCGAACTCGTCGGCCATCGGGGTGAAGAAGGCGCCGAAGCTGTAGCCGACGCCGAACACGGTGAACATCGACAGCACCGCAGCCGCCGTCACCAGCCAGCCCCGTCCCGAGTCGAGGGTCGCGGTCGGCGGTCGCTCGGTCGTCACGGCGCTCGGTCTATCGCACCGCACCCGGTTGCCGCCAGCGCCATCTCCGGCGCCCGGTGCAACCGGTTGCGCTGAGCGTCACACGGCGGCGGACGGGGCGGCGGGCGGTTGCAGGCTGGGGTCCGCCGATTCAGTGGCAGGAACGTC
>JAWSVN010000011.1:20428-25661 GCA_033851875.1 Acidimicrobiales bacterium
GGCAGGGCGACGGGCGCCCCGCGTCAGACCGCGGGGCGCGATTGCGTCAGCTGACGAGGCGGTGGAGGAGGGCGACCGAGGCTTCGACCTCGACCTTGCGGACGGCCACGCTCTCGACGTTGCAGCCGATCGGGATGCCCTTGGCGGCAGCGAACGACTGAAGCTCTCGGTAGTTGCGCTCGGAGATGTCGACCGACTGTTCGAGGATGTCGTCGGTGTGGGTCAACTCGTTCTCCAACCAGCGGGGGATCGAGATGCCCAACCACTTCATGAAATCGAGCGTCTTGGCCGACCCGCACGGCGTGAGGGTGAACAGGATCGGCACGAGCTCGACGCCCCGCCGCTGCCCCTCGTAGTAGTAGTCCGACAGGAAGTTCTTCGACGCCTCGACGTCGTAGACGCCCTGCGACACGAGGAACTCGCAACCCTTTTCGATCTTGTCGAACACTCGCAGGTGTTCGGTGCCCTTGGCCTGGTGACGTTCCGGGATCACCACTCCCCCGAGCGGCGGCGGGTCGGCCACCTCGGAACGAAGCGCGTAGGCCTGGTCGATCGACATCGTCACGGCCTGGTCCCGCGACGCGGCGCCGACGAACACGGTCAGCTCACGCGCGGGGTCGGCTGCGTCGAGGAACGCCCGCAACTCGTCGGGCGTGTACTTGCCGACCGCCCGGTAGATGACTCGGGCCACGTCGAGGTCGCCGAGGTGGGTGCGGCTGTAGTCGAACCCGTCGACGGTCTCGATGAAGGGGAACGGCCGGGCCTCACTGGTGCGGGCTTGTTCGTCCTGGAGGTCGTAGACCACGAGCCCATTGATCGGGAGGTCGGCGATGCGGCCCCGCTGACGAGCGGCGATGGCAGCCAGCTCGTCGGTGTCGGTGGTGGTCTTCGGCGGCACCATCCCGTAGAGGACGATGCCGGTCTCCCGGGCGCGGATGCGATCGATCAACATGCTGGGTTCAGTATCGGCGGTTGCGCGCCGAACCGGACCGACGGCCGTGAAGGATCGCTCAGTCGGGGAGGTCGTCGCCGTCGGCGTCGCTGACGTCGACCCCGTCACCGGTGGCGGTGGCGGCAGCGGCGGGCGCATCGTCGGTAGTCACCTCGGTCTCGGCGAAGCCGGAGAACGACGCCGGGTCGTTCATGATGCCGAGGTCGCTGAGGGCGATGTCGCAGTCCGACAGCACCGACAGGAACAGCGTGATCTCGTCGTTGGTCAGCTCGTCGTCGGCCAGGCCGGCCATCGCCTCGGTCGGCGTGTTGTCGACGAAACACTCGGCCTGATCGATCTCGAGACCGAGCTGGGCGGCCATCGTCTCGACCACGAGCTGTCGGCCCTCGTCGGTCGCCATCAGGTCGGCGGCCATCTCGGCCTGTTCGGCGTCGAAGGCCAGCTCGGGCGGCATCTCGGCCACCGGTTCGGCCGTCGTGGTGCTGATTTGATGGTCCTCGGTGGCGATCGCCAGAGCGTCGTCGGCCGGGCCGGCGCTGGAGCAACCTGCGAGGAACGACGCCGCCACACCGGTGACCAGGAACTTCGACGAGAAGGAGGGCATGATCCTCTAGTCATCGACACAAAATGCGGCGGCTTGAGGTGGCCGTTGGTCACCTGACGGATCCGCCAGTCGACGAGGTCAGCGGAAGTCGCGGCTCATCGACGACACCGCCGGGGTCGCCGTGGGGGCGTCGCCGTCGGCCGAACGACCGATCGGCAGCGGCGTGATCACCTCGGCCACGACGTTGACCACCGCCCCCTGCTTCTGACAACGCCCCCGGATCAGGAGCGCCGGGGTGGAGCGGGCGACCACCCGATGGTGCTCCCAACACCCCTTGGAGACCACCACGTTGATCAGCCCGGTCTCATCTTCCAGCCCCATGAACGTGGTGCCCGACGCCGTGGCCGGGCGCTGCCGATGGGTGACGACGCCGGCGACGAGGATCCGGTCGCCGTCGGGGATGTCGGCCATCCGGTTGGCGGGGGTCACGCCCATCGTGTCGAGCTGGCGTCGCAGGAACACGGTCGGGTGACCGTCGGCCGCCACCCCGGTGGCCCACAGGTCGGCCATCGCCAACTCGTGGTCGCTCAACCCGGGGAGCTGGGGCGCCTCGACCCCGGTGACGATCCCCTCGAGCTTGTCGGCCCCACCCTTCACCACGGCCCCGGCGATCCACAGTGCTTCCCGACGAGACGGCGCTGATGGTTCTGCCGCTGTAGCGCCGGTGGCCGCTGGGCCGCCGTCGGTGGTGGCGAGGCCGTCGAGGGCGCCGGCGGTGGCGAGCGCCTCGAGTTGGTCGCCCTTGAGACCGCACCGGCGGGCGACGTCCTCGATCGAGACGAACGCCCCCCGCTCGCGTCGCTCGGCCTCCATCGCGTCGGCGACGTCGACCCCGATCGTGCGCACCGAACGCAAACCGAGCCGCACCGCCCACCCGTGGTCGAGACGTTCCCGACGGATCAGCTCGGGGTCGGCCACCGTCATCGGCACCGGCGACGTGTCGCCCTCCGGCTCGAGCGTCGCCCCCGCCAGCGACTCGTTGACATGGGGCGGCCGGGTCGGCACCCCGTGACGGCGGGCGTCCTGCACCAACGAGTGGGGCGAGTAGAAGCCCATCGGTTGGGCGTTGAGCAGGGCCGCGCAGAACGCCGCCGGATAGTGGAGTTTGAGCCACGACGACGAGTAGACGAGGTAGGCGAAGCTGATCGAGTGGCTCTCGGGGAAGCCGTAGTTGGCGAAGGCCACCAGCTTGTGCCAGATCTCCTCCTGCACCTCGGCCTCCACCCCCTTCGAGGTCATCCCCGCATACAGCCGGGCCTGCATCGCCTCCATCTTGCGGCGACTGCGCTTCGAGCCCATCGCCCGCCGGAGCTGGTCGGCCTCGGCCGCGCTGAACCCCGAGATGTCGATCGCCATCTGCATCAGCTGTTCCTGGAACAGGGGGATGCCGAGGGTCTTCTCGAGCGCGGGTTCGAGGAGGGGATGGAGGTAGGTGACGGGTTCCTCGCCGTTGCGACGCCGGATGTAGGGGTGGACCGAGCCGCCCTGGATCGGGCCGGGCCGGATCAGGGCGATCTCGACGACGAGGTCGTAGAAGGTTCGGGGCCGCAGGCGGGGCAGGGTCGACATCTGGGCCCGTGACTCCACCTGGAACACGCCCACCGAGTCGGCGTGGCAGAGCATGTCGTAGACCGCGTCTTCCTGGGGCACGGTGGCGAGGTCGATCTCGGTGTCGTGGTGCTCGGCGATCAGGTCGACGGCGTAGTGGAGCGCGGAGAGCATGCCGAGGCCGAGCAGGTCGAACTTCACGAGCCCGGCGGCCGCGCAGTCGTCCTTGTCCCACTGCAACACGGTGCGCCCCTCCATGCGCCCCCATTCGACGGGACACACCTCGATCACGGGGCGATCGCACATCACCATGCCGCCGGAGTGGATGCCGAGGTGGCGGGGCAGGTCCTCGAACTTGGCGGCCAGCTCGAGCACGTCGCCGGGGATGCCGTGGTCGGTCTGCTGGGTCTTGTTCGTGTTGCTGGCCAGGCCGCTCCAACGGTCGGTGGCCTTGGCGAAGGCGTCTTGTTGACCGGTCGCGTAGCCGAGCGCCTTGGCAGCATCCCGGATCGCCGACTTCGCCCGGTAGGTGATCACGTTGGCGACCTGGGCGGCGTGGCGGCGACCGTGGCGCTCGTAGACGTACTGGATCGCCTCCTCCCGCCGGTCCGATTCGATGTCGAGGTCGATGTCGGGTGGCCCGTCGCGCTCGGGGGCGAGGAAGCGTTCGAAGAGGAGGCCGAGCGAGACGGCGTCGGCCTTGGTCACCCCGAGCACGTAGCAGACCGCCGAGTTGGCGGCCGAGCCTCGGCCCTGACACAGGATGTCGGCCTTGCGGCAGAACTCGACGATGTCCCACACGACGAGGAAGTAGCCGGGGAAGCCGAGCGACTCGATCAGATCGAGCTCGTGGTCGAGCTGGGTCCACGCGCCGGACACCCATTCGGCGTCGCGGGGTCCGTAGCGGTCGACGCCTCTCTCCTCCACCAGGTGACGCAGGAACGCCATCTCGCTCATCGGGGTGCCGTCGGGTCCGTCGGGACACGGGAACGGGGGCAGCTTCGGCGCCATCAGCGACAGGTCGAAGGCGCAGGCCAGACCGAGTTCGGCGGCCCGTTCCACCACGCCGGGATAGCGGGCGAAGCGGCGGGTCTGCTCGTCGCCCGAGCGCAGGTGGGCCGACGCCGCGGCGGGGAGCCAGCCGTCGATCTCGTCGAGGCTGCGGCGACTGCGGACCGCGGCCATCGCCGAGGCCAGGCGCCGATCGGCCGGGGTGGCGTAGTGGACGTTGTTGGTGGCGATCACGTCGACCCCCACCCGGTCGGCGAGGCCGACGAGGGCATCGTTGCGCACACTGTCGAGCGGGGATCCGTGGTCCCACAACTCGACGGCGACATTCGAGCGACCGAACCGGTCGACCAGGTCGACCAGCGCTCGTTCCGCCGCCGCCGGACCTTCGCGCTCGAGTGCCCGGTTGACCGAGCCCTTCCGGCACCCGGTAAGGACCTGCCAGTGGTCGCGTTCGTCATCGCGCAGCCACCGATCGAGGCTCGACATCGACATGCGAGGCGCCCCCTTCTCGCCCGCCAGCTGGGCCTCGCTGATCACCCGGGCCAGGGCCGCGTAGCCGACGGGGTCACGGGCGAGGACGAGCAGATGACCACCATCGGGGTCGGCCTGGCCGGGGGTGATGTCGAGCTTGTCGAGGGTGAGCTCGGCGCCGAACACGGTCGGCAGGCCGACGGCGCGGGCGGCCTCGGCGAAGCGGACCACGCCGTAGAACCCGTCGTGGTCGGTGATGGCGAGGGCTTCGAGGCCGAGGGCGGCGGCCTCCTCGGCGAGGACCTCGGGGTCGGAGGCGCCGTCGAGGAAGCTGAAGCTGGAGTGACAGTGGAGCTCGGCATACGGGGTGGTCGAGCGGCGACGGCGGATGGCGGGCGCCTCGTACTTCTCCCGCTTTCGACTCCACGCCGGCGAGTCCGACCCGTCGCCGATGCCGGCGTCACGCTGACCGCTGCTGCCGCGCTGATGGATGTGCGGGTGGGGGTCACGTCCCGAGAGGGTCCTCTCGATGTCCCGCCACGGGACGGGTGGGTTGCCGAACGCCATCCCCCAACCCTATCGAACACTTGTTCGCCCCGCGCCACGGGTCAACCTCCCCACGCGCCGCCCGCTGCGCTTCCGTTTGG
>JAWSVN010000120.1:0-26778 GCA_033851875.1 Acidimicrobiales bacterium
TCCTCGTACCGGGTCGACCACTTCGCGATGCCGTTGGTCGTCAGCGCTGCCTTTGCCTTGTCGATCGTCGCGATGTCGGGGATTCCTGAGCGGGCGGTTGGTCTCACTGCCGGCGTAGCGCTGACCTCGTGGATCGGCGTCGCAGTCATGGCGTCGACGTTGGACGAGGTCGTGAAACGGATGGCGCTGTATCGGGTGCTCTGTTTCGTGCCGTTGGTGCCGTCGGCGATGGCCGTGCTTGCCGTCTTGAGGTGGCGCACCGGGTAGCGTGCGAACGCGGCCTCGGTCGCAGCCACGGGAGGAACGATGCATGTTCTGAAGCCTCAAGCGCCGAGGCTGCCCTCGATGCGGCAGGCGCTTCGATGACTCCGTTCCGCTCGGTTCGCTTCGAGCCGGACCGATTGGTGGTCAGGTGTGCTGGGGTGGCATCACCTGCCGGGTTCGTCGTCGCCGTCGTGCCTTGTGCGCTCTTCTGGTTCGTGAACCTGCTCGCCGGCGCGCCGGCTCTGTTCGTCGTCGGTTCGGGTTTCCTCGTTCTGTGCGTTGGACTTCTCTGGTGGCGTCCACTGCTGGTCGTCACGGCAGACGAACTGGTCGTCAGGAACTTCTTCACATCGACCCGGTTCGATGCGAACGTCCCCGGCGTCTGCGTCAGTCTTCCCGCCAGCGATGTCGTGGAGGTCGGCTTCGGAACGAGCGTTGCTGACGTGCGTGTGCTCGGCGGTGCTCCGGTGAGGGTGTTCGCCGTGGGCTATGTCGGAGTGACGAGGACCTTTCACCGTCGGGTTCTGGAGGGGTTGCCCGAACAGATCGAGGCGGTCAGCCCGAACGTCGAGGTGCGAGTCGGCTCGGAGCGGGGACGCGATTGACGCCCCAACGGGCGAGTTGATGCCCGTGATGTATGGCAGGGTTCGTGGTTGGAGGAAGGGATGCACACTCGAGCAGAGGCGGGGTGGTCGCTGTGAAGCCCGACTTCGCTGACCATGATCTCCGTGCTGAGCTGGTGTTCGACCGGTTTCTCGGCGGCGATGACCTGGACCAGCTCCAGGAGGTGCTGCTCGCCGTCGCTCCGCGGTGGTGCCGCAAGCTGAGGGTCTGGAAGTCGGCACGAGAGCAGCTACCGGTCGACGCGTCAGATCCCGAAGCGCTTGCTGCTGCGGTTCTCGCTGGTGCCGGGGAGCGAGGTGAGACCTACGAGTCGCTCGTCGAAGCACATGGCCAGCCTCCGCATGATCGCTTTGCCGGTTCGGTCGAGTTGCGTGGTTCTGGTCCCGAGCTGACGGTGGTGGTGTCCGTCGACCTCATGGTGTTGTCGCGGCTGGGTCCGAAGCGTCACCTGGGCAACAGCGTCGCCCTTCAGGTCCGACGCAGCAAGGTCGAAGGCCGTCCCGCGGCCGATTGGCTTCGCTCGACCTTCGAAACGCTGTGTGGCTCGTTGTGCCCTGCGTGGGGTGCTGCGGGCCACCCCGACGAGTACTGGTCGAAGGTCATGAGCGACGAACCGCCGATCCGTCCTGTCGGCAGAGACTTCGGCCGATTCTTGCCAGGAGTGTTCTGGCTCAACTTCTTCGGGCAGCCGTACGCCGAGCTGTTGGGTCGCGAGCGATTGGAGTCGGCGCCGGCCGCTGACGTCGTCGGTGATGGAATCGTGGTGGCTGTCGGTGCCGACCCTCGGCACTGGGATGATCCGACGACGGCAGGAATCGAGCAGCAGCTGCGCGACCATCTCGGGCCCGAGCTGTTCTTCACCAAGGGGGACCCTGACCGTCCTGGGGTTGTGCCGGACTGGGGATGATCCCCGACATCTAGTGGTCCTGCCCAGCCGTTGCCGCTGGTGAGAAGAGGGCTGTTGCGGAGTCCATCGGCGAGCCGCGATGGTCTTGACCTGGAACCGGGTGGGCACGTGATCGTGGTTACTGAACCGGGCGCCGGTTCCGCCGACGATGACGTCATGACCTCTCGATTCTCCGTCCGTTCCTCGCGACTCGCCGCTCTGCTCGCGCTGCTGCTCTTCGCCGGCGCCTGCTCGTCCGGGTCGGATGACGCCGCCGACGACGTGGCTGTCGCCGAAACCGAGGCCGACGCGGCTGGGGGAGAGGCCGAAACCGACGCCGAAGCGGACGATGCGGACGCAGCCGAGGACGCCGATGCCGCTGACGAGGGCGCAGGCGCACTGGACGACTCGACGGACGACTCCATGGACGAAGAGGCCGCCAGCGACGAGAGCGCCGACGACCCGGGCGACGGGAGCTGCCTCGTCGGCAATTGGTTCGTGAGCGAGGCCGAGCTCGACGGCTACTACAGCCAGATCGAGACCGGGCTCGACGGCGTCGGCTTCGACATCACCGGCGGCACCGGCCTGTCGCTGACGGCCGACGGCACCTACCTCTACACCCCCGACTTCACCTTCGAGATGGACGCCGACGGCATCGTGGCCGAGGGCAACGTCACCGGAACCCTCGACGGCACCTACGAGGTGGCCGAGGGCATCATCGAGACGACGGTCGTCAACGACAACCTCGACATCACGGTCAGCGTGGCCGGCATCACGATGTCGGCCACCGACCTCGGCCTGGACCTCGCCACGTTCGCACCGATCGCCTCGGCTCCGGTCGACTGCTCGGGCGAGAACCCGGTCGTGATGTACGACCTCGGCAACGGCAATCGGGAGCCGGTCGAACTCACCCCGGCCTGAGCCGAGCCGGCCGGGAACACGCCACCCGTCACGACCACTAGGCTGGGTCGATCACCCCTCTCCGTGAAGAAGGGGTAACCGCCCAGCGCCACTTGCGGTCCAACCCTCAGAGGTACGACATGGCGTCCCACGACATCAACGAACTCGTCGAAGAAGCACAAGGCGGCGATCACCGCGCCTTCGAGGAGCTCGTCCGTCGCA
Organism: Acidimicrobiales bacterium; assembly: GCA_033851875.1. Lineage (GTDB taxonomy): Bacteria > Actinomycetota > Acidimicrobiia > Acidimicrobiales > SZUA-35 > JAWSVN01. The sequence goes on from JAWSVN010000120.1 coordinate 2,897, forward strand.
CGTACGCCGACACCTACACCCTCGCCTTCCGGCTGACGGGTGACGAGGAGGACGCACGCGACGTGGTGCAAGAGACCTATCTGCGGGTGCACAAGAGTCTGAAGAAGTTCCGAGGCGACGCCCAGTTCGGCACGTGGATCCACCGGATCACCGCCAACTGCGCGTCGACCCTGCTCGGGCGCCGCTCACGCCACCGCCACGACGAGATCGACGACGAGATCCAGCTCGCCGACGACCACCCCAGCCGCGACCCCGAACAGCGGGCCGACGTCGGCGAACTGCGCAACCAGCTCACCGACGCCCTGCGCGGTCTGCCGCCGAAGCTCCGGGCCGTCGTGGTGTTGCGCGACATCTACGACCTCCCCCACGAGGCGATCGCCGACGAACTCGGCATCTCCGAGACCGCCGCCAAGGTGCGCCTCCACCGGGCCCGCAAGCGCCTGCGCGAACGGCTCTACCCCCTGGCCGGCGACGTGTCGCACGACTCCGAGTCGGAGGAGGTCGGCCGTGCAGTGTGACGAGGTCAGCCTCCTGCTCGCCGCCACCGTCGACGACGAACCGCTCGGCATGCCGGCCACCCGCCACGTGTCGACCTGCCTGCACTGCCAGGCCGAGGTGGTCCAGTACCGCAAGCTGCGTCGAGCCCTCGCTGCGATGCGTCACGACCTCGTCGCCGACGACGAGTTTTTGCCGGACCTGCTCGAGGTGCTGCGCCCGCCGGCCGACGTCACCCGCCTCCACGGCGGACGCCGCCGCGCCTATCTGAGCGGGATCGCGGCCGCCGCCACGGCCGGTGCCGCCGGGGCGATCGTGCTCGCCAGCAAGATCTCGAAGACCCGCCTCGCATCGTGAGGGGCCGACGGCGCCGATACGCGCGCCGGGTGGCCCCCAATCGCTGCTAGCCTCGATCCGTCCCTAGGGCACTAGCTCAATTGGTAGAGCACCGGTCTCCAAAACCGGGGGTTGGGGGTTCAAGTCCCTCGTGCCCTGCTGCGCAACGCGGCCATGCGCTGGCCGCGCCGAACGTTCCACTCCTTCCGAGGACCAACTCATGGCGATGAACCGCGAACAGCGGCGCTACCTGCAGAAGCAGGGTCAACTCGATGCCGAGGGCAACGCGGTCGCCGCGCCTCGGGAGAACCGTCAGCCCACGCGCTCCGAGCGTGTGGGCCCGGGTCAGTACGTCCGCGAGGTTCGTTCCGAACTCCGCCGCGTCAACTGGCCGACCCGAGCCGAGGTGATCAAGTACACCACCGTCGTGGTGATCACCGTCATGTTGCTCACCGGCTTCATCGCCGCTGCCGACTACCTGTTCGGCGAAGGAATCATCCGTCTGCTGAGGCTTGGTTCATGACCGATTTCGACACCACGTCCGCCCCCGAGGAAGCCGCCGAGGAGGCCCCCGTCGAGTCAGTCGTCGCTGACGACGAGGCCACCGACGCCCCGGCCGAGACCCCGGCCGACGAGGCTGCTGACGCTCCCGCCGAGGCCGACGAGACCGACGGCGGCGACGACGCGGCCGCTGACGCTGAGGCAGCCGCTGACGATGCCGAGGCCTCCGACGAGGCTGACGCTTCCGATGAGGCGGCCGAGGAAGAGGCCCCTGCACCGGCCCCGAAGCCCGAGTCGCCCTACGACCGTCCCGGTCGCTGGTACGTGCTCCACACCCAGTCGGGGTACGAGAAGAAGGTCAAGTCCAACATCGAGGCTCGCGCCCAGTCGATGAACATGGAAGACCGGATCTACGAGCTCGTCATCCCCATGGAGGACGTGGTCGAGTTCAAGAACGGCAAGAAGGTCGTCGTTCAGAAGAAGGTCTTCCCCGGCTACCTGCTGTGCCGCATGCGTCTCGACGACGACAGCTGGTTCGTCGTGCGCAACACCTCCGGCGTGACGGGCTTCGTCGGCGCCGGCAACAAGCCGTCGCCCCTGCCCCGCAAGGACGTCGAGGGCTTCCTGGCCGTCAAGGCCGACGAAGAGGACACCAGCCGCAAGGGTCGTCCCCGTCTCGAGTTCGAGATGGGCGAGACCGTGCGGGTCAAGGAAGGCCCCTTCGCCGACTTCCAGGGTCAGATCGTCGAGATCAACGAGGACCAGCTCAAGGTCAAGGTGCTCGTCAACATCTTCGGTCGCGAGACCCCGGTCGAACTCGAGTTTGCCCAGGTCGGCAAGCTCTGATCGTCCGATCTCGGACCACGCCGGTCGCTCGTTGAGCGGCCGGTGAACCCCGGCGCCGCCACCTCGGCGGCGCCTTCGGGTGTATCGTCCCGGTGCCAGCGGAGCGGAAGCCACGCGACGCGCCGATACCATCTCCCGTCGCTCTTGTCGCGGATCTGCCGCGGCCACGATCACAACGGCCCGTCGTCGAAGTGGGCCCTCGTCGCAAAGGCATTGTCGCAATGGCCAAGAAGCAAGTCATGGCACTCGTGAAGATCCAGATCCCGGCCGGGCAGGCCTCGCCGGCCCCGCCCGTCGGTACCGCGCTCGGTCCCTACGGCGTGGCGATCATGGACTTCTGCAAGGAGTACAACGCCAGGACCGAGTCGCAGCGCGGCAACGTCGTGCCGGTCGAGATCACCATCTTCGAGGACCGCTCGTTCAGCTTCATCCTCAAGACCCCGCCGACGTCGGAGCTGATCAAGAAGGCCGCCAAGATCGACAAGGGCGCCTCCGACCCCAAGCGTGACCGCGCCGGGTCGATCACCGACGAGCAGCTCACCGAGATCGCGCAGATCAAGATGCCCGACCTCAACGCCTACGACATCGAGGCCGCCAAGCTGCAGGTCGCCGGCACCGCCCGGCAGATGGGTGTGCGGGTGCGCTGAGGCGCCCTGCTCCACACACCACACCGTTCGAATCAACCAGAGGCTCGGTAGGGATCACCTCGCCCGCCGGCCATACCAACGAGGGAGCCGATCATGGCGAAGGGTAAGAAGTACAACGACGCGACGCGTCGCTACGACCGGGAGCACCTCCACGGTCCGAGCGAGGCCCTCGAGATCGTGAAGAGCCTGGCATCGGCCAGCTTCGACGAGTCGATCGACTTCGTGGTCCGCCTCGGCGTCGATCCCCGCAAGGCCGACCAGATCGTGCGCGGCACGGTGGCCCTGCCCGCCGGCACCGGCAAGGACGTCCGTGTCGCCGTGTTCGCCTCCGGCGACGCCGCAGCCGCCGCCCGCGAGGCCGGCGCCGACATCGTCGGCGCCGAAGACCTGGTCGCCGAGGTCGAGGGCGGCATGCTCGACTTCGACCTGGCGATCGCCAGCCCCGAGCTCATGCCCCAGGTCGGCAAGCTCGGTCGAGTGCTCGGCCCCCGTGGCCTCATGCCCAACCCGAAGACCGGCACCGTCACCCCCGACGTCGCCAAGGCCGTCGGCGAGTTCAAGGGCGGCACCGTCGAGTACCGCACCGACCGCTACGGCAACATCGCCGTGGGCGTCGGCAAGGCCAGCTTCACCACCGACGCCCTCCTGCAGAACCTCGAGGCCCTCGTCGAGGAGCTCAACAAGGTGAAGCCGGCGTCGGCCAAGGGCCGCTACATGCTCAAGGCGTCGATCTCGTCGACCATGAGCCCGAGCGTGAAGCTCGACCCGGCCCAGCTCGGTTCCTGATTCTCTGATCTCGCCGCCGACCGCCTCCGGGCGTCGGCGGTGATCACGTGCCGGCCGGTTCGGCCGATCGGCACATCGGGCATCGTCACCCTCGGGTGCCGGTTCCCGCCGACCGGGGCCTAGGCTTCCCGGTCGACAATCGAATGCTCTCGCCCCAGACCTCTGGTGGGGACGGCGCCTCGGCTCCGTCCTGGAAATCCCGACTAGGCGATCTTCTCCGTTCGTTCCCTCTCTTCGGCGTGGGGGCTGCGGTGGTGGTCGGCTTGAGCGTCGATCCCACCCAAACCCACCCGATCCGGCTCGCCGGATCCCGAAACCGAAGAGAGGAGGTGTGATGGACAACCCACGATCGGACAAGGTCGCCGTCGTCGACGAGGTGAAGGAACGCCTCGAGTCGGCACAGGCGGTCGTCGTCACCGAGTACCGCGGTCTCACGGTGTCGGCCCTGTCGGAGTTCCGTCGGTCGCTTCGACCGGCCGGAGGCACCTACAAGGTCTTCAAGAACACGTTGGTTCGGCGGGCTGCCGAAGGTGCAGACGAGCAGTTCACCGAACTGCTGGTCGGCCCCACGGCCCTGCTGTTCGCCGACGCGACACCCGAGAACGACAAGGGTGACGTGGTCGGAGTGGCCAAGGCGCTGAAGGAATTCGCCGCCGGCAACCCCGACATCGTGATCAAGGGCGGCCTCTACGACGGCACGTTCATCGATCCCGACGGCCTCAAGAAGTTGGCCGACATCGAGCCCCGCGAGGTGCTGCTGGCCAAGCTGGCCGGCGCCATGGCGGCCCCGATGACGCAGATGGCTGGCCTCCTGCAGGCCATCCCGCGCGACTTCGCCTACGGCCTCAAGGCCCTCATCGATCAGGGCGGTGCCACCAGCGCCCCGTCCGACACCACCGAAACGACCGAATCCCCCGAGGCCGAGGCCTCGACCGAAGAAGAGAGCGAGTAACCAATGGCCACCAAGGAAGAGATTCTCGACGCCATCGCCAGCATGACCGTCCTCGAGCTCAGCGAGCTCCTGTCGGACTTCGAAGAGAAGTTCGGCGTGACCGCCGCCGCCCCCGTGGCCGTGGCCGGTGCCGTGGCTGCCGGCGGCGACGCCGGGGCCGCTGCCGAGGAAGAGAAGGACAGCTTCGACGTGGTGCTCACCGGCGCCGGCGACAAGAAGATCCAGGTCATCAAGGCCGTCCGTGAGCTCACCAGCCTGGGCCTCAAGGAGGCCAAGGAGCTGGTCGAGGGCGCCCCCGCCCCCGTGCTCGAGGGTGCCTCGAAGGACGACGCCGAGGCCGCCAAGACCAAGATCGAGGAAGCCGGCGGCGCCGTCGAGCTCAAGTAAGAGCCCCGACGCTGCAGGCCTCGAGCCTGCATCCTCGAAACGTGTTACACCGACCCCGGGCCCCTGCGGTCCGGGGTCGGCCGCGTTCCGGCCCCTCCACTCGGTTGCTCTGCGGGGGCTGCTCTGCGGGGACTGCTCTGCGTGGGACCCACGCACAAATCGTGACGATTCGGTCGCATGGCGTGAGAATCCTTGACCTGCGCAGGCGGGCTGTTTACAGTCCGTGGGCTACGGTGGTTGTGGCCAGCGGGACGGCCGCATATGCTTGGCAGTTGCCGTGCCTGCGCCCCACCCGTCCACGCCCCCGGTGTCTCCCATCAGCCTCGCGTCGAGCGAATGCTGCCGAGCCCACCGGTCGCGTGCTCTCGGGGTTGTGCGTGAGCCGGCATTCCTGGCTCGTCGCGCAAACCTTGGTGGTGTCTTTTGCCTGCTCGCACGCTCGCTCGCGACCGTTATTCCTTCGGCAAGCTCTCGGAGGCCCTGCAGCTTCCTGATCTGATTGCCATCCAGAGGGAGTCGTTCCAGTGGTTCCTGGATGAAGGGCTCGCGAACGCGTTTCGCGACATCAGCCCCATCAAGGACTTCACCGAGACGCTCCAGCTGGAGCTGGAGTTCGATCCCTTCGACGAGGATCTGAAGCCCTATCCGAAGTTCTCCGTCGAGGAGTGCAAGGAAAAGGACATGACCTACGCCGCGCCGATCTTCGTGCGCGCCCGGTTCATGAACGCCTCCACCGGCGAGATCAAGGAACAGACCGTCTTCATGGGCGACTTCCCCATGATGACCGAGAAGGGCACGTTCGTGATCAACGGCACCGAGCGTGTCGTCGTCTCGCAGCTCGTGCGCTCGCCCGGCGTGATCTTCCAGCCCGGTGAGCGGTTCCGACTCCGTAACCTCTCGAAGCACCAGATGGTCACCGGCACCATCCACCCCTACCGCGGTGAGTGGCTCGAGTTCGACGTCGAGCAGAAGCCGGGCAAGGACCCGACGGCCGGCGTGCGCGTCGCCCGCAAGCGTCGCCTGTCGCTGTTCACCCTGATGCGCGCCCTCGGCTTCGACGAGGAGAACGCCCCCGGCTTCCTCGACTCCTTCGTCAACCACTTCGACTTCCTCGAAGGCCAGTGGGAGAAGGACCGCGAGATCGCTCCGACCCAGGACGAGTCGCTGATCGAGATCTACAAGCGTGCCCGCCCCGGCGAGCCGCCGACCCTCGAAGCCGCCCGCAGCTACCTGCGCAACGCCTTCTTCGAGTCCCGTCGCTACGACCTGAGCCGGGTGGGCCGCTACAAGCTCAACCGCAAGCTCGGGCCCGAGCTCGACAAGCTCGAAGAGCTGTTCCCGATGCTGGGCGAGCTGCTCGACCGGCCCGAGGACGACCAGTCGGTGCTGTCGCGAGCCGAGGTGCTCGCCGCCGCCACCTACCTCCTCCACCTCATGGTCGCCGAGCCCGGCTACCGCCTCGACGACCAGGATCACTTCGCCAACCGTCGTGTCCGTTCGGTCGGCGAGCTCATCCAGAACCAGGTCCGGATCGGCCTGTCCCGCATGGAGCGGGTCGTCCGCGAGCGCATGACCACCCAGGACGTCGAGGCGATCACGCCCCAGACGCTCATCAACATCCGTCCCGTGGTCGCCGCGATCAAGGAGTTCTTCGGAACCTCCCAGCTGTCGCAGTTCATGGACCAGATCAACCCGCTGTCGGGCCTCACCCACCGTCGTCGCCTCTCGGCGCTCGGCCCGGGCGGCCTGTCGCGTGAGCGGGCCGGCTTCGAGGTGCGAGACGTCCACTTCTCGCACTACGGCCGCATGTGCCCGATCGAGACGCCGGAGGGACCGAACATCGGTCTGATCGGCTACCTCGCCAGCTACGCCCGGGTGAACGACTTCGGCTTCCTCGAGACGCCGTATCGCCGGGTCGACAACGGCCGGGTCACCGACGACATCGTCTTCCTCACCGCCGATGAGGAAGAGGACTACGTGGTCGCCCAGGCCAACGCCCCGCTCGAGGCCGACGGCGCCTTCAAGAACGAGAAGATCCTGTCGAGGCGCTCGCCGCAGGCCGCCTCGCTGCGCGACCTCAAGCTCCAGCTCGAGCGCGACATCTTCTTCGGTGCCACCACCGAGATCTCGGCGGTCGACGCCGGCGAGGTCCAGATGATGGACGTGTCGCCGAAGCAGATCGTCTCGATCGGCACCGGCCTCATCCCCTTCCTCGAGCACGACGACGCCAACCGTGCCCTCATGGGCGCCAACATGCAGCGTCAGGCCGTGCCCCTGATCACCGCCGAGGCCCCCTACATCGGCACCGGCATCGAGACCCGGGCCGGCCACGACGCGGCCGACACCCTGGTCGCCGTCGACGACGGTGTGGTCACCCAGGTCGACGGGCGCACGATCACGGTCGAGTACAACTCGGGCAAGAAGATCTACCGCCTCCTCAAGTTCGAGCGCTCGAACCAGGACACCTGCATCAACCAGAAGCCCCGTGTCGTCGTCGGGCAGAAGATCTCCGCCGGCGAACTGCTGGCCGACGGTCCCTCGATCGACCACGGCGAGCTCGCCCTGGGCAAGAACCTCGTCGTGGCCTTCATGCCGTGGGAGGGCTACAACTTCGAGGACGCGATCATCCTCTCCGAGCGCCTGGTGAAGGACGACGTGCTCACGTCGATCCACATCCACGAGCACGAGATCGACGCTCGCGACACCAAGCTCGGCCCGGAGGAGATCACCCGGGACATCCCGAACCTGAGCGACGACATCCTCGCCGACCTCGACGAGCGCGGCATCATCCGCATCGGCGCCGAGGTCGGTCCGGGCGACGTGCTCGTCGGCAAGGTCACCCCCAAGGGCGAGACCGAGCTCACCCCCGAAGAGCGCCTCCTGCGGGCGATCTTCGGTGAGAAGGCTCGCGAGGTCCGCGACACCTCGCTCAAGGTTCCCCACGGCGAGACCGGCAAGGTCATCGACGTCAAGGTCTTCGACCGTGACGACAGCCACGAACTGCCCCCGGGCGTCAACCAGCTCGTGCGGGTCTACGTGGCCCAGAAGCGCAAGATCTCGGTGGGCGACAAGCTCGCCGGCCGCCACGGCAACAAGGGTGTGATCTCTCGCATCCTGCCCGTGGAGGACATGCCGCACATGGCCGACGGCACCACCGTCGACATCATCCTCAACCCGCTCGGCGTGCCGTCCCGCATGAACGTGGGTCAGGTGCTCGAGTCGCACCTCGGCTACGCCGCCCGTTGGGGTTGGCAGATCGACGGTCACCCCGAGGGTCAGGTCGGTGAGGCGCCGATGCGCGGCACCGAGAACAAGACCCGCCCCTTCACCACCCCCTCCACCCTGGTCAGCACCCCGGTGTTCGACGGTGCGAAGTGGGACGAGAAGGAGCTGTCGGGCGAGAAGCCGACCATCCAGGACATCTTCCGCAACCTCAACCCCGAGGCGTCGGACGGCACCCGCCTGATCCAGGACGACGGCAAGACCACCCTCTACGACGGTCGCACCGGCGAAGCCTTCGACAACCCGATCATGGTCGGGATCATGTACGTGCTGAAGCTCAGCCACATGGTCGACGACAAGATCCACGCCCGTTCCACGGGCCCCTACTCCATGATCACCCAGCAGCCGCTCGGCGGTAAGGCCCAGTTCGGTGGCCAGCGCTTCGGTGAGATGGAGGTGTGGGCGCTGGAGGCCTACGGCGCCGCCTACTGCCTCCAGGAGCTGCTCACCATCAAGTCCGACGACGTCCTCGGCCGTGTGAAGGTCTACGAGGCGATCGTCAAGGGCGAGAACATTCCCGAGCCCGGCATCCCCGAGTCGTTCAAGGTGCTCATCAAGGAGATGCAGGCGCTCTGCCTGAACGTCGAGGTGCTCGCCGCCGACGGCCAGGAGATCGAGATGCGGGAGCTCGACGACGAGCTGTTCCGCACCGCCGAAGAACTGGGGATCGACCTGAGTCGCCCCGAACGAGGAACCGACGAAGATGACGCACGCCGCGCTGCCGGCGGGCGTCGCTGAGGGGAGACCAGCACATGCTCGACGTCAACGATTTCGACCAGCTGAAGATCGGTCTCGCCACCGCGGATTCCATTCGCATGTGGTCCAACGGCGAGGTCAAGAAGCCCGAGACCATCAACTACCGCACCCTCAAGCCCGAGAAGGACGGCCTCTTCTGCGAGAAGATCTTCGGTCCGACCAAGGACTGGGAGTGCGCCTGCGGCAAGTACAAGCGGGTGCGCTTCAAGGGCATCATCTGCGAGCGCTGCGGCGTGGAGGTCACCCGATCCAAGGTGCGCCGCGAGCGCATGGGCCACATCGAGCTCGCCGCTCCCTGTGTCCACATCTGGTACCTGCGCGGCACCCGTTCGTGGCTGGCCTACCTGCTCATGGGCACCGAGCCCCGTGAGGAACTGAAGGCCAAGCAGCTCGAGAAGGTCATCTACTTCGCTGCCTCCCTCGTGACCTGGGTCGACGAGGAGCGCCGCGACGAGGACCTCCCCAACCTCGAGGCCGACGTGATCGGCGAGCGCGAAGCGATCATCAAGGAGATGGAGCTTCGCCTGGCCGAGGAGCACGAGGAGCTCGAGAAGGAAATCGCGCAGATGGAGTCCGACGGCGCCAAGGACACGGAGATCCGTGCCCGTCAGCGTTCCGCCGACAAGGACTTCGCCGCCGTGCGCGAGGAATACGAGATGGAGCTCGACGTCCTCGATCGTGCGTGGGAGGAGTTCAAGGGACTCTTCGGCCGCCAGATCCTGGAAGACGAGATGCTCTGGCGCGAGATGGTCGACCGTTGGGGCGACTACTTCGAGGGCGGCATGGGCGCCGACGCGATCGCCCAGCTGATCGAGCGCATCGACTTCGACGAGGAAGAGGTGAAGCTCCGCGCTGCCATCGACCCCGAAGAGGGCGTGAAGCCGCTCAGCGCCCAGCGCAAGCAGAAGGCCATCAAGCGCCTCAAGATCGTCGCCGCCTTCAACCGCCGCGACGACAACGACCGTCGTGAGAACGACCCGCGGGCGATGATCCTCGACGTGGTCCCGGTGATCCCGCCGGAGCTGCGCCCGATGGTGCAGCTCGACGGTGGCCGCTTCGCCACCTCCGACCTCAACGACCTCTACCGACGGGTCATCAACCGCAACAACCGCCTCAAGCGACTGCTCGACCTCGGCGCCCCCGAGATCATCGTCAACAACGAGAAGCGGATGCTCCAGGAGGCCGTCGACGCNNACCGGCCCGGGCAACCGGCCCCTCAAGTCGCTGTCCGACATGCTCAAGGGCAAGCAGGGTCGCTTCCGTCAGAACCTGCTCGGCAAGCGCGTCGACTACTCGGGCCGTTCGGTCATCGTGGTCGGCCCGACGCTGAAGTTCCACCAGTGCGGTCTGCCCAAGATCATGGCGCTCGAGCTGTTCAAGCCGTTCGTCATGAAGCGGCTCGTCGACCAGGAGCTGGCCCAGAACATCAAGTCGGCCAAGCGCATGGTCGAGCGTCGTCGTCCCCAGGTGTGGGAGGTCCTCGAAGAGGTCATCCAGGAACACCCGGTGATGCTCAACCGTGCTCCCACCCTCCACCGCCTCGGTATCCAGGCGTTCGAGCCCGTGCTCGTCGAGGGCAAGGCCATCCAGATCCACCCGCTGGTCTGCACCGCCTTCAACGCCGACTTCGACGGCGACCAGATGGCGGTCCACCTGCCCCTGTCGTCCGAGGCCCAGGCCGAGGCGCGGGTGCTGATGCTCAGCGCCAACAACGTGCTGTCGCCGGCGCACGGTCGCCCCCTCGTCACCCCGACGCAGGACATGGTGATCGGCGCCTTCTACCTCACCGAGTTCATCGAGCCGACCGACGACAAGCCGCTGCGCTCGTTCCGTCGGATCGACCAGGTCGAGCGGGCCTACGAGTCCGGCGAGATCACGCTCCACGAGCCGATCATCTGGCGCACCCCCGATCTGCTCGAGACGCCCGCCAACGGCCAGGCTGCGGTCTACACGCCGACCACGGCCGGTCGTGTGCTGCTCAACGAGGCGCTGCCCGAGGGCTTCGGCTTCGTCAACCGAGTGGTGAAGAAGCGGGACATCGGCGAGATCGTCGACAAGCTCGCCGTCGAGTTCCCCAAGGCCGAGGTCGGGGCCAGCCTCGACCGCATCAAGAGCCTGGCGTTCCACTACGCCGCTCGTTCGGGCCTCACGGTCTCCATCGACGACGTGCAGACGCCGTCGGAGAAGAAGTCGATCCTCGACTCCCACGAGATCGAGGCCGACAAGGTCGAGAGCCAGTTCCGGAAGGGCATCATCACCGACGGTGAGCGGCGCCAGAAGGAAGTGGAGATCTGGACCCAGGCCACCGAAGAGGTCAAGAACGCGATGGAGGTGAACCTCAAGTCGAAGCAGTTCAACCCCATCGACATGATGGTCGGCTCCGGCGCTCGAGGGAACATGATGCAGGTCCGCCAGATCGCGGGCATGCGTGGTCTCGTGGCCAACCCCCGAGGCGACATGATCCCCCGCCCGATCAAGTCGAACTTCCGTGAGGGCCTCTCGATGCTGGAGTACTTCATCTCCACGCCGGGTGCCCGCAAGGGTCTGGTCGACACCGCCCTCCGTACCGCCGACTCCGGCTACCTCACCCGTCGCCTCGTCGACGTGGCGCAGGAAGTGATCATCAACGATCGCGACCCCTTCGCCGAGGGCCGGCCCGTGCGCGGCATGGAGCTCGAGGACGTCAAGCCCGACGGCTACTACCACAAGGAGACCGGCGAGGCCGTGCAGCCTGGTGACCCCAACGGTCGCATGGTTCGCACCTACCTCGAGACCCGCCTCCTCAGCCGTGTGCTCAGCCACGACGCCGAGCTCTCCGATGGCACCGTGTTCGAGAAGGGCACCCTGGTGACCGAGGAGATCATGGCCGCCCTGCGCGACGACTCGGCGATCGAGTCGGTTCGTGTCGTGTCCCCCTTCACCGACGACTCGCCCGTCGGCATCAGCGCCGCCGCCTACGGCACGTCGCTCGCCACCGGCAAGTACATCGAGGTCGGCGAAGCGGTCGGCGTCATCGCCGCCCAGTCGATCGGTGAGCCGGGCACCCAGCTCACCATGCGTACGTTCCACACCGGTGGTGTCGCCGGCGGCACCGACATCGCCGGCGGTCTGCCCCGCGTCGTCGAGCTCTTCGAGGCTCGGTCGCCGAAGGGCAAGGCCACCCTCGCCCGGGTGTCGGGCGTGGTGCGCATCGACGAGGACGAGGGCAAGGGCAAGGTCATCACCATCGTCACCGACGACGGCGAGGAAGACTCCTACACCGTGCCCGCCATGGCCCGCCTCGAGGTCGGCGACGGCGACGACATCACCGCCGGTGACCCGATCGTCGACGGTCCCCGCGATCCCAAGGAGCTCCTCGAGATCCGCGGTATCCGCGAGACCCAGAAGTACCTCGTCGAAGAGGTCCAGAAGGTCTACCGGGACCAGGGCGTGTCGATCCACGACAAGCACATCGAGCTGATCGTGCGGCAGATGACCCGCCGTGTGGCCATCCACGAGCCGGGCGACTCCGACTTCCTCCCGGGGGAGCGGGTCGACCAGTGGGTGTTCGCGGATGCCAACAAGCGCCTCGTCACCGAGGGTCAGCGTCCGGCCGAGGGTCACCCCGAGATCATGGGTATCACCAAGGCGTCGCTGGCCACCGACTCGTGGCTGTCGGCGGCGTCGTTCCAGGAGACCACCCGGGTGCTCACCGAGGCCGCCATCGAGGGCAAGTCCGACTCGATGATCGGTCTGAAGGAGAACATCATCATCGGCAAGCTGATCCCGGCTGGTACCGGCCTCATGCGTCACCGCGACGTGACCACCAGCGCCCCGGATCACCAGCCGATGGAGTTCTACTCCTCCGACGGCGAGGCCCAGGACCCGGCCCAGTGGCTGGCGTCGATCGGTTCCGACAACGGCGGCGACGCCGTGATCGGCGCCCCTTCGGGCGAGATCGGCTGAGCTCCAGCACTCGCTCGGTGCCGACGGCACTGACTGAACTGCACTGACTGACCGAAGGCGGTGGGCTCCGGCCCACCGCCTTCGTCGCGCCCGCACCCTGCTCCTCCCTGCCCGCGCTCGGCCACCCCGCTTCTCGGGATTGGGTCGTTGTGCGGNNGCCCTGTGGCCGACCCAATCCCCGGGAGCAGCTGGCCGCTGGGTGGGTGTGCGGGATTGGGTCGATGGGACGGCGGCTGACGCCCGCTCGTTGACCCAATGTTTGGGGAGTTGCGCGAGCGCGGGGCGATGTGGTGTGACAATCTTCACTCGGGGATCGGATCATCATCACGTTCAGAAGGGAACCGCTGTGCAGATCGCAATGACCGTCAACGGTCAGGAGTGTTCGGCCGACGTCGAGCCACGCACACTCCTGGTCCACTACCTCCGGGATCACCTCGGGCTCACCGGCACCAACGTCGGGTGCGACACCTCCTCGTGCGGGGCGTGCACCATCCACATCGACGGCCAGTCGGCCAAGTCGTGCACGATGCTCGCCGTCCAGGCCCAGGGAGCCGACGTCACCACCATCGAAGGGATGGCGTCGCCCGACGGCGAACTCCACCCGATGCAGCAGGCCTTCATGGAGTGCCACGGCCTCCAGTGCGGCTACTGCACCCCGGGCATGGTGATGGCGGCCACCTCCCTCCTCACCGAGAACCCCACCCCGACCGAAGCCGACGTGCGGGAAGGCCTCGAGGGCAACCTGTGCCGCTGCACGGGCTACCACAACATCGTCAAGAGCGTGCTCAGTGCTGCAGGAACGGCCGCCGGGACGAACGGTGGAGGTGCCCAGTGACCGCCGTGGAGAACCCGCCGACCCAATCCCACATCGGCACGCCGATGTTGCGCAAGGAGGACCCGAAGCTCCTCACCGGCGAAGGCAAGTACGTCGACGACCTCCAGGCCGCCGGCCAGCTCTGGATGGGCATGGTCCGCAGCCCGTTCGCCCACGCCCGCATCAACTCGATCGACACGTCCGACGCCCTGAACTCGCCTGGGGTCCACGCCGTCTACACCGGCGCCGACCTCCAGGAGATGGGACTGTGGATCGCCCCGCTGCCGTGCGCCTGGCCGGTCACGCCCGACATGGTCAACCCGCCCCACTTCCCGGCGGCGGTCGACGAGGTCCACCACGTCGGCGAGATCGTGGCAGTGGTCCTCGCCGACGACCGCTACCTGGCGGCCGACGCCGTCGAACTGGTCGACGTCGACTACGAGGTGCTCGACGCGGTCGCCTCGATCGCGGCCGCCCGCGACGGTGACGCCACCGCCCACAGCGACCTCGAGTCGAACAAGGCCTACCACTGGCCCCTCGTCCCCGACCCCGACGCCCTCGACGCCGCCTTTGCCGATGCCGCCCACGTGGTGAAGGGCGAGTTCGTCCAGCAGCGCCTGATCCCCGCGGCGATGGAGCCCCGCGGCGTGCTCGCCGTGCCGTCGCCGATGGGTGGCGACATCACGCTCTACACCTCGACCCAGGTGCCCCACATCCTCAAGGTGATGATCGCGGCGACCACCGGCATCCCGGAGAACAAGCTGCGCATCGTGGCCCCCGCCGTGGGCGGCGGGTTCGGCGCCAAGCTCAACGTCAACCCCGACGAGCTCCTCGCCACCACCCTGGCCAACAAGCTCGGCCGCCCGGTGCGTTGGACCGAGACCCGATCGGAGGCGGCCTTCAGCACCCACCAGGGCCGCGGCCAGCTGCAGACGATCGAGATCGCCGCCGACGCCGATGGCAAGATCAAGGGGGTCCGGGTGCACATCGACGCCGACATGGGCGCCTACATGATGCTGATCACCCCGGGCGTCCCCCTGCTCGGCAGCTTCCTCTACACCGGCGTCTACGACGTGCCGGCGTTCGGGTTCACCTGCGACGGCTACTTCACCAACCTCACCCCGACCGACGCCTATCGCGGCGCCGGCCGACCCGAGGCCAGCTACGCGATCGAGCGGGGTATGGACCTGCTCGCCAATGCGGTGGGTGTCACCCCCGAGGAGATCCGTCGCCGCAACTACCTGGCCGGCGGCGAGGCGTTCGAGAACCTCGAGACCGCGTCGACCCTCGTGTTCGACTCGGGCCACTACGGTCCGAACCTCGACCAGGCCCTCGCCACGTCGAAGATCGACGAGCTCCGGGCCGAACAGCAGCGTCGCCGCGACGCCGGTGAGACCAAGCAGCTCGGCATCGGCATGTGCACCTACGTCGAGATCTGCGGCCTCGCCCCGTCCCGTGCCCTCGCGGGCCTCAACTACGGCGCCGGCGGCTGGGAGCACGCGGTCGTCCGGTTCCTGCCGACCGGCAAGGTCGAGGTCGTGTCGGGTTCGACCCCGCACGGCCAGGGCCACGAGACCGCCTGGAGCCAGATCGTCGCCGACAAGCTCGGCATCGACCCGGCCGACGTCCACGTTCTCCACTCCGACACCGCGGTCAGCCCCCTCGGGCTCGACACCTACGGGTCGCGCTCGCTCGCCGTCGGCGGCGTCGCCATCTCGATGGCGTGCGACAAGGTGGTCGACAAGGCGAAGCTGATCGCCGCCCACCAGATGGAGGCCAACCCCGACGACCTCGAGTTCGCCGGCGGCGCCTTCACCGTGAAGGGCAGCCCCGACAAGCAGGTGGCGATCCAGGAGGTGGCGTTCGGTGCCTTCACCGCCCACAACCTGCCCGACGGGATGGAGCCCAACCTGCAGGAGCAGGTGACGTTCGATCCGCCCAACTTCGCCTTCCCCTTCGGCACCCACGTCGGCGTGGTCGAGGTCGACACCGAGACCGGCCACACCCAGCTGATCGACTACATCGCGATCGACGACTGCGGTCATCAGGTCAACCCGATGATCGTCGAGGGCCAGCTCCACGGCGGCATCGTGCAGGGCGTCGCCCAGGCCCTCTACGAGGAGGTCCACTTCGACGAGAACGGCACGTGCACCAACCCGTCGCTGCTCGACTACCTGGTGCCGTCCCCGATGGAGATGCCGAACTTCACCCTCGGCTTCACCGTGACCCCGTCGACGTCCAACCCCCTCGGGGTGAAGGGCGCCGGCGAGGCCGGCACGATCGGTTCGGCCGCGGTGGTGATCAACGCCATCTGCGACGCGCTGCGGCCCTATGGCATCGACGACATCGAGATGCCCGCCACCCCCCAGAAGGTCTGGAAACTCATCGACGGCGCAGGAGGTGCGGCATGATCCCCGCAGCGTTCGACTACATCGAGGCCGACTCGGCCGACGCCGCGATCGCGGCCCTCGCCGAACACGGCGATGACGCCAAGCTGCTGGCCGGTGGCCACAGCCTGGTGCCGCTGATGAAGTTCCGGCTGGCGGCGCCGAGCGTGCTCGTCGGCATCGGCAACCTCGACGACCTGAGCTACATCAACGACGCCGGCGACCACGTGGCCATCGGCGCCCTCACCAAGCATCACGCCGTGCAGCACAGCGACCTGTTGCGGACCGAGGCGCCGATCCTGGCCCATGTAGCCGGACAGGTCGGCGACCCCCAGGTCCGCCACCGGGGCACCCTCGGCGGCTCCCTCGCCCACGGCGACCCGGCCTCGGACCTGCCCGCGGCGTTGCTCGCCCTCGGCGGGTCGGTCGTGATCCGCGGGCCGCGCGGCGAGCGCGAGGTGGCGGCGACCGACTTCTTCACCGGCTTCCTCGAGACCGCCCTCGAACCCGACGAACTCCTCACCGAGGTGCGGGTGCCGAAGGCGGCCGGCGCCGGGTGGAGCTACCAG
Source organism: Acidimicrobiales bacterium (assembly GCA_033851875.1). Taxonomy (GTDB): domain Bacteria; phylum Actinomycetota; class Acidimicrobiia; order Acidimicrobiales; family SZUA-35; genus JAWSVN01. The sequence goes on from JAWSVN010000120.1 coordinate 19,600, forward strand.
AAGTTCAACCGCCGAGCCCAGGACTGGGCCATCGTCGGGGTCGCCGCCGTCGGTGGCGACGTGAACCAGGTGGCCTTGGTCAACATGGGTCCGACCCCGATGCGGTCGGCGGCCGTCGAGGCGGCGCTGGCATCGGGATCGTCCGCCGCGGATGCTGCGGCCGTGGCCGCCGAGGGCACGAGTCCGCCCGAGGACCTCAACGGCGACACCGACTACCGCTCGCACCTGGCCCGCGTCCTCGTCGGCCGGGCGCTGTCGGAAGCCGGTGTCTCGTGACACTGCTTGCTGTGAAGGCACGGCTTGCCGTTAAGGCACGCGCCTGACAAGCTGCCGTTCGTGACGAGCATCAGGGATCTGGCCGAGGAGCACTGGCACGGGAGGGGCGAACTCGTCCACACCCATCATCCGGTGCAGCCCGTCTTCGACGCCGATGGCAAACGAGCGAGCGAGGAGATCGCCGAAGGGTTGCTGACCCTGAAGTCGATCGCCTCGGTCAACGCCATCGACACCGGCGACGGTCTCGTGATGCTCGACACGGGCGGCCCCTTCGACCGTGATCAGGTGTTCGCCGCCGTCCGCCACTGGCGCCCCGAGGCGCCCTTGGCGGCGGCGGTGTACTCCCACCACCACATCGATCACGTCTTCGGCACCCAGCTCTTCGAGGCCGAAGCGGCCGACAAGGGCTGGGCCCGGCCGGTGGTCTACGCCCACGAGGAGGTGCCCGAGCACTTCCGCCGCTACGAGCAGACCAACGGTTGGAACACCGCGATCAACCGCCGCCAGTTCGCGATCGACCTGCCCGAGTGGTCGTGGCCTGACAGCTACCGCGACCCCGACGTCACCTACGCCGATCACCTCACCTTCACCCGTGGGGAGATGACGTTCGAGCTGCACCACGACCGGGGTGAGACCGACGACGCCACCTGGACCCACGTGCCCGAGCTCGGGGTGATCCACCCCGGCGACCTGTTCATCTGGGCGGTGCCGAACGCCGGCAACCCCCAGAAGGTGCAGCGCTACCTGTCGGACTGGGCGGCCGCGCTGCGCAAGATGGCGGCCCTCGAACCCGAGATCCTGCTGTCGGGCCACGGGTTGCCGATCTTCGGCACCGAACGGATCACGCCGGCACTGCTCGACACCGCCGAGGTGCTCGACTCGATCGAGCACCAGACGCTGGCGTTGATGAACCAGGGCAAGAACCTCGACACGTGCCTCCACGAGGTCGAGTTCCCGGCCCACCTGGCCGACCGGCCCTACCTGCGGCCGGTGTATGACCATCCCCAGTTCCTGATCCGCAACGTGTGGCGGCGGTACGGCGGCTGGTACGACGGCGAGCCCGACAACCTGCTGCCCGCGCCTCGGGCCCAGCAGGCGTCGACGTGGGTCGAGCTGGCTGGTGGCGTCGACGCGGTGTTGGCCCGGGCCGAGAGCTTGCTCGCCGCGGGCGACGCCCGCATGGCCTGCCACCTCGTCGAGTACGCAGCACTGGCCGAGCCCGCCAACCCCGAGGTGTGGGGCGTGCGCGGTCGGGTCTACGCAGCCCGCAGCGCCGAGCAGGAATCGTCGATGGCCCGCAACATCCTGAACCACGCCGCCCTGGCGTCGGAGCAGTCCAAGCGCGACCTCGCCGGCGACTACTGATCGGAGGCCTCGTCGCCTCGACCGGTTGCGACGCCTCGAATCGCTGTCAGTCGCGGTTCGTAGTCTCGCCAGCGTGCGCGGGAATCGGGGTCGAATGCGAGCGGTGGAGCCGCTGGGGGTTTGCGCTGGCGCTCCGGGGCAGTCGCCGCGAGGTGCTCGTCGGTGACCGCCGCCCGAACGCCCCGACTGATCTACTCGGGCGCGTTCCGCGACACCTTCCAGCGCTTGCAGTCCGATCCTCAGGCAGTCGCCGGCCTGTCAGCGGCGATGACCTATCTTGCCGACTTCGGTCGATCCGCTGTCAGCCCAGATGTGCAGTGGCACCTTCAAACCTCCGCCTATGGGTCACACGCAGGCGAGGTTCGCTGGCCTAACCCCGAAGATCAGCACGACCACCCAGGCCAGGCGTGGCGCGGGCTGTTCGTCGCGGCGGTCGATACCTCGTGGATCATCTTCACCGTGCTCGGCAATAAGGCGATCGGGCCAGCCCGAGGGAACGATTGGTACCGCAGTGCCGTGCCGCGCTCGGACGACATCGCCGCGCAGGCCATCGAGATGCTCGGCCTGACAGCCCACCCCTCTCGACACGAATAGTAGTTGTAACTACTATTGCCTCTCGGAGGAGTCGATGTCCGCACACCAAGAGTCCGCAACGTCTGAGCAGGAGACGGCCGAGGCCGACGATTTCGTCGAGGATTTGGTCGATCTCGATGCGGCCCGTCGATCGCCTGCCTATCGCGCCGTGCTCGGCCGTCACCTGTTGGCATCGCTTCGTCTCGACGCGGGTCTGACCCAGCAGGAGGTCGCCGACCGTCGCGGGGTGAGCCAAGGGGCCGTTCGCCAGGCGGAGACTCGCGACATCGCCAAGATGCAGGTGGGGCTTCTGCTGGAACAGATGCGCGCCATCGGCCACGACGTCGATGTCGAGTGGTTCATCGAGGTCCTGGCGGCCAACGCTCCAGCGCGGGCTGCGCAGGCCAACTGAGCCAACGCCGCTCTTGGCGCGTCAGCCGAGGACGACGGTGGTGAGGTCGTGGCCGACCGTGAGGCGCCCCTGGTAGCCGCCCGACCGCACGTCTTCCTCGAAGCGGGCCCGCGCCTCGGGCGTCGGGGCCGGCGGGATCAGGTGGGTCAACACCAGATGGGGGATGGCCGCCCGCGCCGCCATCTCGCCGAGGGCGACGGTGTCGGCGTGGTAGTCGAAGATCGTCTCGAGCGGCGTGCCCGCCACCTGCTCGGCCATCGCCGAGGTGCGGCACGCCTCGTGCACCACCACGTCGGCCCCCGCCGACAACGCCTCGACCTCACCGCATACGCGGGTGTCGCCCGAGATCACCACCGCCCCGTCCGGCGTGTCGACCCGGAACGCCACCGCCCCATCCACCGGCTCGTGATGCACGGCCACCGCCCGCACTCGGACGCGACCGTCGTCGCTCGCCCACACCTCGATCGGTTCGGGCGACACCGGGAACGTGCGCCGGTCCAGGTCGACCGGGCCCGTCCCCACATGGTCACGCCGCACCGCGATGTCGTCGTCGTAGGCATCGAGCATGCGCTCGACGAACCTCGCCGCCTTACCCTCCGGGGCCACGACGGTCAGCGGCGCCACCGCCTGGATCCGCCCCTCGATCCAGCGGGTGAGCGCCAGGTCGGGCAGCCCGACCACGTGATCGCTGTGGAAGTGGGTGACGAACACCGCCGCCAGATCCCGCGGTCGCACCCCGGCCTCGGCCAGGCGCAACACGGTGGCCCGACCAGCGTCGAACTGCAGCGCCACCGCCGGCTCGCCGCCGGTGCCCACTCCCGTGCCCGCGACCTCGACGAGGGCCCCGGCCCCCGCACAGCCCGCATGCACGTGGGGTACCCCGGTGCCGGTCAGCACCACCCGGGTCGTCACGACGCCGCTCCGGCCGGTGCGTCGCTCGCGGGGCCGACGCACCGGTTCGTCATCGTGCCGATGCCCTCGACCCAGGTCTCCAACACCTGACCGGGCTGCAGCGACCGCCGCGGGTCGCGGGCCATGCCCACCCCGCTCGGCGTGCCGGTGAAGATCACGTCGCCCGGCCACAGCGGCAGCACCGATGACAGCTCGGCCACCAGGTCCGGGATCGAGAAGATCAGGTCGCTCGTGCGGGCGTCCTGCACGGTCTCGCCGTCGAGCCGACACCCGAGCCCCAGATCGTTCGGGTCGTCGAACTCGTCGGGCGTCACCAGCCACGGACCCATCGGCCCGTAGCCCCGCCGCGACTTGCCGAGCGAGAACTGCATGCCGGCGGCGAACTGGAGCTTGCGGTCGCTGATGTCCTGCCCGACGGTGAGGCCGGCGATGTGATCCCAGGCGTCGGCCCGGTCGACCCGGTCGGCGGTCGCCCCGATCACGGCGACGAGCTCGACCTCCCAGTCGACGGCGTTGCCGACGATCTCGATGTCGTCGTGGGGCCCGGCCAGCGAGGCCGGGAACTTGGTGAACGTCGCCGGCACCGACGGGATGTCCATGCCCGACTCCTCGGCGTGGGTCCGGTAGTTGAGGCCGATGGCGAACACCTGCCGCGGCGCGGGGACGGGCCTGCCGAGAGCCGTCTGGCTGATCGGCGTGCCGTCGGCGGTCGGGTCGACCGTGGCGGCCCAGTCGACGACGTCCGCCCACTCGGCGAAGAGGTCCATCGGGTCGGGGCCGAACCGGCCATCCGACGCCGTGGCGATGTCGAGCGCCGTGGCGGTGTCGGCGCTGCCGCCGATCAGTACGGCGCGGCCATCCAGGGTGGCGAACTTCATCGGGAGGAACTCCTCGGGTCGAGGTGGGTGGTGAACCGCTCGAGCAGGGCGGCGGGGTCGCGGTCGAGACCGTAGAGGTGGAAGTCGGGGCGCTGCAGGGCCGTCGTGGCGTCGTGGGAGGCGAGCCACTCGCGCACCTCCGTGTTGGACGAGGAGGCGAGATCGACGACGGTCAGGTCGACGCCGGTGGGTTCCGGCGTCGAGGCGGTGCCGTCGGTGAACAACACCCAGCCGCCGCCGGTGACGTCGTCGGCCGGTCGGCCGTCGAGCGTGCCCTGGGGGACGAGGCCGCCGGCGGCGGGGGTGGCGGCGTCGAGGAAGCCGTCGTCGATGCCGGGGAGGTCGGGCACGTCGTTGGGTTCGTCGGTCACGCCGGCGGCCATCGCCGCGTCACGGGCCGCCGCCTCGGCCGGGTCGGGCACACAGATCACCTTGCCGAGCTCCATCGAGAAGTCGATCGCGGCACGGGCGCTCGGGCGACGCTCCTGTTCGTAGGTGGCGAGCAGGGCGTCGGCCGAGTCGCCGGCCAGGTCGAGTGCGGCGTCGAGTTTCCAGGCCAGGTTGGCCGCGTCGCGGATCCCGGCACACATGCCCTGCCCGGCGAAGGGCGGCATCTGGTGGGCGGCGTCGCCGGCCAGGAACACCCGACCGCCGTGACCGTCGGCTCGCCACCGTTCGGCGTGGCGGGCCTGGAACCGGTAGACGGCGTGTCGTTCGAGGCGGGCGTTGTCGGGTCGCACGTCCCACGACGCCAACAGCTCCCACGACCGGGCCTCGGTGCCGAGCTCGTCGAGCGACTCGTCGGGCAGCGCCATGAACTCCCAACGGCGCCGGCCCGGGCCACCCGACACCGCCGTGGTCGGACGGGCCGGGTCGCAGATCTGCAGGTTGATCGGATCGAACACCCGCTCGTCGTCGAGCACGATGTCGACGATCAGCCAGTCGTAGAAGAAGCCCCGGTCGACCATCTCGATGCCGGTGAGGTCGCGCACCGTCGAGTTGGCCCCATCGCAGCCGATGACGAAGCGAGCGTCGACCGCCGAACCATCGGCCAGCCCGACGGCGACGGTCCCCGACTCGTGTGCGAGGTCGGTGACCTCGGCGCCCAGGCGCAGCTCGACGCCGGGCAGCTGGCCGGCCCGAGCCCGCAGCAGGTCCTCGAGATCGGGCTGGCAGAACATCGACGACCCCGGCCACCCGGTCGAGGTGTCGCCGGTTCGGCCGAAGCGCAACAGCGGCGTGCCGTCGGCGGCCCGCCATTCGTAGAGGTCGCCGGGTTCGATGATGCGGCGCAGCTCGTCGCCGATCCCGCAGCCCTGCAGGATGCGCCCGACCTCGTTGTCGAAGTGCACCGCTCGGGGCAGCCCGTAGGGCGTGGCCTGGCGTTCGAGGATCACGACCGACCGCCCGGCCTGGGCCAGCAGGATGGCGAGGGTCAGCCCGGTCGGCCCGGCACCGACGATCGCGACATCGATGGGGGCACGGTCGTTGGTGGGCGCATGGTCGTACCCGGTCACGGGCGTTCCAGCGGCTGATGGCCCCAGGCGCTGATGCGGTCGTAGCGGCGGTTGTCGTCCCAGTCGTCGCCGACCACTCGGGCCCCGTGACCGACCTCGACCTGGAACCCGGCCGGGCTCTGGACGTAGAAGCTGAACATGCCGTCGTTGTCGTGGCGGCCCAGACCGTTCGGGATCGCGAGGTCGCTGGCCCACACCCGGTCGAAGGCGGCGCCGACGTCGTCGCGCTCACGGGTCTCGACCATCAGGTGGTGGAGCCGCTGGGGCAGCTCGAACGGCGCCCTGGCGAGGGCGATCGTGTGGTGGCGGGGATTGCAGTGGTAGAAGCGCACCTCGAGCGTCATGCCCGGGCCGAGCTCCATCTCGAGCCAGTCCGACTGACCGAAGCCGAGGCCGTCGACCAGGAAGTCGTGGGACTCGTCGAACGCGGTCGTGGCCACCACGGCGTGACCGCCGCCCACCCCGTCGGTCAGGAACCCGCCCGGCATCGCCGGGAGGTCGGGGGCGTCGCCGCGTTCGAGGCCGGAGACGATCTCGACCGACCCACCCCACGGTGCTGCCACGGTGGCCAGTCGGGCGACCGAGCGGGCCGCGGCGTCGGCCGGCTCGGCGTCGACGACGGGGTGGCCGGCGTCGGTGAGTCGAGCGACCGTGGCCTCGAAGGCGGCGTCGTCGGCGGCCTCGAGGCCCGTGACGACCAGATCGTTGGCGTCGCCGGACTCGACGATCAGCCGGTGGACGGCCTCGTCGTTGCGGAACGAGTGGGGCCGGGCGCCGGGAGCGAGGCCGATCACCTCGCCGAAGAAGGCGTCGAGCGACGCCGGTTCGGGCACCTCGAGCACGAGGTAGCCCAGTTCCAGGTGGCCCAGGCTCGAGTGGCCCGATTCGGGCTGCGGTTCCATCGGATCTCCCCTGACGTCCGGTGCGGTCGCCGTATCCTGATCGACTGATAAGGAAACTGTCAAGGGGGTGCGCCGGTAGGGTCGGGGGTCATGGCGTCGACGGCACGCACACGGCGACCTTCGGCCGACGAGACCCGGGCCCGGATCCTGGCCGCCGCCGTCGAGGTGTTCGCCGAACGGTCCTTCGACGGGGCGTCGACCCGCGAGATCGCGTCGCGGGCCGAGGTCACCCAGCCCCTGCTCAACTACCACTTCCAGTCGAAGGAGATCGTCTGGCAGGAGGCGGTCGCCACCCTCTTCGCCGAGCTCGACCGCTGGAACCTGGCCCGGCGGGAAGCCCGTGG
>JAWSVN010000120.1:26810-35219 GCA_033851875.1 Acidimicrobiales bacterium
GACGGGCCCCGCATGGATCACCTCGTCGACCACCACATCCGGCCCCTGTACGAGTCGACGGTCGGCCTGTTCCGACGCCTCGTCGACGCCGGTGCCGTCGCCCCGATCCCGCCCGAGCACTTCTACTACCTGCTCACCGGCGCCGGGCCGACGATGTTCGTCCTCGCTCCCGAGGCCCGCCGCCTCACCGGGATCGAGCCGACCGACGACGATGTGATCGCCGCCCACGCCGACGCCGTCTGTCTCCTGCTGTTCGGCCCGGCGGCCTGACGCCCCGAACAGGACGCTGATGGGCAGTGATGGGTAGTCTCGCTGCGTGACCGAGCCCGGAGCCGCCCCCCAGCCCGTCGTGCAACCCACCTCGGTGGACGAGGTCGTGGCCGCCCTCGGTGAGCACGGCTACCTGGCCGAGACGGGCCTGGCCACGTCGATCTTCCTGGCGATGACGCTCGGGCGGCCGCTGTTCCTCGAGGGCGAGGCCGGGGTCGGCAAGACCGAGGTGGCCAAGGTGCTCAGCCGTTGGACCGGCGGGCCCCTGATCCGCCTCCAGTGCTACGAGGGCGTCGACCAGGCCCAGGCCGTCTACGAGTGGGACTACGCCCGCCAGCTCCTCCACCTGCGCACCGCCGAGGCGACCGGCCGGGCCGGAGGCGCCGCCGAACGCGACCTCGAGGCCGAGCTCTACGACGAGCGGTTCCTGATCCGCCGCCCCATCCTCGAGGCCCTCTCGCCCCACCCCGAGGGTCGGCCCGTGCTGCTGATCGACGAGGTCGACCGGGCCGACGACGAGTTCGAGGCGTTCCTGCTCGAAGCCCTGTCCGACTTCACCGTCACCGTGCCCGAGCTCGGCACGATCCGGGCCGACGTGCCGCCGATCGTGGTGCTCACCTCCAACCGGACCCGCGACGTGCACGACGCCCTGAAGCGACGCTGTCTCTACCACTGGGTCGATCACCCCGACTTCGATCGCGAGGTCGAGATCGTCCGGCTGCGGGCCCCACACGTCGGCGAGTCGCTGGCCCGTCAGGTGGCGGCCGCCACCCAGAACCTGCGCGAGCAGGGCCTCTACAAGCCGCCGGGCGTGGCCGAGGCCATCGACTGGGCGATGTCGCTGGCGGCCCTCGGGCAGTCGGACCTCGACGACGAGATGGTCGCCGCCACCCTCGGGTCGGTGCTCAAGTATCGCGAGGACCAGCAGCGCGTCGTCGGCGGCGGGCTGGCCGACCTCCTCCAGGCCGCCCGGGCGCGAGCCTGACGGTGGCGCCCGCGCCTGTCCCCGCCGAGCGGCTGGCCGTCGGGTTCTGCCGGGTGTTGCGGCGCGCCGGGGTGAAGGTCCCGGCCAGTGCCACCATCTCCTACGCCGAGGCGCTCGACGCCGTCGGCATCGACGACCGCGAGGCCGTCTACTGGGCCGGCCGGGCGACCCTCGTCCACCGCCCCGAGGACCACGACGCCTACGACACCGCCTTCGTCGCCTGGTGGCAACAGGCCGCCGGTGTGCTCACCACCACCGAGGTCGTCGCGGAGACGACCACCCTCGCCCTCGACGACGACAGCGACGAACCCGACGACGGCGACGCGGAGGGGGACGACGATGGCGACGGCGAGATCCAGTCGGTGCGCTTCTCCCGCCAGGAGATCCTCACCGAGAAGGACTTCGGCGACTGCACCGAGGCCGAGCTGGCCGAACTCAGCGAGCTGCTGGCGGCCATGCGGTTCACGACCCATCGACGATCCAGCCGCCGCCAGGTGCCGTCGGGGGAGCGGGGCGATCGCCACGACCTGCGCCGGACCGTTCGGTGGGCGCTGCGCCACCAGGGCGAGCCGCTGCGACGGGCCTACACCTCCGACGCCAGCCGGCCGCGTCGGCTGGTGATGATCCTCGACGTGTCGGGGTCGATGGAGACCTACGCCCGGGCTCTGCTCCGGTTCGCTCACGCCGCGGTCGTCGCCCGCAGCCGGGTCGAGGTGTTCGCCCTCGGCACCCGCCTCACCCGGGTCACCCGGCACCTCGCCAACCGCGACCCCGACGTCGCCCTGGCCGCCGCCACCCCCGCCGTCGCCGACTGGTCGGGCGGCACCCGGCTGGGGGAGGGGATCGCCGAGTTCAACGACCGCTGGGGCGTGCGCGGCATGGCCCGAGGCGCCGTGGTGGTGATCCTCTCCGACGGCTGGGACCGCGGCGACCCCCAACAGCTCGGCGAACAGATGGCCCGGCTCCACCGGGTCACCCATCAGCTCATCTGGGTCAACCCGCTGAAGGCCACCGACGGCTACGCCCCGCTGGCGGCCGGCATGGCCGCCGCGTTGCCCCACCTCGACCGGTTCGTCGCCGGCAACTCCTACCGGTCGCTGCAGGAGCTCGCCGCCCTGCTCGCCGACGAGACGGTGCTCGCGCCCTCGCCGAGAGACACTGCCCCGAGCGGCGGACCAGGGCCATCTAGGCTGGCCGGATGACCACGCCGTGGGGCCCGCCGCCCACCGCACCGCCACGGCCCGGCCGCCCGAGTGGGCCGCCGACGGGGGTGGTCCACGCCGCCCCGCCGCCGATGGTGGCGGCTCCCGTCGATCGCCGACCCTGGTGGGGCCTGGGCGACGTCGTCATCGGTGCCGTGCTCGCTGTGGTCGCATCGTTCGTCATCGCGACCGTCGTCGGGCTGGCTCTGGCCGACTTCGACGACGGCGTCGACCAGATCGAAGCGCTCGGGAGCGACCCCGCCGTGCTCGCGCTCGGCCTCCTCGCTCAGCAGGCGACGCAAGCGGCCTGGCCGGTGATCGTCGCCCGTTGGAAGGGCTTCGGCGTCGTCCGCGATTTCCGCTGGCAGTTCAAGTGGCGCGACCTGCTGATCGGGCCGTTGGGGGCCGTCGTCGCCATCGGCCTGGCGACCGTCGCCGCCGAGACGGTCAGTCGGCTGCTCGATGTCAGCGACGACGACGCCACCAACACCGAGATCCTCACCGACTTCGAGGGCACGCCGTGGTTCTGGGTGTTCGTCTTCGCCGTCGCGATCGGCGCTCCCATCGCCGAAGAACTGTTCTTCCGGGGTCTCACCCTCCGCGCCATCCAGAAGCGGTGGGGACTGAGCGCCGCCCTGTTCGGTTCGACGATCATCTTCACCGTCCCCCACTACAGCGGCGGCGGGTGGGGCGGCGCTGCGGTGATCTTCACCGCGATCGGCGTGGTCGGTCTCGTGTTCGGGGTGCTGGCCATCCAGACCGGCCGCCTGGGCCCTGCGGTCATCGCCCACGTGGTGTTCAACTCATTTACGGTCGTCGTGTTGATCGCCGACGATTCGGCGATGGGTTCGGCCGCCTCGCTGCGTCTCCTCGCCGGGCCGGTGCTCTCCCGCTTGGGTTCATGACCGTCGACGAATGGATCGTGCTCGGCGTCCTCGCCGTGATGGTGGTGGCCCAGGCCACCCGCCGAGTGTCGCCCACCGTCGGCGTCGCCGGCGCCCTGGCCGCGCTCTACCTGGCCGGCGTGCTCGACACGCCCCAGGTGCTCAGCGGGTTTTCGAACCCCGCCCCGGCCACCCTGGCCGCCCTCTACATCGTCGCCGGCGCCGTCGACCGCAGCGGGGGTCTGGCGCCCCTGTCCCAGCGACTGCTCACCGCCGGCGCGCCCCGGCGCAGTTTGGCGAGACTCACCGCCGTCTCGGCAGGGCTCTCGGCGGTCGTGGCCAACACGCCCGTCGTCGCCATGTTCATCGGCCCGGTCCTGCAGTGGTCCCGGCGTTCCGGTGAATCGGCGTCGCAGTACCTGATCCCGCTCTCCTACGCGGCGGTGCTCGGCGGCATGCCGACCCTGATCGGGACCTCGACCAACCTGGTCGCCAGCGGCATGGTGGCCGTGTCGATCGGCGATGGCTACTCCCTGTTCGAGCCGGCCCGGCTCGGCTTGCCGGTGGCCGTGGTCGGCCTCCTCGTCGTGCTCGCCGGCGCCCGGGCGTTGCTGCCCGGCCGCGGCGAACGGCTCGAGGCGTCGGTCGCCCGTCCCTTCACCGTCGCCCTCGGCGTGGCGGCCGGGGGACGGCTCGACGGCGCCACCGTCACCGAGGGCGGTTTGCGCCAGCTCGGTGCGGTCTACCTGATCGGGGTCGAACGCGGCGGGGAGCTGATCGCCCCGGTGGCCCCCGACCTGCGGCTCCGTTCGGGCGACCAGCTGACCTTCGCCGGCCAGGTCGACGACGTGGTCGCCCTCCAGCGGTTCGACGGGCTCGAACTCGTCGAGGGCAACCACATCGACGCACTCGACGACGGCCAGCACGCCTGGTTCGAGACCGTGGTCGGGGCCACGTCGCCCCTCGTCGGGTCGACGATCAAGGAGGCCGACTTCCGTCGCCGCTACCAGGCCGCCGTCGTGGCGATCCATCGCTCGGGCGAGGGCCTCGACGAGTCGCTCGGCCGCACCCGTCTCCAGGTGGGCGACTCCCTCCTGTTGGTGGCCGACGCGGATTTCGCCGTGCGTTGGCGCAATCGGGGCGACTTCCTCCTCGTTCAGCGCCGCTCCGAGCCGCCGCCCACCGCGGCGGCCGCCGCCACCCGCTCCTTGGTGATCCTGCTCGGCATGGTGATCGCCACCGCCGCCGGGGTCGGGGTGCTCAAGGCCGCCCTCGGCGCTGCCGTCGCGACCGTCGTCACCGGGGCCCTCACCCCCCGCCAGGCCCGCGACAGCGTCGACATCAACGTGATCGTGCTCGTGGCCGCCGCCATCGGCATCGGCGCCGGGGTCGAGAGCTCCGGACTGGCCCAACGGGTGGCCGACGGCTTGGTCGACGGCGCCAGTGGGGCGGGGGTGTGGGGCGTGGCCCTGGGCCTGGTCGTGGCCACCCTCCTGCTCACCGAGCTCGTCACCAACGCCGGCGCCGTCGCTCTGATGGTGCCGGTGGCCCTCGGCGTGGCCCGCGACGTCGACGGCGACCCCCGCATCTTCGCCCTCGGCGTGACCGTGGCCGCCAGCGCCTCGTTCCTCACCCCGATCGGCTACCAGACCAACACGATGGTCTACGGGCCCGGGCGCTATCAGTTCACCGACTACCTGCGTCTGGGCCTGCCGGTGACCGCGGTCGTGGTCATCCTGGTCCCACTGATGATGGCGGCCGGCCGCGGAGTGTGGTGATCTCGGGGCGGTGGTGGTGACAACCATCGCCCACTGGGTGGAAAAACTCTGCCAGCCTTGCCGAGTTCACGTCGCGTTGGTGTGTTTCGCGTTCCGACAGGCGTAGTCTTGTGGGTCGGCATGCGCGCTGGTCCGTCGCGTGCCCCCGTCCTCGATGCGTGGAATCCTCCCGCATCACGCCGAGCAGGTTCGCCAGAGGTTTTCACGTGCCCACCATGCAGCAGTTGGTCCGCAAGGGCCGGTCGTCCAAAGCCAAGAAGGGCAAGACTCCGGCTCTCGTCGGCGCCCCCCAGCGCCGGGGTGTGTGCACCCGCGTCTACACCGCCACCCCCAAGAAGCCGAACTCGGCGCTTCGCAAGGTGGCCCGTGTCCGCCTCACCAGCGGCATCGAGGTGACCGCCTACATCCCCGGCGAGGGTCACAACCTCCAGGAGCACTCGATCGTGCTCGTCCGTGGCGGCCGTGTGAAGGACCTCCCTGGTGTTCGGTACAAGATCATTCGCGGCACGCTCGACACCGCCGGCGTGCGCGACCGCAAGCAGGCTCGCAGCCGCTACGGCGTGAAGAAGGACAGCTGACATGCCCCGTAAAGGCCCCGCCCCCCGCCGTGAACTCCTCCCCGATCCCGTCCACGGGTCGGTGCTGGTGACGCAGATCATCAACAAGGTCCTGCTCGACGGCAAGAAGAACACCGCCGAGCGCATCGTCTACTCGGCGCTCGACATGGTCGGCGAGAAGACCGGTGGCGACTCGGTGGCCACCCTCAAGCGGGCGGTCGACAACGTGAAGCCCCAGCTCGAGGTGCGTTCGCGCCGCGTTGGTGGCGCCACCTACCAGGTGCCGGTCGAGGTGCGTCCCCGTCGGGCCACCACCCTCGCCGTGCGCTGGCTCGTGGGTTACTCCCGCGAGCGTCGTGAGCGCACGATGGCCGAGCGTCTCGCCAACGAGATCCTCGACGCCTCCAACGGCATCGGTGCCTCCGCCAAGCGGCGTGAGGACCTCCACAAGATGGCCGAGTCCAACAAGGCCTTCGCCCACTACCGCTGGTAGCGGTCAGCCCCCGTTCGAGCACGAAGCACGAGAGAGCACGCATGTCGCGACCCACCCCCCTCGACAAGTACCGCAATATCGGCATCATGGCCCACATCGATGCCGGCAAGACCACCACCACCGAGCGGATCCTGTTCTACACGGGCAAGAACTACAAGATCGGTGAGGTCCACGACGGCGGCGCCACGATGGACTGGATGGAGCAGGAGCAGGAGCGAGGGATCACCATCACCTCGGCCGCCACCACCTGCTTCTGGAACGGTTACCGGATCAACATCATCGACACCCCGGGCCACGTCGACTTCACCGTCGAGGTGGAACGCTCGTTGCGCGTGCTCGACGGTGCCGTCGCCGTGTTCGACGGCGTGGCCGGCGTGGAGCCCCAGACCGAGACGGTGTGGCGTCAGGCCGATCGCTACGGCGTGCCCCGCATGTGCTTCGTCAACAAGCTCGACCGCACCGGCGCCGACTTCTACTACTGCCTCGACACCATCAAGGAGCGTCTGACCTCCGACGTGGCCGTCGCGCAGCTCCCGATCGGTATCGAAGCCGACTTCCTCGGTGTCGTCGACCTGATCGAGATGAACGCCAAGGTCTGGTCGAAGACCGTCGACGAGAAGGACCTCGGCGCCACCTACGAGACCGTCGAGATCCCGGCCGACATGGCCGACAAGGCCGAGGAATACCGGGCCGAGCTGCTCGAGGCGATCGCCGGCACCGACGACGACCTCATGATGAAGTACCTCGAGGACGAGGAGATCACGGCCGACGAGCTGAAGGCCGCGCTGCGCAAGGCGACCATCGACAACAAGCTCGTCCCGATCCTCTGCGGCACGGCGTTCAAGAACAAGGGCGTGCAGCCCCTCCTCGACGCCGTCATCGACTATCTGCCGGCGCCGACCGACATCCCCTCGATCAAGGGCACGCTCCTCAAGGGCGGCGACGAGGCCTCCCGCAAGCCCGACGACTCCGAGCCCTTCTCGGCCCTGGCGTTCAAGATCATGTCGGCGCCCAACGTCGGCAAGCTGACCTACTTCCGCGTCTACTCCGGGCAGCTCGAGAAGGGCAGCCAGGTGATGAACACCCGCACCGGCAACAAGGAGCGGATGGGTCGTCTGCTCGAGATGCACGCGGCCAAGCAGGAAGACCGCGACGTCGCCATGACCGGCGACATCATGGCCGCGATCGGCATGAAGGACACCCGGACGGGAGACACCCTCACGGATCCCACCAACGCCATCGTCCTCGAGTCGCTCGACTTCCCGGATCCCGTGATCCGAGTCGCCGTCGAGCCCAAGACCAAGGTCGACCAGGACAAGATGGCCAAGGCCCTGATGGCCCTGTCCGAGGAAGACCCCACCTTCACCGTCAACACCGACGAGGACACCGGCCAGACGATCATCGCCGGCATGGGCGAGCTGCACCTCGAGGTGCTGGTCGACCGCATGCTGCGTGAGTTCAAGGTCGACGCCACCGTCGGTAAGCCGCAGGTGGCCTACCGCGAGACCATCACCGGTACGGTCGACAAGGACACCTACACCCACAAGAAGCAGACGGGTGGCTCGGGTCAGTTCGCCGAGGTCACCATCGCCATGGAGCCGTCCGGCCCCGGCGGCGGCTACGAGTTCGTCGACAAGATCACCGGCGGTCGTATCCCGAAGGAGTACATCCCCTCGGTCGATGCCGGCTTCCAGGAGGCCATGACCAACGGTGTGCTGGCCGGCTACCCCTGCGTCGACGTGCGGGTGACCCTCCTCGACGGCAAGTACCACGACGTCGACTCCTCGGAGATGGCGTTCAAGATCGCCGGCAACATGGCCTTCAAGCAGGTCGCCCGCCGTGCGGCCCCCACACTGCTCGAGCCCGTCATGGCCGTCGAGGTCGTGACCCCCGAGGACTACATGGGTGACGTGATCGGCGACCTCAACTCCCGCCGCGGCAAGGTGGGCCAGATGGAGGCCCGCGGCAACAACCAGGTTGTGAGCGCTCAGGTGCCCCTCTCGGAGATGTTCGGTTACTCGACCGACCTTCGTTCCAAGACCCAGGGTCGAGCGACCTACACCATGCAGTTCCACAGCTATCAGCAGACTCCGGGCAATGTGCAGGACGAGATCGTCAAGCGCATCCGGGGCGAGTGACAACCAAGAAACACGACACCGAGAAGGAACTCGTTCCGGAAGGTCCGGCACGCGCCGGAGAATGAGAGAGAACAATGGGTAAGGAAAAGTTCGAACGCACGA
>JAWSVN010000121.1:0-4068 GCA_033851875.1 Acidimicrobiales bacterium
GCTGAACGTCGGCTGCGGTCGGCCGAGGTGGAACCCCTGGCCGAGCGGGACCCCGAGCGACGTGAGCCGCGCGGCCTCGCCCGCGGTCTCGACGCCCTCGGCGAGCAACCGGGCGCCGACGCGGTCGGCGAGCGTTCCCATCATCTCCACGAGCACCGACTTCGCATCGTCCTGATCGACCGCCTGCACGAGGCTGGGGTCGAGACGAAGGATCGACGGCTGGAGGTCGAGGATCTGGCGGAGGCCGTGGTAGCCGGTTCCCATGTCGTCGACCGCCACCTGGGCGCCGAGGCGACGAAGCCCGGTGATCGCCGGCCGCAGGTCGTTCCACTGCCACGGGCTGTGTTCGGTCAGCTCGACGATCACACGGTCGAGTCGACCGTGGCGAGCGAGCGCTTCCTGGACCCGTTCGCCCGCCAGGCACTCCGGCCCGACGTTGACGCTCAAGAAGCAACCGGACGGGAGCCCATCACGGGCCGAGAGCGCGCCGTCGACGGCCAATGCCTGGAGTTCGTCGGCCACCCCGAGTTCCCGGGCGACGGCGAACACCAGGTCGGGCGCGGGACCCTGTCGATCGGGGCCGAATCGGGCGAGGGCTTCGAAGCCGACGACCCGTTCCGACGCCAGCTCGACGATCGGCTGGAACACGCAGCCGATCTCGCCGTCGCTCAGAGCGGCGTCGACGACGCCGTCGAGATACGTGGTCGCGTCGGTGAAGGACCCGCCTGATTGCATCGGCCTCCTCCTCGGTCGTGCCGCCAACCCTCAACGATCGGCAGCGACCGGCTCACCATGAGGCCGGTGGCGTACTCGCCTCATGGCGGCAGCCGACGCTCCGACACTCGGGAGGTCCGACCGAGGAGGCATCGTGGACGATTGGATGGCCGACCGAGGCCCGCAACACGAACCGAACCCGCCGCCGGCGCCCGTGGCGATCGACGACGCGCTCTCGCTCGCTGCGGTGCCGATTCCACTGTTGTTGGTCGACAGCGGCGGGACGATTGCCTTCACCAACCCGGGTCTCGACGAGCTGTTCGGCTACGACTCCGGCGTCCTCGCCGGGCAGCCGGTCGAGGTGTTGATCCCGCCCGATGTCGCGGGCTCGCATCGCGAGCTCCGCGACGCCTACGCCGAGGTTCCCTACGAGCGCACGATGGGCGCCAACCGCGACGTGCGGGGTATCACCCGGCAGGGCGAGGAGGTCTCGGTCGAGATCGCGTTGAAGCCCGTGGAGATCGACGGCGTCGCCTACGTCCTCGGATCGGTGATCGACATCGGCGTGCTCCGTGCCGAACAGGAGAAGACCCGTCTGGCGATCGACGCTTCGGCGAGCGCGATGATCATGTTCGATGCCGACGGCACCGTCGTGTTGGCCAACCGACAGGCGTTGGTGACGTTCGGCTACGCCGGTGACGGGCTCGTCGGTCGGTCGCTGAACGACTTGCTGCCCGACCGGTATCGCCGTCGCCACGCCGTCTTCCGGGCCGGCTACATGACCGACCCGACCCAGCGGAGCATGGGCGATGCCCGGGAGCTCTACGGTCTGCGGTCCGACGGCAGTGAGTTCCCCCTCGAGCTGGGTCTCACCCCGATCGACGACCAGGGCAAGCCATTGATCATGGCGACGATCATCGACATCACCCAGCGCAAGGCCAGCGAGGACGAGATCCGCCGCCAGAACGCCGACCTGGTCCGGCTCAACGACGAGCTCGGACAGTTCGCCTACAGCGCCTCCCACGATCTCAAGGCGCCGTTGGCAACGCTCGACGGCCTGCTCGATTGCCTGCGCGACGACCTTGCCGATGGAACCGTCGACGGCGCGGCGGAGCTGGCGGTGCGAGCCCAGGAGTTGACCCGGCGACTGGCCACCCTGATCGAGGGCGTGCTCGGTTTCGCCCGTTCGGAGCACGCCGCCGAAGGATTCTGCGAGGTCCATCTCGGCGACTTCGTCGAGACGATGCGAACGGACCTCGGCGCCGAACTGAGTGCTGCAGGGGTGCGACTCGACGTCGAGATCGATCCGACGCTCACCATCACGGCTGATCCGCACCGGCTCCGACAGATCGTCGAGAACCTGATGAGCAACGCGATCAAGTACTGCGACCGACGCAACGCCGACCGGTTCGTGGCCGTTCGAGTCGAGCCGCGCGGCGAGCACGTGGAGTTGACGGTGGCCGACAACGGCATCGGCATCCCTGCCGAAGCTCAGGCGCAGGTGTTCACGATGTTCCGTCGGTTCGCCAACCACTCCGAGCCCGGCACCGGCCTCGGACTGGCCATGGTCAAGCGCGCCGTGGACCAGATCGGCGGCGAGATCACGTTCGAGAGTGCGCCGGGCGCCAGCGTCTTCCGGGTGCTCGTCCCACGCGTGGCGCTGGAACCGACCGCTGCGGGGGTGACCACATGACCGGCCCGATCTCCGTTCTCGTCGTCGACGACGACGAACTCGACCGCTACGCCGTCGGCCGCCAACTCGGCAAGCATCCCGAGATCGGTCGGGTCGTCGAGGTGGCGGACGGGAGCGAGGCCTACGACCTCGTCGCCGGTGAACGATTCGAGTCCGAACTCGGGCCCCATCCGCCCCGGACCCTGATCCTGCTCGACATCAACATGCCCTTGATGTCGGGCTTCGACTTCCTCGAGGCGGTCGAACGTGAGGCGTTGTTGTCGTCGGCCGACGCCTGCGTGGTCGTCATGTTGACCTCGTCGAGCTACTTCGGGGACCGGGAACGGGCCGAACAGTTCGAGGTCGTCGGCGACTACGTCGAGAAGCCGCTGCGGGCGCCCCAGATCCGCTCCCTCATCGAACGGTTCTGGCCCGAACACGCCGCGCCGGCGAACGATTGACCCGGATCGGTCAACGGCTCAGCCGGTGACGATCCGCACGTCCGGATCGAACGCGGCGATCGCGAACCAGAAGGTGTCGAGGTGCTCGACCGGCGTACCGGACTCGTCGACGACGCGGGTGGCGCCGACGTCTCGGCCGTCGGCGATGCGTTCCGTCTCGAGCGCCGAGGCCATGCCGTCGACGTGGCTGACGTCGAGCGACCGGCCGCCGACCTCGACCGTCAGGCTGCCGGCCGCCGCCAGGACGTCGAGCGGGATCGCCGCTGCGTCGTCGTCGGCGCGGATCACGACCACCCGGGTCTGGGCGGCGAGGCGGTCGTCGAGTTCGCCGTCGAAGAGAAACGGGTCGCCGTCCGGGTCGTCGTAGCCGACGTAGGGGTTGCGGCCGTAGTCACGCGAGTAGCCGGTATCGCGGGTGAGGACGAGGCCGTCGGGGTTGGCGTCGCGGAACGTCGCCCACGACTGCATCTCGACCGGCAGCGTCGCCAGCTCGTTCCCGGCGAGCTCACCGATCACCGCCTCGGCGGTGAAGTGCGACCACAGGCTCTCGGTCTGCCGGTCGTACATGACGAGCGACGAGTGGAGCAGCATGCCCGAGGTGCCGAAGTCGAGGATGCGGTCGCCGAGCCGGCGGTCGTAGGCGAGCGCCGAGTTGCACAGCGGGCAGTAGGCGACCGTCACCGGCGTGTCGCCGATCGTGTCGTTGACGATCTCGTGCCAGGTCAGGACCTGCACCGGGTAGGCCCGCCGCTCGTCGCCGACGGCGAGCACCACCACCGGTTCTGCGTCGGCCAACCAGTCGATCGTGTCGGCCACCTCGAACCGGGGGACGTCGATCGGCGGGATGCCGTCGGGGGGTGGACCGCCGGGTCGGATGAGGTCGGGGTCGACCAGCGGCTCCGGGAAGTCGTCGTCGGTCATGTCCCAGAAGGCCGAGTTGCGGACCACATCGTCGTCGCCCTCGATCTGGGGCACGGTCACCAGCGGCGGGCTGTCCTGCTCGCCGGCATCGCCGTCGGCGCTATCGCCGGCCGCGGTCTCGGGCTCGGCGGCGCCCGCCACCGACCCAGCGGTCGTGTCCGGGGGCCCGGGGTCGGCGCTGGGGGCAGCGGTGTCGCCGGAGCACGCCGCCACGACGACGGCGAGGGCGAACAGGACGAGCGGGATCCTCGGGCGCATGGACGAGCAACCGATGGGGCCGTCAGCTGATTCCCGAAGGGG
>JAWSVN010000121.1:4077-22347 GCA_033851875.1 Acidimicrobiales bacterium
GATCCCGTCGGGTGTGATCTCGTCGGCGGCGGGGAGCGTGGTGCCGGCGTCGTGCACGGTCAGTCCGTGGGCGGCGACGAGGGCGGTGAGGTCGGTGCCGTGGGGGGTGCCGAAGAGCTGCTCGTAACGCCCGGCGGGGAGCAGTTGGTGTTGGGGGAGGAACGAGAAGATGCCGCCGCCGTCGTTGTCGACCACGACGATCGTCAGGTCGATCGCCGCCGACTCGGTTCGGGCGGCCAGCGCGGTGAGCGAGGTGGCGTCGTGGAGGAAGGCGACGTCGCCGATCAGGCAGATCGTCGGGAGGCCGGCCAGGGCGGTGCCGACAGCGGTGGCCACGATCCCGTCGATGCCGTTGGCGCCGCGGTTCGCGAACACGGCGATGTCGTCACGGTTGGCGCCGAACCACTCGACGTCTCGGGTCGGCATCGAACTCGACGCCACGAGGGCGCCGCCGCTCGGCGTGGCGTCGACCGCGAGCCGGGCGACGGCCGGTTCGGTCGCCGAGCTCCGTCCGGCGAGGACGGCGTCGATCGCGTCGACGGCCGCGGCGTCGGCTCGCCGCCAGGCGTCGAGCCAGGTCGCATCGTTGGCGGTGGCAGGCAGGCGCTCGAGCAGGCCGGCGACGAGGCCGGCCTCGGGCGGGGTGTGGGTGGCGCTGTGTTCCGGGTCGATCAGGCGGTCCCACGGGCAGGCGGCCACCACGGTGGCGCCGGCGGCGGCGGCCCCGGACACGAACTGCGACACCGATTTCGACGACACGATCTCGCCGAGCCGCAGGACGGCGTCGGGGCGATGGCCCTCGACGAAGGGGCGGTGGCGCAGGATCGTGTCGGCGTGGCGGAGCGTGGCGGCCGTGCGGCAGCCCGAGCGGTGGTCGGCGATCACCGGCCAGCCGAGGCGCTCGGCCAGTTCGAGGATCGCCGCCGGGTCGGTCGGCGTGCGGCCGACGACGATCACGCCCCGCTCGTCGGCGAGGACGTCGGCGAGTTCGTCGAGTTCGCTGGCGCTCACGGTGGGCCCGACCGGCGGGGTCACCGCACGGTCGACGTCGGGAGGGAGCGCGCCGGCGGCACCGGTCAGCGGATCGCGGAAACTGAGATTGGCATGCACCGGGCCGGGGGCGGCGATGTCGCCGGCATGTCCGAGGGCGGCATCGACGCTGTGGTGGGCGAGCGCCCGCCACGTTGCAGGGTCGGTGTCGTCGGGGCAGCCCGGTTCGACGAAGGACCGCACGATGCCGCCATAGAGGTGGGTCTGGCGGATCGTCTGGGGCGCCCCTCGGTCCCACAGCTCGGGCGGTCGATCGGCGGTGCAGACCAGGAGGGGGACGCGGCTCAGGTCGGCTTCGACGACGGCGCCGTGGAAGTGGGTGCCGGCCGTGCCGGACGAACACAGGATCACGCTCGGGTTGCCGGTGGCCCGGGCGTGGCCGAGGGCGGCGAACGAGGCCGAGCGCTCGTCGTGGAACACGTGCACGGCCAGCTCGTCGCGGGCGGCGAGGGCGAGGGCGAGGGGCGTGGAGCGCGAGCCGGGAGCGATGAAGGCGGCGTCGACGCCGCGCGCGACCCACGTGTCGACCAGGGTGGCGCAGAACGTCGCGTTGGCCGTCTCGGGCAGGGCCGTGGGGGAGGGGCTCGAGTCCGGGGTGCTCACCCGCCCAACGATACGGGTAGCGTCCGGTCGATGGAGAAGCGTTGGAACCGGGCCCTGGTCACCGGAGCGTCGAGCGGGATCGGCCGCGAGCTCGCCCGCCTACTGGCCGAAGACCACACCGACCTCGTGGTGGTCGCTCGCGACGCCGCCCGACTCGAGGCCTTGGCCGACGAACTCGACGCCGAGGTCGAGGTGCTCACCGCCGATCTCGCCGACCCGGCCCAGCTCGCCTCTGTCGAGGCCCGGCTGCGCGACGACGAGCGTCCGATCGACCTGCTGGTCAACAACGCCGGCTACGGCGGCGGCCACTCCTTCGTCGACACCGATCTCGAGTACGAGATGGGCGTGGTGCAGGTCAACATCGTCGCCCTCATGCGCCTCACCCACGTCGCCGGCGCCACGATGGCCGAGCGCGGACGCGGCGGCATCCTCAACGTGTCGAGCCTGGCCGGTGACCTCGTCGCCCCCGAGTCGGCCGTCTACTCGGCGACCAAGGCCTTCGTCACCAGTTTCACCGAATCGATCCACCAGGAGCTGGCGCCTCGTGGGGTGACGGTGACGGCGCTGTGCCCCGGCCTCACCCACACCGAGTTCCACGCCCGGGCCGACTTCGACACGACCGGGCTGCCAGAGTTCATGTGGCAGGACGCCGTCGACGTCGCCCGCGAGGGCATCGAGGCCCTCAACGCCGGCAAGCCGCGGGTGACCACCGGCGCCCTCAACAAGACCGCCGCCGGCCTCGCCGGCACGGTGCCGACGTCGCTGATGCGCATGGCCGGCCGACTGCAGATGGGCCGCCGCCAGCCGGCGGAGTGAGCGACCTCGAGGGTCAGGTCGTGGCGCTGCACCATCGCTCGCTCGGTCGCCCGGCCGACGCCGTGTCGACCCGGATCGTGCTGCTGCACGGGTTCACCCAGAACTCGTCGTGCTGGGGGCGCTTCGCCGACCGGTTGGCCGAGGTCGCAGCCGTCACCATGGTCGACTTGCCCGGCCACGGACGCAGCGCTCACGACGACGCCGACCTGTGGACGACCGCCGAACTCGTCGCCGACGTGATCCGTGACGTCGCCGACGGTGAACCGGCGCTCGTCGTCGGCTATTCGATGGGTGGCCGCACCGCCCTCCACCTCGCCCTCGCCCACCCCGAGCTGGTGGCCGGGCTCGTGACGATCGGGGCCACCGGCGGCCTCGACACCGAGGCGGAGCGGGCCGACCGTCGAGCGGCCGACGAGGTGTTGGCCGCCCGGCTGGAGGAGATCGGCCTCGCCGCCTTCCTCGACCGGTGGCTGGCCAATCCCCTCTTCGCCGGCCTCGACGAGGCCGCCGCGGCGCGAGCCGAGCGTCTCACCAACCGCGAGGCCGGGCTGGCGGCGTCGCTGTGCCACGTCGGCACCGGGACCCAGGAGCCGTTGTGGGACCGACTGGGGTCGATCGAGGCGCCGCTGTTGGCGATCGCCGGAGCCGACGACGCCAAGTTCACCGCCCTCGGCCAGCGCATCGTCGACGCCGTCGGTGCCAACGCTTCGCTCCACCTCGAGCCCGGCACCCACGCCGTTCACCTCGAGCAGCCCGACGCGACCGCCGACGCGATCCTCGGCTGGTCGGCGGGCTGGTGGGAGCGTCAGTAGCCGGTTGGTAGCCGCTCAGTACCGAGCGACCGTGAGGCGGTCGAGCTCGTCGAGGTCGGGGATCGGGGCCACGCCCGGCTCGCCCGGCACGACGATCTCGCCGTCGGTGACGGCGAGATCGGGCCACGGGTCGGCCGCCAACCACTGACGGGCCGGCGACACGTCGCCGGTGATCGTGAGGCCCGGCAACGCGGCGAACGCGGCGAGGGCGTGGCGACCCAGGCCGCACTCGAGCATGCCGCCGGCCGCCGTCGGGACACCTCGCTCGGCACACCAGGCGAGCACCTCGGCCGCCGCGCCCAGCCCGCCGAGGCGAGGTGGCTTGAGCACCACCCCCAGGCCGAGGTCGGCGTCGACGAGGGATCGGATGTCGGCGGCGGTCGGGGTGCCCTCGTCGAACAGGATCGGTGTGGGGCACGAGCCGGCGAGGCGGCGGGTGAGGTCGACGTCGGTGAACGGCTGCTCGATCGCCGACAGCCGGTCGGCCACGCCGGCGAGTTCGTCGAGGTCGTCGGGCCCGAGCGAGCCGTTGGCGTCGACCTGCACCTCGAGGTCGGCGAAGGCGTCGGTGACCGCTCGCACCGGCCCGCCCAGCCACCCCGGCACGACCTTGAGCTTCACCCGGCGAGCGCCGGCGTCGACCCGGCGGCCCACGTCGCCGACGAGATCGTCGACGCTGGCCGGTCGCCCGGCCGTCGCCGCCGGCAACCCGACGACCGCCGCCATCGGGAGCCGGTCGACCGTCGGTCGCCCATCGGCGAGATGGGCGACCAGCGAACGGCCGCCGACACGGAGCGCGAGATCGAGGCGGGCCATCTCCTCGGCGGCGGCCGCCATCGGATGGGCAGCGGGGTCGAGTCGGTCGGAGTCGGCCAGCACGGCGAACGCGTCGTCGGCCCACTCCGGTGAGTAGGTGGGCGCGTTCAGGGCCGAACACTCGCCCCAGCCGACGTTGCGGTCCGCGTCGCGCAGTCCGACGACCACCAGCCGTCGCCCCGACGAGACGGCCGCGCCGGTGTCGGTCAGGTCGTGGGCGGCCCGCAGCGACTCGTGCGTCGGCAGGTCGAGGAGGCGGACCTCACGTTCGACGGGGACGGGGGCGGCACGAGGCACCGCCTCACCTTAGGCGGGCGCCGAGCGGTGCTCTGCTCGTCGCGGTGGCGCGACGAGCGACCGATCCGCTAGTAAGGCGTATGCCTCAATTCGATTCGGAGTTGTTGGACCTGTCGGCTCGCCTGATCGACGACGGTGTCACCGACGTCGCGCCCAACCGAGTGACCAACGAGCTGTCGGAGCTCGGCAACGGGGTGGCGGTCGTCGAGTCGTTCAGCCACAGCGTCGTGTTCCGCACCGACGACGGCCTCGTGGCCTTCGACGCCAGCGGCGCCGCCACCGGCCAGGCGGTCACCGACGCACTGCGGGGCTGGTCGACCGACCCGCTCCACAGCCTCGTCTACACCCACGGCCACGTCGACCACGTCGGCGGTAGCGGCGCTCTTGTCGCCGACAACCGCGAGCGCGGTCATCGGGACCCGCGGGTGATCGGCCACGAGGCGGTCCGTGATCGGTTCGCCCGGTATCGCCGCACCAACGGCTGGAACACCGTGATCAATGCCCGGCAGTTCGGCCACGGGCGGGTGCACGCGTCGATGCGGCTCGGCGGCACCGGCGTCGACCCGCAGCGCCGCTTCCTCCCCGATGACGCAGCCGAACCGACCGACACGTTCGCGAGCCGATCGTCCTTCAGCGTCGGCGGACTCGACGTCGAACTCCGCCACGCCCGGGGCGAGACCGACGACCACGCCTGGGCCTGGATCCCCGAGCACCGAGCCATCTGCTCGGGCGACCTGATGGTGTGGGTGTTCCCCAACGCCGGCAACCCCCAGAAGGTCCAGCGCTACCCGGCCGAGTGGGCCTCGGCGCTGCGGGAGATGGTCGCCCTCGAACCTGAGCTGCTGCTCCCGGCCCACGGGCTGCCGATCGCCGGCCGTGACCGCATCGCCACCGTGTTGACGACCGTGGCCCGCACCCTCGAGGACCTCGAGGAGGCGGTCGTGGCGATGATGAACGCCGGCGCCACCCTCGACGAGATCCTGCACGAGGCCAAGGTGCCGGCCGAGACCCTCGCCCTGCCCTACCTTCGGCCGACCTACGACGAGCCCGAGTTCGTGGTCCGCAACATCTGGCGCCTCTACGGCGGTTGGTGGGACGGCGACCCGGCGACGCTCAAGCCGGCGCCCGCCGACGCCCTCGCCCGGGAGCTGGCCGACCTGGCCGGGGGCGCGGCGAAGCTCACCGAGCGAGCCGTCGCCCTGTCCGAGGCCGGCGACCATCGTCTGGCGTGTCACCTGATCGAGACCGCCGGCCGGGCCGCCCCCGACGACGAGGCCGTGCATCGGATCCGGCGGGAGATCTACGGGCGGCGGCGCCGGAGCGAGACCTCGCTGATGGCCAAGGGCATCTACGCCGGCGCGATCCGGGAGTCCGACGCCGTCATTGGGGAGTAGAGCATCGGCCATTGGGGAGGAGAGCATCGGCGAGTAGGGCTCGGCGCAGGGGGCACCGGTAGTCTCCTGCCCATGGCCCCCAACGAGACCCCGCCGACCGAAGCTCCCGACAAGTCGGAGATGCGCGTCGCCAAGTCGCTGGTGTTGGTCAACACCGGTCACGGCAAGGGCAAGTCGTCCGCCGCCTTCGGGGTGGCGATCCGGGCGCTGGCCCGGGAGTGGCCGACCGCCGTCGTTCAGTTCCTCAAGAGCGGCGACTGGAACACCGGCGAGCAGAAGCTGCTCGAGCAGCTCGGCTGTCAGTGGCTGGCCGCCGGCGACGGGTTCACGTGGGAGTCCGACGACCTCGACGAGAGCGCCGCGCTCGCCCGCGGCGCCTGGGAGAAGGCTCGGGAACTGATCGAGGCCGGCAACCACCGCCTCCTGGTGCTCGACGAGATCTCCTATGCCATGACGTTCGGCTGGATCGACACCGCCGAGGTGGCCAAGGTCGTCGCCGACCGACCGGAGAAGACATCGATCATCCTCACCGGCCGCGACATGCCTGACGAGATCATCGAGGTGGCCGACACGGTCACGTCGATGGAGAAGGTCAAGCACGCCTTCGACGCCGGCATCGTCGCCAAGAAGGGGATCGACTACTAGCGGGAGGGCAGCCGAGCTGCCCGGGTCGTGTCCTGTCGGACACCGTTGGCGCGCAGGCCGTCGCGGATCGTCGTCGCGACGTGGGGCGGGAACTCGCCGATCGGGAGCATGGACCACGCGCCGCCCGTCGTCTCGGCGACGAGGACGTCGCCGCCGTCGATCCAGCGTCGGTGATCGCGCCAGCGTGTCGACGCGACCACACCGTCGCCGGTGATGAGGGTGAAGCCGGCGTCGTTGGCTCGCAGCCGAAATCGCGTTGCGTCACCGAGGGCGGCCAGCTGTCGGCGGAGCTTTCTGCGCTCCAGCCACCGGCTGGCGACGAGGATCGAGGCGAGGAGGAGCGCGATCGCAAGCCACCACGTCGCCGGGAGACGCCCGCCGAAGCCGAGGATGAAGAGCGCCAGTGCGATGAGGTTCAGCGCCACTGCGAAGCGGCGACCCTGAACGACCGGACTGGCCTGGATGATCCGGGTCCCGCGTGCGAGCAGCGTCTCGTCGATGTGGAAGGCCACGACGCCACCCTCGACGCTCCGCGGCCCGTCCGGAGAGGGGTGCTCGCGTCCCGGGCGCTCGACCGGATGGAGGAGTCGATGCTCGAGGGTGTTGGTCACCGATGGCTCGAGTGCTCCGGTCGGGACGAACCAGCGCCGATCCTTCGACTCGATCTCGATCACCGTGCCGTGTCGCTTCCACGAGTCGACCTGGTCCCAGGGAATCGAGAACGTCCGCGCCGTGCCCTCGAGTTCGAGCGCGGTTGGGTCGATCCGCACGACTGCGTCCTGGAAGAGCGCGTCGCCGCGTGCGAGGAGGCGTTCGACACGGCGATGCCTGGCGGACCGTTCTCCGATGTACGCGCCGGCCATGATCAGCGGGCCGAGGACGGCGAATGCGAGAAAGGTCGGGCTCGGGGCTTGGATGGCGGCAACCGTCATCGTGAACTGAACGAGCCCGAGCGTCGGGACCATGAAGAGCCACACGAACCACCGGTTGATCCGCGGCTTCAGGACGCGCAGGACCGTTTGGGCCTCGCAACGATCGAAGCGGGCGAGCCCGGCCGGCGTCTGCGCGATGCGGTCGGTCACGCCCGACGGCGGAGCATGCCGAATGCCGTTGCCAGGAACCAGATGAACCCGAACACGTTGATCGGGCCCCAGAACTCCCAGCTCCAGCGTTCGAGGAACTCGTAGCCGAGCGCTCGCCCGAAGGCGAGGGCGGCGAGCAGGGTGGTGACCACCTGCACCCTGGCCCGGTAGTGGAAGAAGCCGAGCGCCTCGCCGCAGTAGGCGACGGTCGCCGGGATCGACAGCAGCCAGATCGGCCACGGGTCCCACGCGTGTGGCCACGGGGCGAAACCGGCGGCCGACGCGGCCGCCACCAACAACCCGAGCGGGTAGAGCGACGCGCACCGTCGGCAGACCGGGGTCGAGCCGACCATCACGCAGCGTTCCTCGTAGTGATCCGGCCAGTGATGGGCCAACCACATGTTCCGCCGCGCCTTGCGATCCGCCGCCTCGGCCGCTTCGCGCGCCGCGATCCGAGCCAGTCCGGCGTCGAGTTCGGCACGCACCGCGGCTTCGCGTTCGGGGCTGAGGGTCACCTGGGTCCATCGGCCCACTCCGACCGCTCTTGAGCCGCTCCACGGGCGATGTCGCCGCGAAACTGGACCGGGCGGTCAAGTTGGTGAGAGCATCTGGGCCCTTCACTGTTGCAAGGAGTGCACCACATGCCCGAGGCAGTCATCGTTTCCACCGCCCGCAGCCCGATCGGACGGGCGTTCAAGGGGGCGCTCGCCAACGAGCGTCCCGACGACATCGCCGCCCAGATCGTCACCGCCGCCCTCGACAAGGTGCCGGAGCTGCCCCACGACGAGATCGGCGACCTGATCATGGGTTGCGGCTCGCCCGCCGGTGAGCAGGGCTTCAACATCGGCCGCGTCGTGGCTGTCATGGCCGGGCTCGACAACGTGCCGGGCGTGACCGTCAACCGCTACTGCTCGTCGTCGCTGCAGACGATCCGCATGGCCGCCCACGCCATCAAGGCCGGTGAGGGCGACGCCTTCATCGCGGCGGGCGTCGAGTTCGTCAGCCGCTACGGCAACGGCTCCTCCGACGGCGGCAACGCCGCCAACCCGATCTTCGCCGACGCTGCGGCCCGGACCGCGAAGCGTTCCGAGGGCGGCGCCGACACCTGGTCCGCCCCCGAGGGTCTGCCCGACATCTACATCGCCATGGGCCAGACCGCCGAGAACGTCGCCCAGGTCGAGAACGTGTCGCGCGAAGACCAGGACGCCTGGGGCGTGCGGTCGCAGAACCGGGCCGAGGCCGCCATCGCCAACGGCTTCTTCGAGAAGGACATCACCCCGGTCACCCTGTCCGACGGCACCGTGCTCGCCGCCGACGACGGCCCCCGCGCCGGCGTCACCCTCGAGAAGGTCTCCGGCCTCAACCCGGTGTTCCGCCCCGACGGCACCATCACCGCCGGCAACGCCTGCCCCCTCAACGACGGCGCCGCCGCCGTGGTCGTGATGAGCGACACCCGGGCCGCCGAGCTCGGCCTCACCCCGCTGGCCCGCATCATCTCGAGCGGCGTCACCGGCCTCAACCCCGAGATCATGGGCCTCGGCCCGATCGAGGCCTGCCGTCAGGCCATGGGGCGCGCCGGCATGACCATCGACGACATCGACCTCGTCGAGATCAACGAGGCGTTCGCCGCCCAGGTGCTGCCGTCGGCCACCCACCTCGGGATCGACCACGACAAGCTCAACATCAACGGTGGCGGCATCGCCCTCGGTCACCCCTTCGGCATGACCGGCGCCCGCATCATGACGACCCTGATCAACAACCTGCAGGAGACCGACAAGAGCATCGGCATGGAGTCGATGTGCGTCGGCGGCGGTCAGGGCATGGCCATGATCGTCGAGCGCCTCAGCTGATCACCACCTGATCAACCGCTCTTCTTCGACACGACCCGGGGCTCTGGCCCCGGGTCGTTCGCGTGGTCGCGTCGTTCGCGTCAGCTGCGACCGGCGCAGCTGGCGACGGCCGCGTCGAGGGCGTCGCCGAAGCCCGGCACCTTCTCGTTGCCCTCGTCGTCGACCAGACCGCCACCGACGCTGTTGAGCTCGTCCTGGGTCCAGTCGCCGCTGTCGTAGATGGCGTCGGCCACACACTCGGCCTCGGCCTGGGAGAAGTCGGCGACGTCGGTGAGGTTGGCGACGAGGTCGTCTCGGGTGGCGTCGCCGTCGCCGCACGCCGTTGCGAGAGTCGCGACGGCGACCAGGGCGCCGACCAACCGACGACCGGGCCGGCGGCGAACCGTCGCCGTCGGGGCGACGGGGCGGGTGTCGGGCGCGGTGGGCGTGGTCGGCGAAGGCAAACGCATGCGAACAGTCAACCGTGTCGGAGGCCGAACGCGGCGCCGTCAGCCGACGAGGGCCACGAACGCCGCAAGGCCCAGCAACGCAGCGTTGCGGACCAGCGACCGGCTCGACACCGGCTCGGTCGACGCACCGCCGAAGCAGCGGCACGCCACGGGTCGTCCGCTCTGCACGATCGAGGCGAGGTGGACCGTGAAGCCGACCAGCAGCACGAAGGCGGCGTAGGCGCCCACCGGCACCCCGCCGATGGCCGCGCCGACGACCAGGGCGACCGCCACGGCGAGTTCCGCCCCCGGAACCACCACCGCGCTGAGCCCCGGCGCCGGCAGGCCCATGGCGGCGAAGTCGACGGTGGTGCCCTCGCGGTCGCGCAGCTTCGCCACCGCCGCCCACACGAACACGGCGGCGAGCACCGCAGCAGCGACCCTCGCCAGCACCATCACGCCGTGAGACTACTGTCGGCCGACGTGGTCGCCGCCGTTGTCCTGAGCCTGCTCTCCACCGTGCTGTCGGTCGCCTCTCCCGTGGCCCCGAGCTCACAGATCGACCAGGTGCCGGTCGGGGTGCGCGACTCGGTCGTGCGGCTCTATCACGCCGTGTTCGACCGGGAGCCCGACGCCGGTGGCCTCGAGTTCTGGAGCCTGGAGTACGACAACGGCATGGACCTGCGCGACGTCGCCGGCGCCTTCATCGTGTCGCCCGAGTGGACCGAAACCTACGGCGAGGTCGACGACACCGCCTTCGTCGAGCTCCTCTACGCCAACGTGCTCGACCGCACCCCCGACGCCGGCGGTCGCGAGTTCTGGGAGGGGCAGCTCGCTGCCGGCGACACCCGCGTCCGGGTCCTCCTCGGGTTCTCCGAGTCGCCAGAGTTCGTCGCAGTGACCGGCACCGCGCCCCCGGTCGAGCCGACGATCAAGGCGCCGCCTGTGCCGGACGGATCGGGGGAGGGGCGGCGCATCGTCTACTCCGACTCCCAGCAGCGCGTCTGGTTGGTCGAGGCCGACGAGTCGATCGCCGACACCTATCTCGTGTCCGGTCGCCGTCTCACCCCGGCAACCGGCACGTACCGGGTGTATTCCAAGTCGGCCAAGGCGTGGGCCGGCCACGACGGCATCGTCATGGACCACATGGTGCGCTTCGCACACGGGCGCACCCTGGCCATCGGCTTCCACTCGATCCCCCGCTACGGCACGGGAGGTCGGCCCCTCCAGACCGAGGCGCAGCTCGGGACGTATCAGTCGTCGGGCTGTGTACGCCAGGCCGACCACAAGGCGGAGGCGCTCTACGAGTGGGCTCCGATCGGCACCTTGGTGGTCGTCGTTCCCTGAGCGGTCCACGGGCTCGGTTCCGGGCCGTTTTCGCAACGTGAGGGTGTGAACGTTGTGAAAAGTCCCCACGACGATCCTGTCTCGGCCCGTCGGATCGCGAAGCGTGACAGACGTCATAGTGGGCCGATCGGAGCCCGTTGACCAGGGGTTTCGCGAAGTGCGAGGCGGCAACGCGTCGCCTCGCTAGGTCGCTCGGTCCGCAACGTGAGTCGAACGTCTCCACAACTGATGCCTCACACCGGCCGAAACAGTGGCACCATGGACGACGTGCCTGAGAACGTGATCGAAGACATCCGGAACCAGATCGACGGCCAGCTCGTCGACCGAAACCGCGTGATCGACCACCTCCTCGACCTCCGCATTGCGGGGGGCGACGAAGGGTTCACCACGCTGATCGACGAGTACCTCGCCGACGTGCCCGGCCGCAATGTGGTCGACGCCGATTGGTTCATGGAGGCGCTCGACCGCCTGGCCGAGGCCAGCGCTCCCCAGCCCGCCTGACGCGAGCCAGCCCGCCTGACGTTCGTCAGTCGCCGTTGGAACGGCGGCGGTCGAGGCGTTCGGCGCCGGCGTCGAAACCCGGCAACTGGGGCTGCACGCCCCGCTTGGCCGCGACCAGCTCCATCACCAGTTCCTCGACCTCGGGCCACGTGTGGGCCCGATAGCCCTCGAGGTCGGTGTTGTAGGGCTGGTCGAACACGATCACCGGGTTGCCGGTGGCTCGCAGCGCCTCGACGTTGTGGGGTGCGTCGTCGATGTAGACGTCGGCCTCCACCTGTGGCTTGGCGCCCAGGAAACAGATGTCTCGATACGGGATGCGGTTGTCGTCGAGCCAGCTGACCGTGTCGCCGACGGCGGCGGCGTGGCCCCAGTTGACGTAGAGCCGGTGGGTGATGATGCGAATCCAGACGCCGGCGTCCGAGAGGCGCCACAGGGCGTCGGCGCAGCCATCGAACGCGGGGAGGCTCGCCATCATGCGACGCTCGCTCACGGCGTAGTTGTGGAGCTCGTTGAAATCGTCGGGGGTCAACCCCCACTCGCGGAAGTCCCACGAGCGCTCGAGGGGAAGGTCCTCGATCGAGACACCCTTGACCTCGGCGACGATCTCGCGAAAGCCCGTGGTGTAGTCGGCACACACGCCATCGAGGTCGACGCCGAACACGAAGCTGTCCATCCCCCGGAACGGTAGCGGCTCAGCGGCGGCTGCCGAGCCAGATCAGGGCGGCGAGGGCGGCGCAGAAGGGCGAGTAGAGGGCGAGATCACGGGCACGAAAGGGCCCGTCGCTCGACGAGAGGCCCGAGGCGACGAACCCGCCCGCCGCCCGCGCCGCCAGGATGCCGCCGACCAATCGGGCGGAGCGGTGGTTGGCTGCGACGCTGCCCGTCATCGCAGCCAGCACCCCGGCGACGCCGGCGGTCATCCACGCCGGGGGCACCCGCGCCCCGTCGCCGATCCAGACCTCGGCGAAGTCATCGGGCAGCGTGCCGTCGATCGTCTGCTTGGTCCAGTGGGCGTGGAGCGCACTGGCACCGGCGAGGCCGGCGGTGGCCGTCCACCGCGCAAGTGGGCGCGCCAGGGCGGGGGTGATTCCCATGCTCATGCGAACACTCCGGCGTCGCGGGCGACACGCTCGGCGGCGGCGGCCTCGTGCATCGACCGTGGTGCGAGTCGGAGCAGGAGGCGGGTCCAGCGAGGCGGCACTCGGGGGCTGGTCGTGCCGGTCGTGTGGCGCTCGGCCCGGTCGAAGGCGTCCTGGATCGTCTCGTCGTGGAGCCAGCGCACCACGGGGGTCCAGAGGAGCCGCATCGGTCCCTCGAGCTGTCCGGCGAGCACGTGGCGAAGGATCATGCCGTCGCCGTACGGTTCGGCTTCGAAGCGGTGCTCGCCCACGATGCCGGTGCCGGGGAGGAACTCGAACCGTGCGATGCGGGGCGGGTCGAACTCGGTGACGTGGTAGCGCACCGGTCCGTGCCCGCCGGTTGCGCCGACCCCGATCGGCCGGTCGAAGCGCATCGGCTCGGTGTTGCGCTCGGGCCAGAAGGGGTCGTGGGGGCCGGCGAGGCCCCGGAAGAGCTCCGCGATCTGGGCCGGGGAGGCGTCGATCCATCGAGCGTGGCAGTTGTCGATCGTCCGGTGCCGGAAGGTCCCTCCCTTCCTGTTGGTCGACGAACTCAGTCCCGTCTGCGGCACGGCATCGGTTGCCTGAGTGTCAGTCGGTGGTGCGGTCGCGGCACTGAGTGTCATGTTTCGCATCATCGTTGGCCGAGGTGAGCCTGTCCAGTGATTTTTGGCACTGAGTGCCGCCTGATCGTTCGTTGGCTAGCCTCTCGCCATGGTCGATCGAGCGACGAAGGCGGCGAACGTGCGGCGGGCGCTCGGCGACGCCGCCCTCGAGCTCTTCACCGAGCACGGCTTCGACGCTGTCACCGTCGACGACGTCGCCGCCCGAGCCGGGGTCAGCCGACGGACCGCCTTCCGTCACGCACCGACCAAGGCCGATCTCGCCCTCGGCCACCACGCCGTGTGGGTTGCCACCCTGCGCACGGCCCTCGAGCGCGACCCGGATCGGCCCGCCCTCGACCGGTTGCGCGAGGCAGCCGCCGCCGTCTCTGCCGTGGCCGCCGACGACGCCGAACGGGTGCTCACGGCGATGCGGGTCAGCATGGCCTTCCCGGCCGTTCGGGCCCGGGTCGCCGAGCTCGACGACGACTGGCTCACCCTCGTCGGCGAGGTCCTCGCCGCCGACCCCGAGATCGACGACGACGCCGTCGACATGCTCGCCGGCGCGGTGATGGGCATGATCTCCGCCGCCCTGGTCGGCTGGGCCCGCGAGGACGGAAAACGCGACCTGGCGGCCCTCGTCGATCGAGGGTTCGACCTGCTCGCCCCGGCCCTATCCTGAGCCCCCGATGGGTCAGAACGACGCGATTGACGTGCACGACTTCAGCTATGTGGTCGGGCCCGGCCACATCGACGCCGGCGACCACGGTCCGCTGGCCACCGCCCGCCGCTTCGGGATCCCGGCCACCGAGATCACCGAGTTCCGCCTCGTGCATGTGCGGGGCGGCCTCGACGCCGCCGCCCAGGCCACCCTGGTCGAGCGACTGATCGTCGACCCGGTCGGGCAGTGGTGCTCGCCGGCCGCCGATCACGACGCCGTCGACGGCAGTGCCACCGGCCTGGTCGTCGAGACCGGCCTGCGTCCTGGTGTCACCGACCGTGAGGGCGCCGAGCTGGTGCGGGCCGCCGCCGAACTCGGCCTCGAGGTCGAGGCCGCCACCGTCGGCCGCCGCTGGGTCATCCAGGGCGACCTCGACGAGGCCCAGATCGACGAACTCGCTCAGCGGGTCCTCCACAACGACGTGATCGAGCGGTGGGCCCTCGGCTCGCTGCCGGCCGCGTTCGCCGACCAGCGCGCCACCGAACCGGCCACCACCACGATCGTGGTGCGCGGGCTCGACGAGGCCGGCCTGGCCGAGGTCAACAAGGCTCGCCGCCTCGGCCTCGACCCCGAGGAGATGGTCGTGATCCGCGACCACTTCACGGCGCTCGATCGTGACCCCACCGACGGCGAGCTCGAGACCCTGGCCCAGACGTGGAGCGAGCACTGCGCCCACAAGACCTTCCGGGCCGCCATCACCATGCCCGACGGCTCGGTGATCGACGGGCTGCTCAAGAGCTACCTGCGCTCGGCCACCGACGAGATCGACGCCCCGTATGTGCACTCGGCCTTCGTCGACAACGCCGGCATCGTCGCCTTCGACGACGGCTGGGACGTCGCCATCAAGGCCGAGACCCACAACCACCCCTCCGCCCTCGAGCCCTTCGGCGGCTCCAACACCGGCGTCGGTGGCGTGGTGCGCGACATCCTCGGCGTGTCGGCCAAGCCGATCGCCGTCACCGACATCCTGTGCTTCGGCCCGGAGGACCTCGACCCGGCCGAGCTGCCCGACGGTGTGCTCCACCCGGCCCGGATCCGCGACGGCGTGATCGCCGGTGTCGGCGACTACGGCAACAAGATCGGCGTGCCCAACATCGCCGGCGCCATCCTCCACGACCCGGCCTACACCACCACGCCGCTCGTGTTCGCCGGCTGCCTCGGCCTGTTGCCCACCGGCTCCAACCCGACCAACGCCCAGCCCGGCGACTCGATCGTCGTGCTCGGCGGCGCGGTCGGGCGTGACGGCGTCGGCGGCGCCACGTTCTCCAGCCAGACGATGGGCGTCGAGACGGCCGACATCGCCGGCTCCTCGGTCCAGATCGGCGACCCGATCGTCGAGAAGGGCCTGATCGACGTGATCTGCGCGGCCCGAGACGCCCAGCTCTACACCGCCGTCACCGACTGCGGCGCCGGCGGCTTGAGCTCGGCGGTGGGCGAGATGGCCGAGACCCTCGGCGCGGACGTCGACCTCCAGCTCGTGCCTCGCAAGTATCCCGGCCTCGCCCCGTGGGAGGTGTGGCTGAGTGAAGCCCAGGAACGCATGGTCGTCGCCTGCGCCGACCCGGCCCCGATGCTCGAACTCGCCGCCCGCTGGGGCGTCGGCGCCGACGTGATCGGCCGCTTCACCGGCGAGGGTCGCCTCATCGTCCGCAACGGCGACGAGACGATGATCGACATCGACTGCGAGTTCCTCCACGACGGTCGACCCAAGCGGCAGATGACCGCCGCCGCCCTCGACACCAGCCGACCCGAGCGGCAGGTGCCGGCCTCGACCGACGTCACCGCCCTCACCCTCGGCCTGCTGGCCCACCCGTCGATCCGCTCCAACGAGGACGTGGTCCGCACCTACGACCACGAGGTCCTCGGCGGCACCCTCGTGCGCCCCTACGCCGGGGCCGCCGGCGACGGCGCCGCCGATGGCACCGTCGTCATCCCGCCCGGTACGTCCGGCACCCGAGGCGTGGCCCTCGGCGTCGGCGTCAACGCCGTCATCGGCGGCATCGACCCCGAGGCGATGGCCTGGAGCGTCATCGACGAAGCGGTGCGCAACGCCGTCGTGGCCGGCGCCGATCCGGCCGAGCTGTCGCTGCTCGACAACTTCGCGTGGGGCAACCCGACCGACCCCGACACCCTCGCCGGCCTCGTCGCCGCCTGCCAGGCCTGCCACGACGCCGCCCTCGCCTTCTCGGCCCCGTTCGTGTCGGGCAAGGACTCGCTCTACAACGTGTTCGTCCGCCCCGACGGCACCCCCGACCCGGTCGCCCCGACGCTCGTGATCACCGCCATGGGCATCGTGAAGGACCTCACGACCGTGCCCCTCACCGGCACGGTGAACCCGGGCGACGACGTCTGGCTTGTCGGCCCGGCCGCCGGCGCTCTCGGCGGCTCCCACCTCGACGAGGTGCTCGGCGCCGACCACGGGGGTGAGGTGCCCCGACCGGAACCCGGCGCCGTCGCCCGCCACCACGAGCTGGCCGCCGCCATCGCCCAGGGCCTGGTGGTGAGCGCCCACGACCTGGCCGAAGGCGGCCTCGCCGTCGCCGCCGCCGAGTGGGCCTTCGCCGGCCGCACCGGCGTGCGCATCGATCTCGGCGACGCCAACGACGACCTCGCCACCCTGTTCGGCGAGGGCGCCGGCCGCTACCTCGTCGAGGTGGCACCGGGCGACGCCGAGGCGTTCGCCGCCGCCGTGCCGAGCGCCGCCCGCATCGGCACGGTGATCGGCTCTGGCACCGACACCCCGAACGACACTCCGAGTGATCGTGCCGACGTCGCCGTCGGCTCGGTCCGACTCAGCTTCGACGACATCGCCCGTGCCTGGGTGGGAGGCAACGCATGAGCACCCCCAAGGTTCTGATCCCGGTCGCCCTCGGCACCAACCGCGACGGCGACCTGGCCGACGCCTTCCGTCTCGCCGGCGCCGATCCCGTGTCGCTTCCGCTCGAGGCGCTGCGGGCCGGCGAGGCGTCGATGGACGACTTCCAGATGCTGGCCGTGCCGGGAGGGTTCAGCTACGGCGACGCCCTCGGCGCCGGCCGCCTGCTCGGCCTCGACCTGGTGGGCTGGTTCGGTGACCAGCTCCACGCTGCGGTCGCCGCCGGCAAGCCGATCTTCGGCGTGTGCAACGGCTTCCAGGCCCTCGTCCGCACCGGGCTGTTGCCCGGTGGCAACCACCAATCGGTCCTCGCTCACAACGACAGTGGCCACTTCGAGTGCCGGTGGGTCACGCTGGCGCCGTCGAGCCAGTCGGTGTGGACCAAGGACCTCACCGAGCCGCTGCGGTGCCCGGTCGCTCACGCCGAGGGCAAGTTCGTGGCCGAGGACCTCGGCGCCCTCGAGGCCGCCGACCTCGTTGCGTTCCGCTACCTGACCGTCGACGGCGAGCCCGCCGGCGGGGCGTACCCCGCCAACCCCAACGGGTCGCCCGGCGACGTCGCCGGCGTCACCGACGAGACCGGCCTCGTGCTCGGCCTGATGCCCCACCCCGAGGACCACGTCACCGAGCGCCAGGACCCGCTCCGGGGTCGCACCGCCTCCACCGGCTCGGGCCTCTGCCTCCCCCTCTTCGAGGCCGGCGTCGCCGCCGTCACCGCCTGACCTGAACGCTCGGCATCGCTGTCACGCCCTGCGAGTAATCTCCGTCCATGGCTCAACCACGAACCTCGAGGGCGGTCGACCGGTTCGGTGAACCGCTGCCCGACAGCCCAGATGCCACTGCGGTCGAAGCGATGGCCGATCGGTTGCGTGTCGTCGACGACTCGGAACTGGCGCCTCATGCCCTCTCGCGGATCTCTGCGGCCGAGCTCGATCAGCGTCACCGCCGCTCGCAGTAGCGTTGACCAGGCCGGTCCGCGCCAGCTCGTCGCTCGACGCCGAAGTCGGCACCCAGCTCGAACCCGAACGCAGCCAACTGTTCTGGCGGCACGACCTCTCGGCTGCGCTGGCGCTGCTCGCACGTGATGGCGTGTGGGAGACCCTGCCGGAACATGGGGTAGGGCGGAGACTGAGCGTCGAAGGCGTCACGGTCGGCGCCTTCCACCTATTCGTCGCGCCGGATGGTCTCGATCCGAGGCCCGACGCATTGGTCGTCTACGCAGTGGACATCTGGCCGGACGGCTTCCCAGCGTGAGTGCGCCGACCGTGTGACGCTGAGCCCCATATGTGGGGCTGAGCGCAACGTCGTTGGGG
>JAWSVN010000284.1:0-450 GCA_033851875.1 Acidimicrobiales bacterium
GGCGAGGGCGACGATGGCGTCCTCGTGGCCGGGCTGGGATTCGAGGATCTCCCGCAGCGACGCCTCGTCGCCGGCCTCGAGCAGTGCTTCGATCGCCAGGTCGTCCTCGCTCGGCAGGAGCCGGGCGATGAACTCACGGATCTGGTCCTCGGGCTGGGCGCCCATGAAGCCGTCGACCACCTGACCGTCGACCAGGGCGTAGACCGCCGGAATCGACTGGACCCGGAAGGCCTGCGACACCTGGGGGTTGGCGTCGACGTCGACCTTGGCCAACAACACGCGCCCGTTGGTCTCGTCGATGACCTTCTCGATCATCGGCCCGAGCGTGCGGCACGGGCCGCACCACTCGGCCCACAGGTCGATCACGACCGGGCGCTTGTTGGACTCCTCGAGAACGTCGGTCTCGAACGTGGCATCGGTGACGTCGATCATCGCCCCCAAGCCTAGGCG
>JAWSVN010000012.1:0-65807 GCA_033851875.1 Acidimicrobiales bacterium
CCGGCGGGACGCCGGTCCGTCTCGACCTCGACTTCGGCTACCGCGGCACCGCGGCGATCGGCGACCTCGTGTGGGTCGACGACGACGCCGACTTCGTGGTCGACGGCACCGAGGGTGCCCAGAGCGGGGTGACCGTCGAGCTGCGCCATGCCGGCGCCGACGGCACGATCGACACCGCCGACGACCTGGTGCTCACCGACGTCACCGACGCCGCCG
Source organism: Acidimicrobiales bacterium (assembly GCA_033851875.1). Taxonomy (GTDB): domain Bacteria; phylum Actinomycetota; class Acidimicrobiia; order Acidimicrobiales; family SZUA-35; genus JAWSVN01. The sequence continues at coordinate 217 of JAWSVN010000012.1, forward strand.
GCGACTACGGATTCACCAACCTCCCGGCCGGAGACGTCCGGGTCACCCTCACCGCCGGCATCCCCGCCGACATGACGGTGGTCAGCGAACTCGATGGCATCACCGACGCCGTCCACGAGACCTCGCTCAGCACCGGCCAGGTGCGCGACGACGTCGACTTCGGCCTCCGGGTCGACGCCGACCTGGCGGTGACCAAGAACCACAGCGATGACTTCGAGGTCAACGCCACCGGCCGCTATCGGATCGAGGTCGTCAACAACGGCCCGGCCACCGCGGTCGCCGCCACGATCGCCGACGCGCTGCCGACCGGCCTGACCTTCGTGTCGGCGACGAACGCCACCTGCGCCCTCGAGGCCGGGACGGCCAACCCCGGCGGCGACGGAGGCACGGTCACCTGCGATCTCGGTGACCTGGTCGACGGCCAGACGGCGACGGTCGACCTCGTGGTCGACGTGAGCATCGCTGCCGCCCCCGGCGTGGTCAACACCGTGAGCGTGAGCAGCGACACCGCCGACCGAGACCCGAGCAACGACGACGACGAGGACCCGACCGAGGTGCCCCTCGCCCAGCTCGAGCTGACCAAGGCCCTCCTCGGGCCCCTCGACCCCGGGCGCGACGCCGTCTACCGCCTCACGGTGGTGAACCACGGTCCGTCGCCCGCCACCCAGGTCGAGATCCTCGACGCGCTCCCCAACGGCCTGAGTTTCGTCAGCGCTGCGGGGATCGGTTGGAGCTGCTCGGCGACCAACGGCGACGTCACCTGCGCCCTCGCCGGTGACCTCGCCGTCGGTGCCGCATCGGTACTCGACCTGACCACCCGGGTCGCGACCGGCGCCACCGGCTCGATCACCAACGTCGCGGTCGTCTCGACGCCGACGCCGCAGGTGATCCTCGCCGACGACACCGCCCGTGTCAGCGGCACGATCGTCACCCAGACCTCGCTGCCCAACACCGGCGGCGACGCCACCCGCTTCCTGCCGTTCGGGTTCGGACTCCTCCTGATGGGCGCCCTGCTGCTCGCCGGGAGTCGCCGCAACCTGGCGACGGTGCCGGTTCGACGAGACTGAGGCCAGACGAGACTGAGGCCGAAGGACCGATCGACCCAGTCCGAGCAGGGCGCGCGAGGAGTTCCACCCATCAAGCGGCACGCCGTGCACGGTCGATCACCAAGGCGTATCTGAAAGGACACGCCACCGTGAACGCCACCACCCGAGCCCGTATCTATGCCACCACCACGATCGTGGGATTGAGCGCCGTCATCACCACGATGGGTGCACCCTGGAAGTGGCGCTGAGCCTCATCTCCTCTCCATGACACGACCCACCCAGCCGGGTGGCGGGCGGGCCGGGCGCATTGCGCCCGGCCCGCTCAGCTTTTCCCTGCTCGCACCGACGGGAGCAGAGATCGCCGCCCGCCCGATCCGCCACGTCATGATCTCGTGAACCCGACCCACGTCCGCCGCTTCCTGCTCCCCGCCTACATCACCTCGGTGATCGCGGCGGGCATCGGCGCGGTCGCCGTGATGGTCGCCCTCGGCGGCGACGAGCCGTGGGGCGCCCACCCCGCCACCTTCGCCCTGTTCGCGGTGTTCCTCCTCGTCACCGAGCTCGCCCCGATGCAGTCGCTCACCGACGACACCGAGCTGACGGGATCGTGGGCGTTCGCGTTCACCCTCTACTTCCTCGCACCCCCGGCGGCACCGCTGGCGACCGTGGCCCTGGTGGCGCTGGTCGTCGGTGTCGTCGGCCGCCGCGGCCTGTCGCGGTCCGGCTTCAACGCCGCCCAGTTCACCCTCAGTCTCGCCCTCGGCGGCGCCGCCGGCGGCTTGATCACCGACCTGCAGTCCGTGGCCGATGGCGCCCCGGTCGACGCCGCGTGGCTGTTCGGAGTCGCGGTCGCGTGCAGCGTGGGATTCGCCTGCAACAGCATCTTCGTCGCCGTGGCCATAGCCCTCCAGCAAGGCCTGCCGATCGTCGAGATGATCCGTCGTTCGATCGGCATCAACCTCGGCATGGACGGCCTCCTCCTGGCACTGACCCCGGTGTTCGTCGTGGTGGGCCGCGAGGCGGTCGTGCTCGTGCCGGTGCTCCTCCTCACCATGTGGGTCGTCTACAAGAGCGCTGCGATGGCGCTGGCAAACACCCACGAGGCCACCCACGATCAACTCACCGGCATCCCGAACCGGCGGATGTTCGAGGACTACGCCGCGCTCCGCCTCGAGGCGGCCGAGGGCGGAGAGCGACAGGCGGCCCTGCTTCACATCGACCTCGACGGGTTCAAGGGCATCAACGACCGCCTCGGGCACCACTACGGCGACCTCGTCCTCCAACAGATCGGAGCCCGCCTCGCCGAAGGCGGGCGAAACGGCGACCTGGCCGCTCGTCTCGGCGGCGACGAGTTCGCGGTCCTCGTCGGTGAGGTCGAGGACCTCGACCAGGCGGAAACAGCTGCCGAACGGTTCGTCGAACTGATCCGCACCCCGCTCGACGTCGAGGGGGTGCCGCTGACGGTGGGCGCATCGGTGGGACTGTCGCTCTTCCCTCGCCACGGCGACGACGTCGACACACTCCTCCACCACGCCGACCTCGCGATGTACGAGGCCAAGGCGGCAGGCGGTGGGGTCAAGGTCTACGCCGACGGGCAGCGGACACGGGTTCCCGGACGCCTCACACTGCTGTCGGAACTGCCCGACGCGATCGCCCGCGACGACCTCCAGCTCGCCTACCAGCCCAAGATCGAGCTGGCGACCGGCGACGTGGTCGGCGTCGAGGCCCTCCTTCGCTGGGACCACTCGACGCATGGCCGAGTCGACCCGGCGTGGTTCATGCCCCAAGCCGAACAGACCGAGTTGATCGCCCCGCTGACCGACCACATCCTCCAGCTCGCGGCTCGCCAGAGTGCCGAGTGGTCGGCCGAGGGCACCGACGTGACCGTCGCGGTGAACGTCTCCACCCGCAACCTGCACGACCCCGGTTTCGCCGACCGGGTGGCAACGATCCTGCGCGCCCACGGCGTGCCCCCCGAGCGGTTCGAGATCGAGATCACCGAAGACTCGGTGATGGCCGACACCGACCGGTCGCACACGGTGCTCGGGCAGCTCCGCAGCCTCGGGGTCGGGGTGGCGATCGACGACTTCGGCACCGGCACCTCCTCGCTGGTGACCTTGCGCGAACTCCCCCTCGACCGGATCAAGATCGATCGGTCCTTCATCACCGGCCTCACTTCGAGCGACGGCGACCTCACGATCGTGCGGTCCCTGGTCGAGCTCGGCCACAACCTCGGGCTCGGCACGGTGGCCGAGGGCGTCGAGAGCGTCGAGGCCCTCGAGCTCCTCACCGAGCTCGGCTGCCAGCAGGCCCAGGGCTACCTCTTCGCCCGACCCAAACCGGCCGGGCTCGTCACCCCTCTGCTCCGGAGCGGCCGGGTCGACCTCGACGCCCTGCCCCCGCGGCCCCACGCACCCCAAGGATCCCGCTCGTGATCACCGCTGTCTGCTTCCTCCTCGCCGTCGCCTCGGTCCCCCTCTTGGGCGGCGACCTCGTCCGCCTCGGCGAGATCCGACTGCAGCGGTGGTGGGCGATCGCGGCCGCCCTCGTGCTGCAGATCGCCGTCATCTCGGTCTTCCCCGACCAGCTCGGGCCGACGGCGTCGGGTGTATTGCACGTCTTCAGCTACCTGTTGGCCCTGGTGTTCGTCTGGGCCAACCGTCACCTCGGGGGCATGGTCGTCATCGTCGCCGGAGGCCTGATGAACCTCGCCGCAATCGCCGCCAACGGCGGTGTGATGCCCGCCCAGCGCAGCGCGCTCGAGCGGGCCGGCATCATCGCCGACTCCCCCACCTTCGAGAATTCAGCGCCGGTCGACGACGCCCGCCTGTGGTTCCTCGGCGACGTGTTCGCGATCCCGTCGGGTGTGCCGTTCGCCAACGTGTTCAGCATCGGTGACGTGGTCCTGGTGCTGGGCGGCGCCATCCTCGTCCACCACGTGTGCGACACCCGACTCGCCCGACTCGTCACCCGCCGGGGGGCGAGCGACCGGTGCGACGAGATGGTCGACCTGGCCGCCGCCCTCGAGACGTCGGGCGCGAACGAGACGCCGGAGGCACCGGCCGCATCCTCTCCCCCACAAGCGCACCGCCCCGTGCCCGACGTGGCGACGCCGACGCCGATCAGCCCGCCCACGCCGGCCGCCACGGCGCCGCTGGCGAAACGAGCGAAGACGTCCGAGGTCGACGCCCTCTTCGCCGTCGATCACCGGCCCCAACGGGTGCGGTAGGACGAGCGCCTCGACCGCCGTGCGCGTGACGGCTGTGTAAATGCCACCAGGCAATCCCGCTCGTCCCGGCGACACGGGGTCGTGACATGCTTATACTCCCCCGCCAGTGTTGTGGAGCACCACCGTCCGTGAGGACAGAACGCTTCGGGCCGGGCCCTCCTCGGGTTCCGCTCGTCGCCACCGACCGATTGCGCTGAGCGCGCTCGGCATCATCGTCGGCCTGCTGCTGTCGTGGGCCGGCGTCGCCGCCGCCCAGGAGACCGGCACGATCCAGGGCACGCTCTTCTACCAGGACGCCGAGGGCGAACGGGTGCCGGCCGAGGGCGTGCGCATCGTGGTGGCCGACGCCGACGGCGCCGATGCCGGCGAGGGCGTCACCGACGCCGAGGGCTTCTTCGCCGTCGAGCTGCCGGCACCCGCCGATTACCAGGTGAGCATCGACACCGAGTCGATCCCCGCCGGCCTGTCGCTGCGCGACCCGACCAAGACCAGCCTTCCGCCCTTCACGCTCAACGGCGGCCAGGAGCGCAACGTCCTGTTCCCGCTGGTCGAAGGCGAAGGCGGCGTCGACACCTCGGCCCCGGCCGGCGACGGCTTCGGCACCAAGCTCGCCCGGCTCACCTTCGACGGCCTCGTGTTCGGCCTCATCATCGCCATGAGCTCGATCGGGCTGTCGCTGATCTTCGGCACGACCGGGCTCACCAACTTCGCCCACGGCGAGCTCGTCACCCTCGGCGCCCTGCTCGCCCTGCTGTTCAACGTGGGGGTGGGCCTCCACGTCCTGCTGGCCGCTCCGATCGCCATCGCGCTGACGGCGGGGGCCGGTTTCGCCAACGAACGACTCGTGTGGCGGCCGCTGCGGCGCCGGGGCACCGGGCTGATCGCCATGCTGGTGATCTCGATCGGCCTGTCGATCGTCGCCCGCTACGTCTTCCTCTACTACAAGGGCGGCGACACCGACTTCCTCCAGCAGTACAGCCAGCAGTCGCCCTACGTCGTCGGCCCGCTCAACATCGTGCCCCGCAAGCTGTGGATCATCGCGATCTCGGTGGTGACGCTCGTTGCGGTCGCCATCGGCGTGCAGACCACCAAGCTCGGCAAGGCGATGCGGGCCGTCGCCGACAACAAGGACCTCGCCGAGTCGTCGGGCATCGATGTCGAGCGGGTGATCCTCTCGATCTGGGTCATCGGCGGCGGCCTCGCCGGCCTCGGCGGCGTGCTGTTCGGCCTCAACCAGGGCATCGCCTGGGACATGGGCTTCGAGCTCCTGCTCCTGATGTTCGCCGCCGTGACCCTCGGCGGGCTCGGCACCGCCTACGGCCCGCTGCTCGGCAGCCTGATCGTCGGCATGTTCGTCAACCTGAGCACCCTGGTCGTGGCGCCCGAACTCAAGAACGTCGGCACCTTGCTCGTGCTGGTCGTCATCCTCCTCGTGCGGCCCCAGGGGCTCCTCGGACGGAAAGAGAGGATCGGCTGATGGATTGGGGACTCATCCTCGCCGAGTCGGCCCGGCAGTTCATCGGGCCCCAGGCCGTCTACTTCGCGATCGCCGCCATCGGCCTCAACATCCACTTCGGCTACACCGGCCTGCTCAACTTCGGCCACGCCGGCTTCCTCGCCGTGGGCGCGTACGGCCTGGCCATCACCGTCGACCAGGGTGGACCCTGGCCCCTCGGCGTGGTGATCGGCCTGCTCGCGGCGACGGTGTTCGCCCTGCTCCTCGGCATCCCGACCCTACGATTGCGGGCCGACTACCTGGCCATCGTCACGATCGCGTCGTCGGAGATCATCCGCATCCTGGTGCGCGCCACCAGCTTCCCCGGCGTCGGCGACCAGTGGCGTGAGTGGACCGGCGGCTCCCAGGGCATCAACGGCTTCAACCGCAGCTTCTACTCGATCAACCCCTACAACGACCGCCTCCTCGGGTTCGCCCCGGTGCAGTTGTGGAGCATCACCGTCGGCTGGGCGCTCGTCTTCTTGTCGGTGCTGATCGTGTTCCTCCTGATGCGCAGCCCGTGGGGGCGTGCCCTCAAGGCCGTGCGTGAGGACGAGGACGCTGTGCGGGCCCTCGGCAAGAACGCGTATGTGATCAAGATGCAGAGCCTGGTCATCGGCGGCCTGTTCGGCGCCCTGGGCGGCATGCTCTTCGTGCTCAACCAGGGTTCGGTCCAGCCCACCCCGCAGGACCTCGGCACCCCGAAGACCTTCTTCATCTGGGTCGCCATGATCCTCGGCGGGACCGCCCGCCTGTGGGGCCCGGTGATCGGGTCGATGATCTTCTCGGGTCTGCTGTCGTTCACCGACCTCACGCTGCGAGCGATGGTCGCCGAGGGCTACGTCCCCGAGTGGCTGATGGACGGTGTCCAGGTCGGCCAGATGCGCTTCATCCTCATGGGCCTCGGCCTCATGCTGCTGATGATCTTCCGCCCCCAGGGCATCTTCGGCGACAAACGAGAGTTGGCCCTCGATGCCCGCTGAACCCGTGTCGTCGTCGCTTCCCGGCGCCACCGCCCCGGCCATGACCGAGGCCCTCGAGGTCCCCGGTTCCCACAAGCCCGACCCGATCCTGATCGCCGACGGCATCGTGCGGCGATTCGGCGGACTCACCGCCGTCGACGTCGACCATCTCGAGATCCAGCGAGGGCTGATCACCGGTCTGATCGGGCCCAACGGCGCCGGCAAGACCACCTTCTTCAACCTGATGACCGGGTTCGATTCGCCCGACGAGGGCAGCTGGTCGTTCGACGGGGTCGACATCGGCAAGATGCCGTCCCACAAGGTCGCCCGGGCCGGCATGGTCCGCACCTTCCAGCTGACCAAGGCGCTGTCGCGCCTGACCGTGATCGAGAACATGAAGCTCGGCGCGATGGGCCAAGCTGGGGAGAAGCTGTGGGCGGCGCCGTTCCGGTTCCTCTGGGATCGTGAGGAGCAGGCGATCGAGCAGCGAGCCGACGAACTGCTCGTGCGCTTCAAGCTCGACCACATGCGCGAAGAGTTCGCCGGCACCCTGTCGGGTGGTCAGCGCAAGCTGCTCGAGATGGCTCGGGCGCTGATGACCGATCCGAAGCTGATCATGCTCGACGAGCCGATGGCCGGCGTGAACCCGGCCCTCACCCAGTCGCTGCTCGAGCACGTGAAGGGCCTGCGAGACGAGGGCCGCACGGTCGTGTTCGTCGAACACGACATGGACGTCGTGCGCGATGTGTCGGACTGGGTGGTGGTGATGGCCGAGGGTGCCGTGATCGCCGAGGGGCCGCACGCCGCGATCGGCGCCAACCAGCAGGTGATCGACGCCTACCTGGGCACGAGTCACGACAAGGCGCTCGACTTCGGGGAGGACGCATGACGGCCGAGCCGACCACCGACGCACCCGTCGATCCGGCGGATCTGCTGATCCACATCGACAACGTCACCGGGGGCTACATCCCCGAGGTCGACATCCTCAACGGCTGCAGCCTCGAGCTGCACCCCGGTGAGCTGGTGGCGATCATCGGGCCCAACGGCGCCGGCAAGTCGACCCTGCTCAAGGCGCTGTTCGGTCTGGTGAAGATCCGCGAGGGGACCGTCACCTACGACGGCGCCGACATCACCAACATGAAGGCGTCGAAGCTGGTGACCCGGGGCATCGGGTTCGTGCCCCAGACCAACAACGTCTTCCCGAGTCTCACGATCACCGAGAACCTCGAGATGGGTTGCTACCAGCGACCCGAGAACTTCGTCGAGCGCTACGACTTCGTGGCCGAGATGTTCCCGCGACTCCACGAGCGCAAGGATCAGCGGGCCGGCGCCCTGTCGGGGGGCGAGCGTCAGATGCTGGCGATGGGCCGGGCGCTGATGATGGATCCCAAGGTGATCCTGCTCGACGAACCGTCGGCTGGGCTCTCCCCCGCCCTGCAGGACCAGGTGTTCATCAACACCAAGAACATCAACACCGCCGGGGTGTCGGTGATCATGGTCGAGCAGAACGCCAGCCGGTGTCTGCAGATCTGCGACCGGGGTTACGTGCTCGATCAGGGACGCAACGCCTACACCGACACGGGCCGGAATCTGCTGACGGACCCCAAGGTCATCGAGCTCTACCTCGGCACCCTCACCAAGGCCCACTGAGCGCTCCCCCGCGCCGGCTCCCCCTCGCGCCCCTCTCCGCCCNNCAAACCCTCTCAGTGACCCAACCCCGGCGCCCGCCCCACGCTCCTCGGGATCGGGTCACTCAGGCGGCGGGCGGCGACGTGTCATCGACCCAACCCGAACGGAGGGCGTCGAGGTCGACGCCGAGGGTCTTGCATCGGGCAGTGACGGCCGCCACCAGCAGGTCGGCGAACCGCTCGGGTTCATGTGCGGCCCACCACGTGAAGTACTCGACCTGCCAGCCGACGGCGGCCAGCCGCAGGTGGCGGACCGAGTCTCGCGCCTCGGCTTCGCGGCCGAAGTGGTGGGCGCGAGAGGTGGCCTCGAGACCCCACGAGATGGCCGAGTACCCGAGGTCGATCCGGTAGATCCGACCGTCGGCCGTCACGGGGATCTGCCGTTCGAGCGGGGGCAGGCCGGCACGCGAAGCGAACTCATCCACCATCATCTCGAGGACCGACTCGACCGGTTGCGGTTGGAAGGCACGATCGGTCAACACGTCGAGGAGCTGGCGACGTCCGGTTCGGCCGGGGCGATTCAGCCGCTCGAGGGTTTGATCGAGCCAGATCGGATGCACCCGCTCGGGGATGGCCTCGATCGCCGTGTGCAGCAGCTTCTTGCGCGTTGTCGCCACACCGAGGTGGATGAGCGTCGCCGCCTTGGTCGCCACGGGGATACCGTCGACCTCGGTGATGTCGCGGTCCGACGGGCGGCGCCAACGATGTACCACGACGCCGTCGAGCTGATGGAAGTTGCCGCGGGCGAAGCAGATCTCGACCGTCGGGTCGTGGGTGAACTCGCCGAAGCCGTGCAGTCGCGCCGCCGATCGATGAGAGGCGAAGGCGCCTGGGCGGGTCAGCACCGCTGCCATCAGCTGCTGCTGCCATGTTCGCGGCGCAGCGGCGACCCGGAAGACCGTGGGGTGGCAGAGGTGAACGGTCCCCCGGGTCGCTTCGCGTTGGAGCGCATGGGCGTCGATGCCGAACTCGGCCGCCTGGCGGCGGGAGAAGCAGCCATGCTGACTGCTGGCGAGTTCGGAGAGGTCGAGCCATGCACTCATGGCGGTGACGGTAGGAACGGCAGCCGGCCACGGCGATGGGGACCCGACCCCACCTCGCGCTCGTCAATATTGGGTCGATGACAGGGCCGCTCGGGCCCTGAGACCGACCCAAAATCGGGACCCGCCCAGGCGCTGCGGGATTGGGTCGGTGACNNTGTGGGGGTGGGAGTGGGTCGGGGGGTGAGTGGTCCGGGGATGGGGGCGGGACGCGAGAAGGCCGGCCCCGAGGGGCCGGCCTTCGTCAGGAATCAGCTCCGAGGAGCCGGTGCTACGTCAGATCAGTTCAGCGAGGCGAACCGGAACTCGGTCAGCGAGCTGTCGATCTGGTTGTCGTCGCCGTAGGCGAGGATGGCGAAGCTGGCCTCGGTGGGCTCGCCGGCCTCACCGAAGGCCTGCGGGCCGGACGGGCCGTCGTAGTCGATGTCGGTACCGGCGGCGATGAGCTCGGCGCAGGCAGCGAAATCGGTGCAGACCTCGCCGTCGCGGGTGACACCGATCATCTCGGCTGCCACGGCGGCCGGGTCGTCGGTGCCGGCCACGAGGGCGGCGAGGGCGGTGATCATGACGGCGTCGTAGGTCTCCGGGCCGTAGCTGAAGTCGGTGAGCTCGGGGTCGACCTCGAGGAGGCGGCCTTCGAACTCATCGGTGATCTCGGCCGAGGGCAGGGTGCCCTTGATGCCGACGAGGGTGCCGGGCTCGGTGAAGTTGGAGCCGAGGGCGTTCCCCACGTTGCCGTCGACCAGGTAGATCGAGGTGGCCTCGGGGGTCACGCCGTTCTCGAACAGACCGGTGAGGATCTGCGAGCTCTCGTCGAAGCCGATGACGACCACGGCGTCGGCGCCGGCGGCGACGATGCGCTGGACCTCAGCGTCGAAGTTCTGGGCACCCGGGTCGTAGGTGAACTGCTCGACGACCGTCGCGCCCTGCTCTTCGAGCGGCTCGACCGTGTAGTTGAGCAGGCCCTCGCCGTAGGGGTCCTGGAGCGCCATGAGGGCGACGGTGGCGTTGCCCTCGGCGACGATCAGGTCGGCGAGCACGCGGCCCTGGAGGATGTCGGACGGGGCCGTACGGAAGTACAGGTTGTCCTCGTCGTACTCCGTGAAGTCCGGGCTGGTGTTGGCCGGCGAGAAGTGGATCTTGCAGTTGCCGGTGATCTTGTCGATCACGGTGAAGCTCACGCCGGACGACGCAGCGCCCAGGATCATGTCGACGCCCTCGGCGAGGTGACGGTCGACGGTCTGGTTGGCCACGTCGCCGTTGTCGCCGGAGTCACCAGGCGACCACACGACGTCGGCGCCGTTGACGCCGCCGGCGGCGTTGATCTCGGCGACGGCCAGCTCGGCCGCGGCGAACTCGGGCGGGCCGAGGAACGCGAGGTTGCCGGTCTCGGGCAGGAGACCGCCGATCTGCAGGACACCGTCGGACTCACCGGTGCACGACGGAGCCGGCCACATGGCGCCCTCCATGTCGTCACCCATGTCCTCCATGTCATCCTCCGAGTGATCCTCGTCGGACTCCATGTCGTCTTCCATGTCGTCCTCGGAGGTTTCCTCCTCGGTCGACGCCTCGGTGTCGGTCGACTCCTCGGTTTCGGTTTCTTCGGTTGCGTCCGAGCCACCGCACGATGCGGCGACAAGGCTGAACGCGAAGAGCATGGCGAGCACTCGCCAGATCTTCGGCTTTTCCATCTGCTTCTCTCCTTAGCAATCGGAAAGGCCCACCTGTGGGCCAGCCGCGGATTGTAACCATGGGTGGGGCCATGGTTGGTCGCGCGGCCTGTTCGGCTTCACCGGGCCGTAACACTCGGTCATCACCACCACAGATGGGCGAGGACGGTGTTCAGGCCCGCGTCCGGGCGATCAATTCCTGTTTCAGCCCCCACAGTTCGGGTGTGAGCGAAACGTGGTAGCGGTGGGGATTGACCAATCGTCGAACGCCGGGGTCGAGACGCTCGACATCCGCGTCGCGACGCGCTCGCAACACGGCGAGGTCGGCGTCGTGGTCGACCGGTCGACCGTCCACCACCAGCGGCTCGAGGAGCGACTCGGTGGCGCTGACCTCCGCCTCGCCCAGGTGACGGCGCACGCCGGGCTCGATCGGATGGTGCAGCTCCAGATCGGCGGGCAGCGACTCGCCGGCGATCGACAACAGGTCGGCCGTCGAGCGGCCGCGACGGTCATAGACGCGGGTGACGTCCTTGTCGCCGGGGTTCGGCGTCTTCGCCGGGGTCTCCGAGATCTTGATCGCCGGCACCCACGATCCCTCCGACGACAGGGCGACGAGCTTGTAGACCCCGTCGAGGTATGGGTGGCCCTCCGATGCGCTGAGCTTCGACCCGACGCCCATCACCAACCGGTCGATGAGACCGCGCGGGTCGATGCCGTAGCGGGGTGCCTCCTGGTCGATCTGGGAGATGATCTGGAAGATCAGGAGTTCGTCGAGGCTGGACGACAGCACGATCCGCGTCTCGTCGTAGCCGGCCTCGTCGAGCAGCAGCGCCGACTGGATCGCGAGGTAGGCGAGGTCGCCCGAATCGAGCCGGATCCCGACGGGCTCGTGACCGGTCGCCCGCAGCTCGTCGAACACCCGAATCGCGTTCGGCACCCCCGACTCCAGGGTGTTGACCGTGTCGACCAACAGGAGACAGTCGTCGGGATACGTCTCGGCGTAGGCCCGGAACGCGTCGAGCTCGCCGGCGCTGCCGCCGTCGCCGAGTGCCATGAAGGCCTGCACCATCGAGTGGGCGTGGGTGCCGCGGGCGTGAAGGCCCATCCGGTACGACATGCCGACGTTCGACGACGCCCCAGCCCCGCCGATCAGCGCAGCCCGGGTGGCGGCGTTGCCGCCCCAACCCGCCGAACGGCGCAAGCCGAACTCGAGCACCGGGCGACCCCGCGATGCTTCCGCCACCCGCGAGGCCTTGGTGGCGATCAGGGTCTGGAAGTTCACGATGTTGAGCAGCGCCGTCTCGAGGAGCTGCGCCTGGACCAGCGGTCCCTCGATGATCATCAGCGGGGCGCCGGCGTGGACCACCCGACCCTCGGGCACGGCCCGAATCGACACGCCGTCGAAGTGGCCGTGCTCGAGCAGCCAGTCACAGAACTCGTCGGTGAAGACCCGGCGACCGGCGTCGTCGTACTGACTGGCCAACACCTCGCGCTCGGCCGGACCGAAACGGGCGGTCGCCATCCACTCGAGCAGCGTCTCGTGACCGGCGATGATCGCGTAGCCCGCCTGGTGTGAGCCGTAGTCGGGATAGCGCCGGAAGAAGTGCTCGAAACGAGCCGGGCGATCGGCCAGACCCCGCTGGTGATACAGCTGGGACATCGACAGCTGGTAGTGGTCGGTGAAGAGGATCCCCCACTCGAGGCCCCCGGTCGCTGGCCGGCCCGCACCTTCCGCTGCTGCTCCGCTCATGGGCCTAGTGTGTCAGCCATGGCCGAAACCGCCTACGGACCCACGTCCGCCCTGGTCGTCGTCGACGTGCAGAACGACTTCGCCGACCCCGCCGGCTCGCTCTACGTCGCCGGGGGCGACGAGATCGTCCCGGTGATCAACGACCACATCGCGGCAGCCACAGCGGCCGGCGCGCTCGTGGTCTACACCCAGGACTGGCACCCCGAGGTCACCCCCCACTTCGCCGATCACGGCGGGGTGTGGCCCGTGCACTGCGTGCGCGACACCTGGGGCGCCGAGCTGCATCCCGACCTGACGGTCGGCGGGCCGGTGATCCGCAAGGGCACCAACGGCGAGGACGGTTACAGCGGATTCACGATGCGCGATCCCGAGACCGGCGAGGAGACCACCACCGGGCTCGAAGCCGAGATCGTGGCCCACGGGGCGACCGAGGTGGTCGTGGTCGGCCTGGCCTTCGACGTGTGCGTGAAGGCGACCGCGCTCGACAGTCTCGCCAACGGACACCGCACGTCGGTGCCGCTCGAGGCCAGCCGGTCCGTGCAGCTCCAACCGGGCGACAGCGAGCGAGCCGCCATCGAGCTCACCCGGGCCGGCGCAGTCGTCGCCTGACCGGACTCGCCGGCTCAGCCGCTGATCAGGTCGCCGTAGAGGGCCTGCACCGCGGCATCGGTCAGGAAGGTCTGGTCGATCGCGTGCTCGACCCCGACGGTGGTCCGCAGGGCCTGCCAATCGGCGATCTCGGCCTCGGTCGGCATGCGCTCGTAGAAGAAGGAGGTGAGGGCGACGATCTCGCTGCGAGTGCCGGCCACGGCCTTCGCCTCGTGGCCCTCGGTGAAGTAGGCCAGCACCGTGCCCGGATGCACGTTGGGGTCGTTCGCCAAGGCGTCCATCCAGAAGTCGAAGCCGCCAGGGTCGGGGCTCCGGTCGAACAGCTCGCGGTAGAGCTGGTTGAGGAGCGCCTCGGAACGGTCGGCGCCGAAGCGAGCCTGATACTCCTCGGAGTGGGCGAAGTGGTTGGAGATCGCGGCGATCCCCATGCCGTCACCGCTCTGCTCGATCCAGAACTGGAAGCCGCCGGCGTCCGGCACCCGACCGAACACCGCGTAGTAGAGCCGGTCGATGCTGGCGGCCCGGGACTCGGCGCCGACGTAGGGCACGAGGGCGGCGGCCACACCACCATCGTCGAGGTCGTCCACCACCTGCAGCTTGTCGCTGTTGGAGGCCGTCTCCCCGACGAGGCGGTCGTACAGCTCGTCGATGAAGACGGTCTGGCTGGGCGACAGCTCGAGCCCAGCCTGAAGGTTGGCGAGGGCCGCATCGACGCTGGCGGTGGGGTTGATCGACGAACCATCGGGCCGCTCGATCTCGAAGTGCAGGTGGGCGCCGGTGTGCTCGGCGTTGCCGGAGTCGCCCATGTAGGCCACGACCTGGCCGGCCTCGACGCGAGCGCCCCGCTCGATCCCGGGAGCGAAGGCATGCTCGAGCGCGTTGACCCCATCGTCGGTGCCCGGCGTGTCGTTGTTGATGTGGACGTAGTGGTAGGTCCAACCCTCGTCGTCGGTGATGACGAGGTTGTTGCCCCGAGAGCTGTCGTGACGCCACCACGAGACCACGCCGTCGGCGGCGGCGACGAGGGGCGTCATCTTCGGGCCCATCATGTCGACCCCGAGATGGCTCCGACCGCCGCTTCGAGGCGCCCCGAAGGTGTCGCTCCAGTACACGTCGTCGAGGTGGGCGGGATGGACCGGCAGCGTGATCGGCCGGACCTCGGCCTCCTGGGCGGCGGTCGGCGACGGAGCGATGCCGACGACGGCGACGGCAGCCAGGGCGAGAGCGGCGACCAGTCGGGCGAGGGTGCTGGCCGACAGCGGACTGATGGGTGCAGAGTTCACGAAGACATGCCTTTCTCCGACGGCTGAACGATCGGCGGCGAGAGGGCACCACCGATCGACGGACCGGGCCGTCGACGCAACCGGTCATCGGCACCCGCCAGGGGCCGAGTCGATCATGTGACGGTCCTCGTTACCTTAACGACACACAACCGTTACGATCGTTAGGGAAAAGTCCATGTCCGGTGGGGCACCATCTGAGGTGGCGTGTTCGGGGCGGGGACCCGATAGCCTTTGTCGGTCGCGCCACGCCGTGTCGGGCGTGGCCCCGTACGTCAACCTCACCGAGGGTTTCCACCATGTCCATGGTCTGCCAGGTCACCGGCCGCAAGCCCAGCTTCGGCAACAGCATCTCCCACTCCCACCGGGTCTCCAAGCGTCGCTGGAACCCCAACATCCAGAGCCAGCGGTTCTGGCTGCCGAGTGAGAAGCGCTGGATCAAGCTCAACGTCAGCGCCAAGGGCATCAAGACGATCAACAAGAAGGGCATCGAGACCGTCGTGGCCGAGATGCGTCGCCGAGGGGAGAAGGTCTGATGGCGAAGGCAGGCGAAAAGCGTCCGATCATCAAGCTGCGGTCGACCGCGGGCACCGGGTACACCTACGTCACCCGGAAGAACAAGACCAACACTCGCGAGCGCATCGAGCTCAAGAAGTACGACCCGGTCGTGCGTCAGCACGTGATCTTCAAGGAAGAGCGCTGAGCGCTTCCTCCACGGCGATCGCCCACCGCGGTCGCTGACTCCGGTCGACACGTACGGCTGACGAGGCGCATCCCTCCGGGGATGCGCCTCGTGCCGTTTTGGGGTCGAACCCGGTTCCAGGTTTGCCGGCGACGAGCACGGTTAGGTTGAACGGGTGCTGGCCCAGGACGTCCTCGCCCAACAACAACTCAGCGAAGCGTGTGGCGGCGACCCTTCGTGGCTGTGCCAACTCGTCTTCGAGCAGACCGAGATGACGTGGGTGGCCTCGATCGCCGACCGGGGAGCTCGAGCGGTCCTCGTCCTGGTCCTGGCCTGGGTGGTCGTGCGGGTGATCCGGCGCCAGGGACCGAAGCTGGCCAACGCCATGGCCACCTCACGAGAGGCGGTCGCGCGCACCGACGAGACCGATCTCACCGACCAGCAGCGGATCGACCTCACCCTCCGAGCCGAGCGGGCACGGCAGCGGACCCAGACGATCGGCGCCGTGCTCACCTCGGTGCTCGCCGGCTTGGTGTGGTTCCTGACGGCACTGCTGATCCTCGACCTGGCCGGGGTGAACCTCGCTCCCCTGATCGCCTCGGCCGGTGTGGCCGGCATCGCCATCGGCTTCGGTGCTCAGAAGATGGTGTCCGACTTCTTCGCCGGCCTCTTCATCGTGCTCGAGGACCAGTACGGCGTCGGCGACGTGGTCGACCTCGGGGATGCCAGCGGCACCGTCGAGCAGGTCAACCTGCGCGTCACCCGCCTGCGCGACGTGAACGGCGTGGTCTGGTACGTACCCAACAGCGAGATCCAGCGGGTTGGCAACATGTCGCAGCTGTGGAGCCGAGCGGTGCTCGACATCGACGTCTCCTACGACACCGACCTCGACGAGGCGTCCCGCATCCTCAAGGAGGAGGCCGACCGTCTGTGGCACGAGCGGCTCCCCGACATGTCGATCATCGATGAACCCGAGGTGTGGGGCGTCGAACGGTTCGGGGCGGATGGCATCACGATCCGACTGGTGATCAAGACCGAGCCGATCGAGCAGTGGAAGACGGCCCGGGAGCTGCGGCGTCGTATCAAGGTGGCGTTCGACCAGGCGAGCATCGAGATCCCGTTCCCCCAGCGCACGGTCTGGGTGAAGAACGACACCGGGCACACCGCCGCGGACGCGACGGTCGTCGACACGCCGGCATCGGGCGGCGAGACTGCTGATTGATGGATCGAGCGGTGGCCCCCACGACCGACCCGGCGGTGAGACAGCGGCGACGAACCCTGCCGCCCCCGGCACCCCCGAAGCAACGCTTCGGGGCCCTCGCCATCGATCTGGTGGCGCTCCCCCTCCTTGTGCTCGTCGCCCCCTTCGCACTCCCGGCGGTGGTCGTCGTCGACCTGGTCACCCTCCGGCTTCGTCTGCCGACGCCCCGGCTCTACGCACTGCTCATCGTGTTCCTCTGCCTGGAATGGGTGGGCCAGAGCAAAGCAGCCGTCATCTGGCTGCGCGGACGGTTGGGCGCTGACACCTATGACGACAACCGTCGTGTCCAGGGGTGGTGGGCCGGTGCGCTGATCCGGTGGGCCGACCGTCTGCTCGGCCTGCGACTCGACCTCCCTGATCTCGACACGATCCCGGACGGCGACGTGATCGTGTTGTCGCGCCACTCGAGCATGCTCGACGCCATCGTGCCGGCCTGGATCTTCCCCGGGCCCCTCGACCGCCCCGTCCACTACGTCCTCAAGCGGGAACTCCTGTGGGTCGCAAACATCCAGGTGTTCGGACGCCGACTGCGCAACCACTTCGTGCGACGCGGCGGCCCCGACACCGCCGCGGAGATCGCCGCCATCACTGCGATGGCCGAGGCAGCCGAACCCGATGCCGGGTTCGTCATCTTCCCCGAGGGCACCTACGGCTCGGCGGCGAACATCGCCCGCATCCGAGCGTCGCTCGAACGCCGCGACGACACCGACACTCTCGCGCTCGCCAACGAACTCGAGGCGACGTTGCCGCCGAAGGCCGCTGGTTCGCTGGCCCTGATGGCGGCCCGGCCCGAGGCACCGATCATGATCCTCGGCCACGTCGGGCTCGAACCCCTCGCCGATCTGAAAGGCTTGCGACGCTCCCTGCCGACCCGTGACCCGGTCGTGGTCCGTTGGTGGATCCACGATGCCGCCGATCTCCCGACCGATGACATCGGCCGCACCGCCTGGGTCGAGGATCGTTGGCGTGAGCTCGACCGCTGGGTGACCGCCACCCGCGACGACCTGCGGACCGGCCGTCACCCCGGCTCCTCGACGGAACTGCGAGACTGAACCCATGGCCCAACCGGCTCCCGACTTTGCCCACCTCCTCCGCATCGAGGGGGCACGCCTCGGCGATGTCCGTCCCGAGCACCTCGATCTCCCGATCCCCCACCTAGAGGGGTGGACAGTGCACGACGTCGTCGGCCACGTCGGTTGGGTCGCCGGCTACGCCCGTCAGGCACTGGAGGCCGCCCCAGACGCCCTGCCCACCAAGGCCGACGTGCCCGAGCCTCCCCCCGGACCCGAGGTGGTCGACTGGTTCGGCGACGCGTTCGCCCAGCTGCTGACCACCTTCGACCAGGCCGACCTCGCGGCGCCCCGCCCCACCTGGACAGGCCCTCAGAAGGCGTCGTGGTGGTTGCGGCGCGTCGCCAACGAGGTGGCAGTGCATCGCTGGGACGCCGAGGCGGCCTGGTCGAGCCCTACCCCGGTCGCCCCCCGGCAGGCCCGCGACGCCGTCGACGAGGTGCTCGACGTCTTCGCGCCCCATCGGCTGCAACTCTCCGAGTTCGACGACGCCGCTGCCACCGTGCACCTCCACGCCACCGACATCGACGACGGCGAGTGGATGATCGAGATCTCCGACACAGCCATCAGCTGGAGCGAGGGTCACGGCAAGGGTGACGTCGCGGCCCGGGGCCCCGTCTCCGACCTGCTGCTGATGATGTGGGGACGCATCCCGCCGAGCCGCCTCGAGGTCTTCGGCGACTCATCGCTGCTCGATCGCTGGCAGACCTCCGCCACGTTCTGACACCGTCCCGCGGCGAGACTGCCCAGGGGAGCTCCGGGGGCGCCAAAACGACCTCGGGCCGCACCCGGAGGTGCGGCCCGTCGATGTGGTCGGCCGGTCCCGAGGACCGACCTCGATCGGTCGCTCAGACGGTGCCGACGGGGAGCAGGGGCTCCTCGGGCACGTCGTACTGGGTGTCCCAACGATCCAGGCGAGCCTTCCAGTCGGAAGCCGAACGCAGCGAGTCGGCGTAGGCGGCCTGACGCTTGGCGACCCGGCCGGTCGGAGCCTCCTCGACGACCGCCGAGTCGTCGTACTGGGCCTCGATGCCGAGCTTCAGGTTGCGCAGCGCCTCGGAGCGGAGCTGGGAGATCCGCGACTCGGTGACCCCGAGGAAGTCGGCCAGCTCCTGGGAGGTGCGACCCTCGAGGAAGTAGCCCACGACCACCAGCCGCTGCCGCTCGGGCAGCAGCTCGACGGCGTCGCGCAGGTAGGTGTGCAGCTCACGGCTCTCGAGCTCTTCGCTCGGCTCGACAGCGCCGGCGTCGCTGAGCACGTCGACAAGCGTCAGTTCCTCGTCCCCGTCCTCGCTGGTCTCGTGATCCAGGGCGAGGACGACCGAGCGGAACAGGCGATCCTGCAGCTTGGCGAGCTCGTCCATCGACACGTGGAGTTCGGCGGCCATCTCGGCCATCGTCGGCACCCGGCCGAGCTCGGAGGCGAGCTGCTGCTCGGCGGCCTCGAGCCGGCGAGCGAGCAGACGAACCGAGCGGGGGGCCCAGTCGGCGGCGCGGACCGAGTCGAGGATGGAGCCCCGGATGCGCTGCGCAGCGAACCGCTCGAAGGGCACACCCCGGCTCTCGTCGTAGCGACGTGAGGCCTCGACCAATCCGAGGGCACCGGCCCGGGCCAGCTCCTCGCGGTCGACGTGGCGAGGGAAGTGCACCGCCACCTGGAACACCACGTGCTTCACCAGGGGAAGGTGCTGCTCGATTCGAGCGTTGATCTCCGCGTGCATCTTGGTCTGCTGCTGCTTGGTCATTCGATCGCCCATCGGATCGTTCGCCTCTCGGTTGTCCTCCATGCCGACAATGGTTTCGGCACAACCGGGTCAAGAACTTGAGGGATTTTCCAGAAAACTTCCCTGATCGATCTATCGGCCACGCAACGTGGGATCTTGAGGAACAATCTCTACGTAGAGTGGCATCCTGGGTCGGTTGGGGTGGTCGCTCATCGCACGGAGCCGTCGTGATGACCGTCGAACCGAGCAACCTGCACGCCCGCTCGAACACACTCGCGCAGCCAATCGCCGAGGTGTTCTCCAACACCGTGCCCCCCAACACNNGTCTCTGGACGATCGAGTGAGCCACCGCCGCGGCCAAGACACCGGAGGCCAGCGACGGGTGCGCGGCGGCGCCGACGACGACCGTTTCGTAGCGACCACTGCGGCGTCCACGCACCTCGACCCGCACACCGCCTGGACCGCCGTCGTCGTGCGGGGGACGCAGCATCGGCAGGAACGACGTGAATCGATCGCGGCGCGTCGCCGTCATGCGAGCCGACAGCCGTGCCGCCGTCGGGAACCGGCGCTGCAACAGCAGCGGCTCGGGTAGATCGGCCCGGTAGGCGTCGCGTGCGCCCAGATCTCCGGGAAACCACAAGAGGTCACGACCGGTCCCTCCCGACCGCTCGACCCATGCGCCCTCGAGCCATTCCATACCGGGTCGCTTCAGCGCCCGATGATGCTGACGAGCACAGGCAGGCCCGCCGGTCCCGGTCTTGGCGACAGCGACCTCGTCGACCTCGTCGAGATCTCGGGCGGCGTACCCCGCCAACAGGCAGCTGAGGCCGGGCGACATCCCGACGCCGGCCACGACCGCGACACCGGCGGCAGCAGCCACCGGATCCAGCTCGAGCAGGCGCTCGACAGTCGCCGGGTCGTCGGCCATCGAGACGACCGAGCGGCCGGAGGCGACGAAACGGCGAGCGAAGTCGGTCTGGAGTCGGTTCGGGCAGGCGAGCACCACGGTCGGTGCCGTGATCACCTCGACGGCCCGGATCCTCGACCGGTCGACTGGCGCGGCGGCCGCCAACACCGACTCGATGCGACGATCCGACGGCTCGGCCAGCTCGATCACCAGGTCGGTGGTACGCAACCAGTGGGCAGCGGCCTCCGCCCCGGACGCGCCGGCGCCGACGAGTCCGACCCGCGTCGGCGGCCGGCGTTCAGTCACGCAGGTCGAGGTCGGTGACCTCGCGCCACCCACCCGACCGCGGTGGCGTGCCGCCGGAGCCCCGGAGCCGAGCCAGAGCCGTGACGAGTCCCGTCATCGACAGAGCAGCGACCACACGACGGACCAGCACGAGCACGAGGCGAGCCTAGCTCTCCCAACCACACGGCGACCTCGGACGCCGTCGCCGAAAACGACCGCACCCCCGGGCTGGGCTCGTGGCCCGGCGCCGGGGGTGCCGTCTGCGTGTGGGGCTAACAAGAATCGAACTTGTGACCTCACCCTTATCAGGGGTGCGCTCTAACCGACTGAGCTATAGCCCCGTGGGCCCCGCCACGGTATCGGCACCTGGCGGCCGAACGCTACATGGTTTTCTTCGGCGCCTTGGCGGGGAGACGGACCGTCTCCTCCTCCAGCACGGTCACCCGGATGCCGCCGATCAGGTCCGAGATCAGGTTGAAGACGACCGTCAGCAGCACGACCATGATCGAGGAAGCCAGCGTGAGCATGCCGGCGATCAGCAGTGCCGACCGGAACACGGCGTCACCGTCGATCTCGAACGATTCGTAATCACCGAGTTCCATGATGAAGCTCTCGGCGTTGCCGATGGTGCCGGCCGCGTCGGCAGCTCGCCACACCAGCACGCTTGCGAGCAAGAGGGCTGCGAAGAAGCACAGGTGGAACAGCACCGAGAAGGTGAGCACCGACCAGGGGTCGACGTGCCGGAGCACGCGACGGCTCTTGCGGGCTCGCGTCGCGGTGCGTCGACGCCGCCTCGCCGGCTCCTCGGCCAGCTGAGTCGCGGCGGTAGCGGACGCACCTGCCGTCGCGGTTGCGTTCGCCAGGCCGTCGTCGGTGTGACGGTCGACGATCGCAAGGTCCGACTCGGCACCCTCGACGTCACCGTCGAGACCTTCCCGATCGACCACGTCGGGGTCGGCGAACACCGACGAGAGCAGCTGATCATCGGCATGATCGATGTCGAGATCGAGGTCGGAGTCCGCATCGACGACGTCGGTCGCCTCGGCCTCGTCCAGCAGGGCCTCGTCGAGCTCGCCCACATCGGGCAATGCACCGTCAGGCAGTGCACCGTCAGGTGAGTCGGTCAGATCGATCAGGTCGGCGTCGACCAGCGTCGCCGCCTCGTCTTCCAACACAGCCTCGTCGTCCGACACGCCGTCGTCCGGGGCCGTGTCATCGAGGGACGCGTCGTCCAGGGACGCGTCATCCAGGGAGGCGTCATCGAGGGCCGTCTCGTCCANNTCATCGAGAACGGTGTCATCGAACGCGGCGCCTGCGGCGTGCGTGTCGAGGAGTTCGACGCCATTCCGATCGGCGGCTGCATCGCTGTCGAAGCCATCGCCATCGAATTCATCGGCGGCAACCAGAACTGAGTCACCGGGGTCGACCGAGCGAACCGTGGGCTCGAAACCCAGGGCAGCAACGAGGTCGTCATCGATGACGGTCGCGTCCTTCGACGATGATTCTTCGCTCGACATATCACGTGCAGTGTATGCCGGAAGGACCCACCAGGCGGATCACCTCGCCGATGCGGCCATCAGTCGTCCCCCAGACGGAGCACTCGCTCGGCGTGCGCCTCGGCTGCCTCGCCGTCGACGACGAGGCGGACCTCCACTCGACGCCCCTCGATCTGGATCCACGTGACGGTCGCGCCGTTGGCCGCCGCCGTTCGAACCGCGGCCGGGCGTCCACCCGCCGCCCCGGCCAGGGCGCTCGCGTCGGCCGCCGACTGGGCTCGAGCCCGCGCGACGGCTCGCTCGGTGATGCCCGTCAGCAGCACCGTGGCCACCGCCACGAGCACCACCGCAAGCGCGAACAGGGGGAGGGCGGCACCGCCCTCCCCCGCTGATCGATCAGTCGCTCGAGCCCTCGGCCTCATCGTCGACGGCCTCGGTCGGCCCGTCGCTGTCGTCGCCGAGCGTCGCGCCCTCGCCGTCATCCAGTGTCACCTCGTCGTCCGCACCCAACATTCGGGCGACCGCCGCGATGCGGTGTCCGTCGCCGAGGTTCATGACGGTGACGCCCGTGGCGTCACGACCCTGTTGTGAGACCAAGCTGACCGGTGTGCGGATGACGACGCCGCCGGTGGAGATCAGGAAGATCTCGTCGGTCGGCTGCACGAACATCGCACCCACGACCGAGCCCTTCTTGTCGTTGACCTTGATCGCCCGCATACCGAGACCGCCCCGACCCTTGCGGCTGAACAGCTCGGGGTCGGTGCGCTTGCCGTAGCCCTCATTGGTCACGACGAGCAGCTCGGTCTCGGGGTGGAAGACATCCATGCTCACGAGCTCGTCGCCGTCGCGGAACTTCATGCCGCGCACACCGGCGGCGGTGCGGCCCATCGGGCGGACGTCGTCCTGCGAGAACCGCAGACCCTGGCCGCGGCGCGACACCATGAAGATGTCGTTGATGCCGTTGGTGGCCACCACGGACACGAGCTCGTCGCCGTCGTTGAGGTTGATGGCGATCAGGCCCGCCTTCAGCGACGAGTCGTAGGCCCCCATCAAGGTCTTCTTCACCCGACCCTGACGGGTGGCGAAGAAGAGGTACTGGTTGGTCTCGTAGTCGCGGGTGTCGATGATCGCCTGGATGTGCTCCTCCGGTTCGAGGGGGAGGAAGTTGACCAGCGCGGTTCCCCGCGAGGTGCGGCTCGACCTGGGGATGGCGTGGGCCTTGGTCCGGTAGACCTTGCCCCGGTTCGAGAAGAACAACAGGTAGGCATGGGCCGTGGTGTGGAGGAGATGGGCGACGAGATCCTCGTCGTCGTCCTTCAGCTTGGCGCCGGTGACCCCGCGCCCGCCTCGACCCTGGGAGCGGAACTCCTCGGCCGGCACCGACTTGATGTAGCCCGACGAGGACAGGGTGACGACGAGGTCGTCGTCGTCGATCAGGTCCTCGATGTCGAGTTCGCCCGGATCGTCGACCAGGGCGGTACGGCGATCGTCGGCGTACTTCTCGCGCAGTTCGCCCAGCTCGTCCTTGATGACCTGGTCGCGCACAGCCGAGTCGGCGAGGATGCCTTCGAGTCCGGCGATCTCGGCCTGCTTCTCCGCCAGCTCATCCTCGAGGGTCACCCGGGCGAGGCGGGTGAGGGTGCCGATCTGCATCGACAGGATGTGCTCGGCCTGGTCGGTGCTGAACTCGAACGGTTCAGCCTGCAGTGCCACCTTGGCAGCGGGGCGATCGTCGCTGGCCCGGATCGTGGCGATGATCTCGTCGATCACGTCGCGGGCGCGGATCAGACCTTCGAGGATGTGGGCCCGGAACCTGGCCTTCTCGAGACGGAACTCGGTGCGGCGAGTGATGACCTCGCGCTGGTGACCGACGTAGGCCTCGAGCGCCTGCTTGAGGTTGAGCGTGCGTGGAACATCGTCGATCAGGGCGACCATGTTGACGCCGAACGACGTCTGCATCGGCGTGTACTTGTAGAGATTGTTGAGCACCACGTGGGCGCTGGCGTCACGCTTGAGCTCGAAGATCAGCTTGGTCTTGCCCTTGGCGCTTGCGTTGACGATCTCGCGGATGCCGCCCACATCGCCGCGGTTGACGGCGTCGACCGTCTTGCGCTCGATCTGCTCGACCGAGGTCTGGTAGGGCACCTCGGTGACCACGATCCGGTCGCTGGTCTTGCCCTCCTCGATCTCGGCGACCGCACGAAGCCGGACCGAGCCGCGTCCGGTGTGATAGGCGTCGCGGATGCCGACGCGGCCCAGGATCTGGGCGCCGGTCGGGAAGTCGGGGCCCTTGATGAACCCCATCAGATCCTCGATCGAGCACTCGGCGTGATCGAGGAGGTGGAGGGTGGCATCGATCGTCTCGCCCAGGTTGTGGGGCGGGATGTTGGTGGCCATGCCCACGGCGATGCCCTGCGAGCCGTTGACCAGCAGGTTGGGGAAGCGGCTGGGCAGGACGACCGGTTCGTCGTACTTGCCGTCGAAGTTGGGTCGGAAGTCGACCGTGTCCTCGTCGATGCCGGCCATCAACTCCATGGCCAGCGGGGTGAGCCGGCACTCGGTGTAGCGGTAGGCGGCGGGCGGGTCGTCGGGCGAGCCGAAGTTGCCGTGGGGATCGATAAGGGTGTGGCGCAGGGAAAACGTCTGGCCCATGCGGACCATCGAGTCGTAGATCGCCGAGTCGCCGTGGGGGTGGTACTTGCCGATCACGTCGCCGACGACGGTGGCGCACTTCACGTGACTGCGGGCCGGGGTGTGGCCCGAGTCGAACATCGACCACAGGATGCGGCGGTGCACCGGCTTGAGGCCGTCACGGGCGTCGGGCAGGGCCCGGCTGATGATGACCGACATGGCGTAGTCGAGGAACGACTGCTCCATCTCGGACTGGATCTCGATCGGCTCGACACCCTCGTGGATCTCGGGCAGCGTGAGCTCGTCGCCGTCGTTCGGCTCGGACGGGGTGGTGGGATCGTTCGTGTCGCTCATCAGATGTCCAGGAATCGCACGTCGTCGGCGTTGGTCTGGATGAACTGCTTGCGGCTCTCCACGTCGTCACCCATCAGCACCGAGAAGATCTCGTCCGCGATCGCCGCCTGCTCGACGGTGACCTGCAGCAGGGTGCGGGTCTCGGGGTCCATCGTGGTCTCCCACAGCTCCTCCGCATCCATCTCGCCCAGGCCCTTCAGGCGCTGGAACTCGGCGTTGGGATGATCGGCGAGGTAGGCGTCGCGAGCCCGCTCGTCCTTCAGGTAGATCTTCTTCTTCCGCACCTCGGTCGAGAACAGGGGCGGCTGCGCGATGTAGATGTAGCCCGCCTCGACGAGGGGCCGCATCTGCCGGAAGAAGAACGTGAGCAGCAGGGTGCGGATGTGGCTGCCGTCGACGTCGGCGTCGGCCAGCAGGATCACCTTGTGGTAGCGAGCCTTGGTGACGTCGAACCCGTCGTCGCCGTCTTCCTCGGTCGGGTCGCCGAGACCGGCGCCGATCGCCTGGATCAACGACACGACCTCGGTGTTCTTCAGCATGCGGTCGGCGCGAGCCCGCTCGACGTTCAGGATCTTGCCCCGGATCGGCAGGATCGCCATCGTGCGTGAGTCACGGGCCTCCTTGGCCGAACCGCCGGCCGAGTTGCCCTCGACGATGTAGAGCTCCGACTCGCCCGGGTCCTTCGACTGACAGTCCGCCAACTTGCCCGGCAGGCCGGCGCCGTCGAGCGCCGACTTGCGGCGGATCGTCTGGCGAGCGGTCGTGGCGGCGATGCGGGCCTTGGCCGCCATCGTCGCCTTGTTGACCACGGCCTTGGCCTCGCGAGGGTGCTCCTCGAACCACTCGCGGAGCTTCTCGCCGGTGGCCTTCTCGACCAGTGAGCGCATCGACACGTTGCCGAGCTTCGACTTGGTCTGACCCTCGAACTGAGGCTCGGAGAGGCGCACCGAGATCACTGCGGTGAGACCCTCGCGGATGTCCTCGCCCTGGAGGTTGTCGTCCTTGCCCTTCTTGAGGAACTCACGGTCGAACGCGTAGTTGTTGACCGTGCGGGTGAGCGCCGACCGGAAGCCCTGCTCGTGCATGCCGCCCTCGAGGGTGGAGATGCCGTTGGCGAACGAGTGGATGCCGTCGGATTGGTAGCCGGTGTTCCAAGCGAACGCGATCTCGACCTCCTCGCCCTCGCCCTCCTCCCCGAACCACCCGGGCTCCTCGAAGAGGGGTTCCTTGGTGGCGTTGAGGTGGGTGACGAAGTCGCGGATTCCGCCGTCGTAGCGGTGGACCTGCTCGCCGAACTCGTCGTCGCCCTCGACCTTCAGCCGGAGCTCGAGCCCAGCGTTGAGGAAGGCCATGATCTGGAATCGATCGAGGAGGGTCTTGGGCGTGAACTCGGTGCCCTCCTTGAAGATCTCGCCATCGGGCCAGAACCGCACCGTTGTGCCAGTGCGGGGTTCGCCGTCATCACCGACCGGGGCGTCGCCGGTGGCGGTCAGGGCCTGATCGGGCTTGCCGCCGTCGACGAACGACATGAAGTGGCGCTTGCCATGGCGGTCGATCTCGACCTCGACCCGGACCGACAGGGCGTTGACGACCGAGATGCCGACGCCGTGGAGACCGCCCGAGACCTTGTAGCCGCCGTCGCCGAACTTGCCGCCGGCGTGGAGCACGGTGAGCACGACCTCGGCGGCCGAGAGCCCCTCGTACTTCGGGTGAGGATCGACCGGGATGCCGCGACCGTCGTCGCGCACCTCGATGCCGCCGTCGGCGAGCACCGTGACCTCGATGCTCGAGCAGTGGCCCGCCATCGCCTCGTCGACCGAGTTGTCGACGACCTCCCACACGAGGTGGTGGAGGCCGGTCGGGCCGGTCGAGCCGATGTACATGCCGGGGCGTTTCCGGACGGCCTCGAGCCCCTCGAGAACCTGGATCTGTTGCGCCCCGTACTCACCCTCGACGGTGCTGTTGCTGGAGCCGTCGGCAGTGGAGGGAACGCTCGTCTGTGCGTGGGTTTCTTCCATAGGGATCGCCAATACGGCGACAGCCGATTCTACCAGGGCAAGGCTGCCCAACGGGGCCGCTCGGGAGGTCGAGCGGAGCAGCGTCAGCGAGCGACGCGCGTCCGGACGCGACGGAGCTCTTCGTCCGGGAAACGCTGGGCGAAACGCTGCTTGATCTGGCCGTCCATCCAGCCGACCTGAGCCGCCCAACTGGCGTCGTCGCAGGCGACGGTGAGCACCCCGTCGAGCAGGCCGGCGGGTCGGGTCGGACCGTCGAGCGCGGGACCGACGATCTCGCCCCACGCCTCGGCCAGGTCGGTCACGGTCGAGGTGGCCGGACCGCCCATCTGCTCGAAGAACCGCGACAGGGTGCTGCCCAACGGTTGCGGCGTCGAGCCCGCTCGGGGCCGGATCACGTAGGGGTTGTCGTCACGCGCCATCGCCGGCCTCCTCGACCGCTCCCGGCTCGGGATGCACCGCCCCTGGCTCGGCGTCGGTCGACACCGCTTCGAGGTGGTCGCCCCGATGATGCACCACCTGGTCGGGCTCCGTGGCCGGCGGCAGACCCGACGCCGAGGTGATCACCGTCTGGCCGGGCGGCAGGGTCGACAGCAGCGCATGGGCCCGGTCGGGGTCGAGCTCGCTCAGCACGTCGTCGAGCAACAGCAGCGGCGGCTCGCCCAACCGCTCGGTCACCAGCCGATGGCCGGCGAGGCGCAACGCCAGCGCCAGCGTGCGTTGCTCGCCCTGGGAGCACTCGGTCCGGCTGTCGAACCCGTCGACCTCGAGGCTGACCTCGTCGCGGTGCGGACCGACCGTGGTGGCTGCCCGCCGCACGTCATCGACCCGGGCGGCGGCCACCGCCTCGGCCAGATGGTCGGTGGCCCACGACCGCTGGTACCGGGCGACGACCTCGACCTCGGTGTCGCTGAGCGTGCGGTAGCCGTCGGTCGCGAGGGGCATCAGCTCGGCGAGGAGGTTCTCACGGCGAACGGTCAGGTGTTCACCGGCGGCCGCCAGCTTGGCGTCCCACACGTCGAGGGTCAGCTCGGCCGCCTCGTCGAGCTTGGCCACGCCGCCGGCTCGCTGGCCCTGACGCAGCAGGGCGTTGCGCTGCTTCAGGATGCGGTCGAGGTCGCGCAGCACCAGGTCGGCGCGCGGGTCGAGAGCGACGAGCAGCTCGTCGAGGAAGTCGCGTCGCACCGCCGGCCCCTCCTTCACGAGCGACAGGTCGTCGGGGGCGAACACCGTCACCTGCAACGCGCCCAGCAGATCGCGGGTCCGCTGCAATCGCTGACGGTTCACCTGGGCCCGGGTCCGCCCCTTGGCCAGCTCGAGCTCGATCAGCACCTCGCGACCGTCGCGCTCCCCCACCGCGCGGATCACGGCACGATCAGCGCCCTTGCGCACCAGACGCTCGGTCGGGGTGCCCCGGAACGACTTCAACGTCGCCAGCAGGGCCAGCGCCTCGAGCAGGTTGGTCTTGCCGACCCCGTTGGGGCCGAGCACCGCGGTGAAACCCGGATCGAGCTGCACCTCGAGTTGGTCGTAGCTGCGGTAGTCCTTGAGCCAGACGGTCGACAGTCGCATCAGCCGATCCCGTCGGCGACGAGGGTCAGGAGACCCGGACCGGCATCAGCAGGTAGAGGAAGTCGGCGAGCCCGTCCATGCGGATCACGGCCGGCTTCAGCTCATCGATCGTCGACAGCGTGATCTCGTCACTGGTCGACACCTCGACACCCTCGAGCAGGTACTGCGGGTTGAACGCCACCGTGAGCGGCGAGCCGTCGTAGGTGCCCTCCACCTGCTCACGAGCGGTGCCGACGTCCTGGGTGACGGCGACGAGCTCGAGGCCATCGGACGACATCTCGAGCCGCACCGGGGTGGCCTCGCGGGCCAGCAACTTCACTCGACGGAGGGCGTCGAGCAGCTCGGCCCGAGCGACCGTCAGGCTGTTGGGGTGGCTGTCGGGGATCAGACCCCGGTAATTCGGGAAGTCGCCCTCGATCAGGCGGGTGGTCAGCGTGATCGAGCCGACCTCGAACGACGCTTCGCGCTCGCCGAGACGGAGTTCGGCCTTGTCGCCGTGAGCGAGGATCCGGTTGAGCTCGTTGAGCGCCTTGGAGGGGATCAGTACCGATTGGCCGGCGTCGAGCACCGACACGCCAGGCACGTCGCGCATCGACAGGCGGTAGGAGTCGGTGGCGACGAGTCGGAGTCCGTCGGCCTCGGCGGCGAGCAGCACGCCGGTGAGGATCGGTCGGGAGTCGTCGGACGACGCCGCCGGCACGACCTGACGGAGGGCTTCGGCCAGCTGTGCCGACTCGAGCGACACGGCGTCGGCGGGCAGCTCCGCCAACGGGGGCAGCTCGTCGCCGGCGATGAGACGGATGCTGAACTCGCTCCGCCCCGAGGAGATGAGCATCTCGTCACCATCGGCCGACAACGACACCGCGCCGGGGCTGAGGGCTCGGACGATGTCGGATGCGAGGCGGGCGGGGATGACGACCACGCCATCGCTCTCGCCCGACACGGTGACACCCACCGAGATCGTCAGGTCGAGGTCGCTGCCAGTGAGGCGCAGCTGATCGCCCTCGAGCTGGGCGCGCACACCGGAAAGACCGGGCAGGCCGCCACGGCCGCCGACGGCTCGCCCGGCGATGCCGAGGGCTTCGACCAATACGTCACGTTCGCAACGGAACTTCACCGCTGACTCTCCCGGGTGTCGAGCCGGCGAACGGGCCGGCGGTTGTCCTCAATCATTCTCGAAGATCTGTCTGGTAGATCGGCGACGGTAGTAGGTGCTGTGGATTGTGGACGAAGCGGTGTTCGACCTGCTCCGTGCGCACCTGGTCGTCCCCAACCGGTGGTGGACGATCCGCAGCGCGCGAGGCGTGGGCCACCGAGCCTGGGGACGACGATAGAGCCCTCCACCGACGTTCCCCCGTCCGTCCACAGCCGTGTGCACAAGACTGCCCCCAGCAGATCGCGCGAGGCGTGTCGACACGGCCACGCTCCGGTCTCGTCCGTCATCAGCCCTCGCCCGCCGTGGCGCGCCGGCGGACCTGTTTCTCGAGGGCGATCGCCTGCTCGTAGATCTGGGAACGTTCCTGCATCAGCTTCGAGATCTTGTCGCAGGCGTGCATGACCGTGGAGTGGTCGCGGCCACCGAACGCCTGGGCGATCATCGGGTAGCTGTCCTCGGTGATCTCCCGCGCCACGAACATGGCGATTTGGCGGGCGGTCACGAGCGGCTTTCGCCTCGACTTGCCGACGAGGTCCTCGATGTCGAACCCGAACTGCTCGGAGGTCACCTCGAGGATCATCTGGACGGTGATGGCGCGAGGCTGACGGTCGGCGATGAAGTCGCCCAGGGTCTGCTCGGCGAGGTCGCGGGTCATCGGCTGCTGGTTGAGATTCGCGTAGGCCGTGACCTTCGTGAGTGCGCCTTCGAGCTCCCGGATGTTGGTCGTGATGTTCTCGGCGATGAACTCGCTGACCTCGTTGGGGAGGAAGTAGCCATCGCGGTCGGCCTTCTTACGAAGGATCGCGATGCGGGTCTCGACGTCGGGCGGCTGGATGTCGGTGAGTAGACCCATCATGAAGCGGCTCTTCAGGCGCTCCTCGAGGGTGGGGATGGCGTCGGGTGGTCGGTCTGACGACAACACGATCTGGCGGCCGGCGCCGTAGAGCTCGTTGAAGGTGTGGAAGAGCTCTTCTTGCAGTGCGTCCTTGCCGGCGATGAAGTGGATGTCGTCGACCAGGAGGACGTCGATCTGGCGGTAGCGGCGCTTGAAGTCGGCGCCCTGGTTGGCTCGGATCGAGTCGACGAACTCGTTGAGGAAGGTCTCGGTCGAGACGTAGAGGACCTTCATCTCCGGGTAGACGTCGTTGACGTAGTGCTCGATCGCCCGCAGGAGGTGGGTCTTGCCGAGTCCGGCCGACCCGTAGATGAACAGCGGGTTGTAGGCCCCGCCGGGTCGCTCGGCCACCGACATCGCCGCGGCGTTGGCGAACCGGTTCGACGGTCCGATCACGAAGCTCTCGAAGTCGTAGCGCCCGATGACGTCGGGGCCCGAACTGGCCGCTCGAGCCGGTCGGGGCGCGCCGTCGGTCGGGGCTACCCGTTCGGGCACGACCGGCGCCACCTCGAGCGGCTCGCCGATCAGGGGTGCCGAATCACGGCCGACGGGGCGCTGGTCGGCGTCGTCGAAGGGAAGCGTCTGGGCGGCGGCGACGCTGATCTCGATGTCGACCTTGCGGCCGGCGGCCTCGCACACGGCGTCCTCGAGGAGCGGCCGGAACTTGGCGTCGAGCTTCTCCTTCACGATCCCGTTCGGGACCGACAGACCGAGGCTGCCGTTGCCCGTCGGGTCGACCTCGATCTGGGCGAACGTCGAGTGCCAGACCCCATCCGAGACCTGTTCACGGAGGATCGTCGAGGCTTCGGACCACAGGCCAGCGGCGTCGATCGAACCGCTCAACGGTCCGCGTCCTCCGGATCGGCGTGTGTGACAATGGCGCTGTTCGTCATCACGATCGTGTCTGCCTCACTCGCCGGTCCTCCGCCCTTGGTGCTCGGTCGCCCGGGGATCGACGCGCAATTCGGATCGTGGTGCAGCGCGAGCTGAAGGACTTCGGCGCGGGCTGGACCGGCGACACGCGGTGAGCGTCGGCGGGCGGGGTGTGGAACCTAGCAGCGGCCCGCTGTGCCCTGCACGAGCTCCTGTGGAAAACTGTCGTGTCCCCCGTTCAGGTGAGGACGGACCACAGGACGGCTGATGTTGCGGGCGCTGCGTGAGCCGGTAGCCTTTCCCGTTGGCTGTGCTGGTCGCCGCCGCGTTCCCCACCCGGTGGCTCGGACGTGTCGCTCTGGTCGACCCCCAGCACCCAGGAGTCGGTCGTCGCCGACTTGTTTCCGAGGAGTCGAGATGTCGAAGCGGACCTTCCAACCCAACACCCGCAAGCGAGCCATGAAGCACGGTTTCCGTGCTCGCAAGGCGACGCGTGGCGGCCGAGCCGTCCTGCGGTCCCGCCGCCTCAAGGGCCGTCACAAGCTCTCTGCGTGATCTCGCCGGTTCGTGGCCGGTCGACCTTCGATCTGTTTCGCACCGAAGGACGCCGCCTACGAGGCAGGCACGTCAGAGTCACCGCCATCGGTCGTCCCCCGGGACCCGATGATCGGATCGAACTGGCGTTCGTCCTCCCCCGCCGGTTCGGCACCGCAGTCGAGCGAAACCGATCTCGTCGACGTGTACGCGAAGCGCTCCGTGAGGCGCTTCGCCTTCGTCGCGCTCAGGACCCCAGCGCCAGCGTGTTGTGCGCGCGCCTCTTGATCTCCCCGTCGCGCCGGTCGCTCGTGGCACCGTTCGCCGAGCTGGTCGACGACCTCGGCGCGATGCTCGAGGAAGACCTGCCCGCTCCAGGCTCCCGCCTCTCCCCCGCCTCGACCTCCGCCGACCGATGCGTCGCATGCTGATCGGTGCCATCCGGCTCTACCAGCGGACCGCCCCGGTTCGCTCCCCGCGTTGCCGATACATCCCCACCTGTTCCCACTACGCCGTCGAAGCCCTGGAATCGCACGGAACCCTCCGTGGTAGCTGGCTCGCCGCCCGCCGGCTGGCCCGGTGCCACCCGTTCGGTTCGTTCGGATTCGACCCCGTCCCGGAGAAGTAGCCGCCCATGTACGACCTGATCGCCACGATTCTTGCCGAGATCTACGAGGTCGTCGGCAACTACGGCCTGTCGATCATCCTGTTGACGATCATCGTGATGATTCCCCTGATGCCGCTCACGCTCAAGGGGACACGCTCGACCATCAAGATGCAGCAGGTCCAGCCGGAGATGAAGCGCATCCAGAAGGAGCACAAGGGCGGCGACCGCGAGGCGATGAACCAGGAGTTGATGGCCCTCTACCAGCGTGAGGGCATCAACCCGGTCGGTGGTTGTCTTCCCCTGCTCGCCCAGATGCCGGTCTTCCTGGTGCTGTTCCAGGTGCTCCGGGGCCTGACGCGTCGACTGTCCGAGAGCCCGTGGTACGAAGCAGCGGCGGCTCTGGCCGAGGTCCGAGGCGTCACGCCCGGTGATGGCCGGAACTTCAACCCCCGCTTCATCAGCCAGGACACCGCCCTGTTCCAGGACCTCCGGATGACGACGTCGATGAGCTTCGGCCCGCTCGACCTCGGCGAGCATCCCTGGGACGTGCTCAAGGACAGCTTCGTCAGTGCGCTCCCCTACGTCGCGCTGATCCTCTTCGTGGTGGGCACGGCCTACTTCCAGCAGAAACAGATCTCGGCCCGACGCGTCGACGACGGCTCCGAGGTCAGCCCGATGATGCAGCAGCAGATGATGCTGTTGCGGGTGATGCCGGTGATGACCGGCATCTGGAGCTTCATCTTCCCGACCGGCCTGGTTCTCTACTGGGCAACCTCGAACTCACTGCGGATCGGCCAGCAGGCTTACATCACGCACCAGATCTACAACAAGGAAGGTGCCGGCGAGAAGATCGCCGCCGCCCGCCAGCAGGCCAAGTCGATCGACGACGACGGTGATGACGACGGCAAAGGCTCGTCGGGCAAGGGGGCCAAGAAGCCCAAGCCCGGCGGTGGCAACAACGGCGGGTCGGGTCGTGCCAGCAAGAAGAGCTCCGGATCCTCTTCGTCGGATGACGGCGAGAGTTCCTCAAGCAAGCAAGAGGCCTGGGAACGTCGGCGCCAAGAGAAGGCGCAGACCAAGAAGGCCGGCCAGTCCGGATCGAGCCGGGTGACCCCCAAGGGCACCCCGCCGAAGAAGAAGCGGAAGAGGTAGCGCCCATGGAATGGGTAGAGACAACAGCCAAGACCGTCGAGGAGGCCCAGGATCTGGCGCTCGACAAGCTTGGAGTGGACGAGCTCGAAGCCGAGTTCGAGGTCCTCGAGGAGCCGCGACCCGGCCTCTTCGGTCGGATGCGAGGCCAGGCCCGGGTGCGGGCACGGATCCAGCCGAAGGCCCCGCGGCCGAAGGAAGACCGAGGTCGTCGCCGCCGCAGCGGCGGCGCTGGCAAGAAGCGCTCCGACGCCAAGAAGAGCGAGCCGAAGAAGGCCTCCACCAAGCAGGCCTCGGATGGTCAGTCG
Organism: Acidimicrobiales bacterium; assembly: GCA_033851875.1. Taxonomy (GTDB): domain Bacteria; phylum Actinomycetota; class Acidimicrobiia; order Acidimicrobiales; family SZUA-35; genus JAWSVN01. The sequence continues at coordinate 34,505 of JAWSVN010000012.1, forward strand.
AGTTCGACGAAGAAGGACGACAGCGGCCGTGATGCCGATGCGTCGACCGGCAGCTCGCCGGCGACGGCCAAGGAACGCAGTGGCGACAAGCGCCCCGCGAAGAAGTCGGGGGCGAAGTCTCGCAACCGCAAGCCGGAACAACCCACAGAGGAGTCATCGATGGAAGAGGTCTCGAGCTGCGTCGAGGAGTTCCTGTCAGGACTCACGTCGGCCTTCGGTCTCGACGCACCGGTCGTGATCGACACGACCGGCGGTGAGATCAACGCCCAGATCGAAGGGAAGCACGGCCTGTTGCTCGGCCCGAAGGCGCGGACCCTGGATGCGATCCAGGAGCTCACCCGGGTCGCTGCCCAGCGGACCGCTCCGTCGTCGATCCGGATCAAGGTCGACGTCGGCGGCTACCGAGCACAGCGCAAGGCCTCGCTCGAGACGTTCGCCGTGTCGGCCGCCGAGCGAGCCGTCGCCGAAGGCACCGAGATCGTGCTGGAGCCGATGAGCTCCGCCGACCGCAAGGCCGTGCACGACCGCCTGTCCGAGTTCGACGGTGTGTCGACCCGCTCGGCCGGCAACGACCCTCGGCGCTACGTGATCATCGTGCCCGACGGCGACTCGACTGCCGAAGAACCCGCCACCGAGGAGCCCACCACCGACGAGGCTGCCGATGCGGCAGACTCTGAGGGTGACGCTTCCTGAGTTCGATCCACAACTGAAGACCGTTCTCGAACGGGCCCGGACCGCAGGATTCTTCGGTCCGGGCCCGTTGCGCGTCCACCTGGCGAGCTGCCGCGGTTTCGACGAGGCGGTCAAGGACGCACGGGCAGCTGCATCGGGAGGCGAGCTGCCTGCGAGGCCCGGTCGCACCCGGGTGGTGGATCTCGGCGCGGGCGGCGGGCTGCCCGGTCTGCCCGTCGCCGTCTGGAACTCCACCCTCGAGGTCGTGCTCCTCGACACCTCGGCCAAGCGCACGGCGTTCCTCCAGTGGGCCGTCGCCGAGCTCGGCATCGGTGACCGGGTGACCGTCGTCGAGGGACGAGCCGAGGAGTTCGCCCACAGCCCGGAGCGAGGGCGCTTCGATCTCGCAATCGCACGAGGCTTCGCCTCTCCGGGCATCACCATGGAGTGCGCTGCTCCCCTGCTGGCGCCCGACGGCCGTCTCCTCGTCGCCGGACCGCCTGGCGGCCGTCGATGGAACGACGCCGAACTGGCGGCGCTCGGGCTCGAAGCGCTCGCCTCGGTTCACGGGCGGGAGGGGCACGGTCGCGAGGGTGAGGACCGAGGTTCGGACGGCAGCGGGGATGACGCCGAGGTGTCGAATGGTGAACCTGCTTCCGAGGGCTCGACCGTTGCCGTGGTCGAGGTCCTCCGCCGCATCGGCCAGCTCGATGACCGGATCCCCCGCCCGTGGCGCCAACTCAGCAAGCGACCGCGCCCCGTCGAGCAGTCGGGCGAGTCGTCGGCAGGTACCTGATCCGAGGCGGCCGTGATGTTTCACGTGAAACATCACGAGCTGGGCTGGGGCGCCAGGGGCGACCGCGAAGAGGCGATGGTCTTCCGACTCGGAGTGTCGCAGGACGAACCGGAGGATCACGGCGCACGCGGACATCCGGTCGGGCGCCCGTTTGGTCGGCGAGAACCAGCCGGGCGTCGCTTACGGAGATCAAGCCGGTCGGCACGTGCGGCTCAGACGGTGTCATCTGTGCCCACGACACGGTCGTTTTGCTGACACCGTTCCGTCGATGGCGTCGTCGTGTCGGCAGCGGCGGCAGGCTGGTGCGGACAGAGTCGGGCGGCGGCTATGGGNNGGCTGTGAATCGCCTGGGGTGACCGGCTCGTGGTGGTGGAGAGAGGGGACCGCTGGTCGGGGTGCGGGGAGGGGCCCTACCGGATGCGCTCCGGGCCCGAAGCGTTGGTCGAAATTCGCCTTCATGTGGTGGAACCTGTTCACTTGCCCCGACGCTGTCTCCGTGTACTGGTAGCCTGAGCCGTCTGAGCGGCCCGTCACTGTTTCACGTGAAACATCGCGAGCGATCACGCCTCGCATGTGTGTCGGCGGCGGGACCTGCCTCGATGTTCGCTCGCTCTGGTGAAAGGTGGTTCGTTGCCTCCAATCGAACCGACCCCGTTCCCGCCTGCCGCTGCGCCTCAGCAGCCCCAGGCTTCCGTCGACTCGGCACGTACCGATAGCGCTTCGGACGGCCCTCGGGTCGTCGCCGTCGCCAACCAGAAGGGTGGTGTCGGCAAGACCACGACGACCATCAACCTGGGTGCCGCAGCTGCCGAGCTCGGTCATCGAGTGCTGATCGTCGACCTCGATCCACAGGGCAATGCCAGCACCGGGCTCGGCATCAACCCGCGGAATCTCGAGGCGTCGATGTACGACGTACTTCTCCATGACGTGCCGCTGGACGATGCCGTCGAGGCCGCCGCCGTGCGCGGCCTGTTCGTCGCCCCGGCGAACCTCGATCTCGCCGGCGCGGAAATCGAGCTCGTGCCGGCTTTCAGTCGAGAGCTCCGGTTGAAGAACGCGATCGCGGCGGTCGCTGATGACTACGACTTGGTCCTCATCGACTGCCCTCCGTCGCTCGGTCTGCTGACCGTGAACGCCTTCGCTGCCGCCAGCGAGGTCGTTGTGCCGGTCCAGTGCGAGTACTACGCGCTCGAGGGTCTGGGGCAGTTGCTCCGCAATGTCGATCTCGTCCAGAAGAACTTGAACCCGACGCTACGGCTGTCGGCCATCGTGCTGGTGATGTACGACGCTCGCACGAATCTCTCGCTCCAGGTCGCGAGCGAGGTGCGCGATCACTTCGGCTCGACGGTGTGTCGAACCATCATCCCGCGCACGGTCCGCCTGTCGGAGGCGCCGAGCTTCGGGCAGCCGATCACGATCTTCGACCCCACGTCGCGCGGTGCCCTTGCATACCGCGATCTTGCGAAGGAGTTTGCTGGTGAACCGTCGTAGTGGACTCGGAAAGGGCCTCGGCTCGCTGATCCCGACGGACGCAGCTGCAGCGGCGTCCAGCTCGGGTTCGACGTCCGGGGGCGCAAGGGGAAGCGAGAGCGAGCTCCAAGACATCGCGGTCAGCGCGATCGCGGCCAACGAGTATCAGCCCCGAACCCGGTTCGACGAGGAGGCACTGACGTCGTTGACGGATTCGGTCCGCGAGCTCGGTGTGCTGCAGCCGATCCTGGTGCGCGAGGCTGGTCCAGGCCGGTATGAACTGATCGCGGGCGAGCGCCGTTGGCGTGCCGCTCGCCGTGCCAACCTGTCGACCATTCCCGCGGTCGTACGGACCGTGGACAACAAGAGCTCGTTGGAGCAGGCGCTGGTCGAGAACCTCCATCGAGAGGATCTGAACGCGCTCGAGGAAGCGGCGGCCTATCAACAGCTGATCGACGAGTTCGACTTTTCCCAGGAGCAGGTGGCCAAGCGAGTCGGCAAGAGCCGGTCGGCGGTCACGAACACACTTCGACTCTTCCGGCTGCCAGGGTCGGTGCAGCGGCTGGTCGCGAACGGAGAGCTCGGAGCCGGCCATGCTCGTGCGTTGCTGGGGTCACAGGACCGATCGTTCCAGGAGGCGCTGGCCGCCCGGGTGATCGGTGAGGGCCTCAACGTTCGTCAGGTCGAGGAGATCGTACGCGAGCATCTCGGTGGGGGAGCGGAGGAGATCGACCTCACCGAGGAAGACGACAGCGCATCGTCGTCTCCGTCGCCGAAGGCGCCCGGCGAGCCGCGTCCGGCAGCGCTGATCGAGCTCGAGGATCGAATGGGCACTCGACTCGACACGCGCGTGCATCTTTCGATGGGCAAGGCGAAGGGCAAGATGACGGTCGAGTTCGCGGATCTCGACGACCTCGAGCGCATCTTCAGGATCGTCATGGACGGTGCTGCTCTCGACGCCGACGACGACTGACCCCTGCGCTCTCCACGTCATCCCCAGGCTGTGGATAACGCTGGGGGAAAGCTCTAGTCTCAAGCGAGAGTAGAGGTGGTGGCGAGACACCTGGATACGGGGTTGATCCTGTCGAGGTTGGTGAGCACGCGAAAAGGCCCCGGCTTCGAGCCGGGGCCTTCGTGTTCGATCGAGATCGGTCGATGCGGCGTGCTGCTCAGAATCCCATCTCGGCCATGAGGGCGCTCTTGCCCTTGGCGCCGACGATGCGCTTGTCGAGCTCGCCGTCGCGGAAGACCAGGATCGTCGGGATGCTCATGACGCCGAACCGCTGCGCGGTGGCCGGGTTCTCGTCGACGTTGAGTTTGTTGATCGAGATGGCGTCGCCCTGCTCGTCGGCGATCTCGTCGAGGATCGGCGCAATCATCTTGCAGGGGCCGCACCATTCGGCCCAGAAGTCGACGACCACGGGGGCGCTGGCGCTGTTGACGACCTCGTCGAACGTGGTGTCGGTGAGCGTGGAGACCTTGTCGGACATGATGGAGGAACCTTCCTGCGGGTGCTGAAGTGGGAGAACAGCTGTCTGTGAGAACAGGGGAGTGCGGGGCGGTATTCCCGACCCAATCGGTCGAGAAACCTAGGCGTGGATATTGGCCTCGAGCCAGCGCTCGGCATCGAGGGCGGCGGTGCAGCCGGAGCCGGCGGCCGTGATGGCCTGCCGATAGCTGTCGTCCTGGACGTCACCGCAGGCGAACACACCGTCGATGTTGGTGAGCGAGCTCGGCGCGTCGGTGACGAGGTAGCCGTTGTCCTTCATCTCGAGCTGACCCTCGAACAGGTCGGTGTTGGGGCGATGGCCGATCGCCACGAACAGGCCCGTCACCTCGAGATCGGAGGTCTCGTCGGTCTTGTTGTTGCGGACGATCAGCTTCTCGACCGAGTGCTCGCCCACGACGTCGACCACCTCGGTGTTCCACAGGAAGCGGATCTTCTCGTTGGCCAGCGCGCGGTCTTGCATGATCTGCGAGGCCCGCAGCTCCTCGCGACGAACGAGGACGGTGACCGACTTGGCGAAGCGGGTGAGGAAGGTGGCTTCCTCCATCGCCGAGTCGCCGCCGCCGACGATGGCGATGTCGTGGTCACGGAAGAAGAAACCGTCGCAGGTGGCGCACGTGGAGACGCCGTGACCCATCAGACGCTGCTCGTTGGGCACGTCGAGGGTGAGGGCGGTGGCGCCGGTCGACACGATCACCGAGTGAGCCAGGTAGGTGGGCTCGGCGGCCTCGGGATCGCCGGTCCAGATCTCGTAGGGCCGCGCCGAGAAGTCGACCTTGCTCGCCTTGGCGGTGTCGAACGTCGCCCCAAATCGCGACGCTTGGTTGCGAAAGTTCATCATGAGTTCGGGGCCCATGATCCCCTCGGGGAACCCAGGGAAGTTCTCGACCTCGGTGGTCAGCATGAGCTGCCCTCCCGGCTGGTCGCCCGTGCTCGACGGTTCGCCTTCGATCACCAGGGGCTCGAGGTTGGCACGCGCCGTGTAGATCGCCGCGGTGAGGCCGGCCGGCCCGCTTCCGAGGATGATGACGTCGTGGATCTTCGGGTCGCTCATGGGTGCTTGGGGGCTCCTTGTGGGCTCGGCGCCAGACGCGCCGTTCAGCTCGTGACAACCACGAGCGAGGCGATGATGTTCCGGGAGGGGGAGGCGGTGAGCCTCAGGCGCCCTTCTTCTTCCACAGCAAGGCTCCCAGCCCGCTGAAGACGACACCGAGGAACAGGTAGGTGGGCCAGACGGTGCCCGGCTCGAAGAGGATGACGTCGCTCAGGACGACGAGCGCTCGCACGAGCACGACGAGGAGCAGGATCAGCAACACGACGGCGAGCAGGGCCATCGCCACCCCGTAGACCGCCAAACGCGAGATCATCAGCGCCTTGCCGGTGGTCATCGATCGGACCTTGTCGACGTAGCCGACGACGGTGGTCGTGGCCTTCGCCGCCCAGTCGTCGGCGCTCATGAGGGAGTTCGGCTCAGTCATCGGGGCGAAGCCTAGCCAAGCTGGCGGAACGGTGCGTCGTGCGGACCCCGGGACGGTGTTGTTCGGGACGGTGTTGTGCAGGAACGGCGCTATTCACCGAGGGCGCAGTCGGGGGTGCGGAGCTCGCCGCTGAGGGCGCCGTCGTCGCCGTTGAAGACCAGGAGCTCGAAGAGCTCGTCGCCGACCTGGACCGGGGCCATGCCGATCAGGTCGGCCGGTGCCCGCTCGACGATCAGTTCGTCGAGGGCACCCGACACGTAACAGAAGGACGTGTCGAGGGGTTGCAGGCCGTCGACCGTCGCCTCGACCAGTTGGTCGACCGTGGTGCCGGCGGGGAAGGCTCGCGCTCCGCTGGCGTCGACGGGGGCGACGACCTCACCCGACTCCTCGGCCTCCTCGTCGGCCCCGCCCAGGTCCTCGTCGGCGGCGTCGGTGTCGGTCAGGGCCTCCATCGACTCCTCGCCGTCGTCCATTTCGGCCATGTCGGCGGTGGCCGCATCCTCCGCTTCCTCCGCGCTCGACTCCTCGGAGCTGGCCGCAGCGTTGCCGGGGCTGCCCGAGGTTCGGTCGAGTTCGGCGTCGAACGACGCCTCGGCGCTCTCGTCCGCGTTGTCGTTGTTGTTGGCGAGGACACCGACCCCACCCACGACGACCATCACGCCGGCAGCGGCCGCCAGCCAGGCTGGTGCGCGTCGGGCCACCCGGGTTCGCAGGTCGATCACGTCGGCCCCCGACGTGTCGGAACTGTCGACCGATGAGGTCGTGCTGGTCGGGGGCTCGCTCGACGCCGACGGTGACGCCGACGTCGGTCGGGGCGAGCCGGTGACGGCGGCCGCGATCGACGCCAGATCGTCGGGCGCCTGCGACGCGTCGAGCGAGCCGGCGATCTCGTCGCCGGCCACCGGTGACGCATCGACGTAGAGCTCGTCGAAGACCGACAGCGCAGCGGCCAGGTGTCGACCGCGTTCGGGCGGGTCGACGATCTCGGTCGGCTCGTCGGCCACGAGGTCCCGGTTGCTCGCCATCGCCGCGACGACGCGCTGCAACTCGGGATCGCCCTCGACGAGGGCGATCTCCTCGGAGGAGGCCTCGCCGTCGAGATAGGCGGAGGCCACCTCGATCAGGTCGTCGGGGTTGCGGCGATCGGTCATGGCATGGGATCTGACGTCGGGGACGGTCGATCTGGTTCCCGAGTGGTCGGAGAAGTTTCGTCGGCGGCGGCCAGGAGGCGCGCCAGGTGGCGGCGGCCGCGAGCGATGCGGGACCGAACCGTGCCGGGTGGGATGTCGAGATCGGCGGCGATGTCGGCGTAGTCGAGACCGACGACGTCGCGCAGCACCACGGCGGCCCGGAACTCGTCGGGGATCTGCAGCAGGAGGTCGTTGATCGTCACCCGATCGGCGACCTGCTGGTCGAACGGCGTCGGCTCGTCGGCCTGCTCGGCCGCGTGCTCGGTCGCGGCCTCGCTGGCGACGGGGCGACGCTGCCGCCGCCGGAGCTCGTCGAGGCAGGCGTTGGTCGCCACCCGGTGACTCCAGGTGGTGAAGGCGGCGCGACCGTCGAATCGTGGCAGTCCGCGCACGATGGCGATGAGTGCCTCCTGGCAGCCATCGGCAGCGTCGGCGTCGTTCCCGGCCAGCCGTCGGCAGATGCCGTAGAGCCGGCTGTAGTGCCGGTCGAGCAGCTCCTCCATGGCGGCACGGTCGCCGGATCGGGCTCGTTCGACGAGCTCGGAGTCGGACCGTTCGATGGGCCGAGTCTACGCAGCCGATCGGCTGCGACCGGGGACGGTCACTCGAGCGTGACCTCGTGGAGCTGGAGCCGGTTCCGCTCCGCGCCGGCGGCGTCCTCGGAGATGCCCGGCTCGGTCACCCACAGGAGCACGTGGGAACCGCGGCCGTCGACCTCGACACGCTCGCGACCGTTGCCCTCGATCACGCCGATCGCCTCTCCCCAGCGGGTCTGGTCACCGTCGAAGCCGTCGCCGATGTAGATCTCGATCCGGAAGTCGTCGGTCGAGGTCTCGACGGTGACCTCCGAGACCTGGGACGGGTCGGCGAGCGTGAGGATCAGACCGACGCCGCTCTTGAGGCCGGCGAACGCGACGTCGTCGTAGGTGGTGGTCGGCCAGAAGGTGTCGTCGTCGCCGTCGATGGCGAACGCCACGTCATCGGGTCGCTCCTCGCCGTCGTCGCCGAACGGGTCGAAGTCGGTCGCCATGGCGATCACCGGCGGTCCGAAGAGGTCGATCGGGGTCAGTTGGGTGGTGCCCGTCGTCTCGTCGTCGCCGAGGACGGGAGTCGACGGGATCGCGGATCCACCGTCGAGGGGACGGGTGAAGAGGGCGGCAGCGACCACGAGGGCCGTCGCCACCAGCCCGAGGGCGAGGGCGGGTACGAGCCAGGATCGTTCGGACTGCAGGAACCCCGGGTCGTCCCACGCATCGTCGGGCACTCGGTCGTGGTCCGGGTCGCGGTCGTGGCGCGAGCGATCGTGCACGTGATCGTCGAGGGTGGCCAGCAACGGCGCGTCGGCGGCGCGGCCGGTCGGGGTCGAGTCGGCACCTTGCGGTCGCGGCACCTGCCCCCACTCGCCGACCACGATCGTCGGGTCGCCGGCACCACCGATCGAGACCGAGGAGGACGCGGTCGCAGGGCTCGCCGCGGGCGCAGCGCCGCCCGGTCGGCCGCCGACCGACTTGCCGGCGACCGACAGCGCGGCCCGCGCGTCGAGCGCCCGTTGGAATCGTTCGCTCGGCGTCCTGGCCAGGAGCCGATCGATCACCTCGACGAGTCCGGGGTGGAGGTCCGGGCGGGCATCGGCCAGGGACGGCGGCGCGGTGTGGAGTCGGGCGAGGGCGGTGGCGGCGTCGGTGTCGGCGACGAACGGGGGCACACCGGCCAACGCCTCGTAGAGCACCACGCCGAGGGAGTAGAGGTCGCTGCGGGGGTCGACGGCGTCGCCCGCCACCTGTTCGGGTGAGAGGTACTTGGCGGTTCCGAGCAGCGTGCCGGTGACGGTGAGGTCGGTGTCCTCGCCGGCCTTGGCGATGCCGAAGTCGGTGACCATCACCCGTCGGTCCGCACACAGCAGGATGTTGGACGGCTTGATGTCGCGATGGACGACCCCGGCGGTGTGGGCCACCGCCAGGGCCTCGCTGATCTGGGCGCCGATCTCGATGGCATCGCCGGCGTCGACCGAACCCGCTTCGTCGAGGAGGGCTCGCAGGGTGCGGCCCTCGATCAGTTCCATCACGATCGCCTCGAGCCCGGCGTCACTCACCGTGTCGTAGATGGCGACGATCGAGCGATGGGAGAGTCGCGCGGCGGCGACCGCCTCGCGACGGAAACGCAGCAAGAATCCCCGATCGGTGGCGAGGTGGGCGTGGAGCACCTTGACCGCGACCGCCCGCCCCAACACGAGGTCCTTGGCCCGCCAGACGCGAGCCATGCCGCCGGTGGCGATCGGCGCCTCCAGCTCGTAGCGATCGGCGAGACGCGACCCCACCCGGAGGCTCGTCGGGTCGACCGGGGGTTCCGGCGGCAGGTCCGGTGGCGGTGCGGCCTCGCCGCTCACCGGGCCGGGGCCGTTCGATCGGACCGCGGTTCCCCGTGGCCGGGGCCGTCGGCGTGGTCGGGGTCGGTGGTGTCCTCGGCAACGTGGTCGTCGCCGGAACCCCTCGACGTGGCCTCGCCCGCCTCGGGTTCGGCGGCCGCCGTCGACTCCAGGGCCCGAGTCCGAGTGAACGACACGATCCACCACGCCACCAGGAACACCAGGGCCGCGCCGGAGAGGAGATAGCCGAGGCCCGGCACCGCCGTGGACCGGATCTGGAAGCGGGTCGAGGCGAGCACGCGCTGACCGTCGGGGGTCAACACCTCGACGTCGAGGGGGGACACCCCCAGGCTGCGGGCCACCACGTCGATCTCGATCGACGACGAGCCCGACGGGATGTCGACGACGGTGTCGTGCTGGGCGACCTCGATCCGGTCGCTCCGGAAGCGGAGCAGGACGCTGCGGTCGCCGCTCGAGTCGTTGGTGATCGACAGCGGGATCGCGCGGTTGCGGGCCGCCAGGTTGATCGACTGCCTCGGCGGCAGCGAGATGACGTCGAAACCGGCGTCGAGTTCGGTGGCCACGCGCTCGAGGTCTGCGGCGCGGTCGGCTGCGTTGCGGTCGACCGACAGCGAACGCAGCAGGGCCCGTTCCAGCTGGGCCGGTGTCGGGCTGCCGCCGACATGGAAGTCGTCGTAGACGTCGAGCAGTTCGCGCACCTCGGTCACCCGGGTGGCGACGTCGTCGAGTCGGTGGTCGGCCGAGCCCGGGAGACCCTGCGGGAGTCCCGGGCTGCCTTCGATCGCCAGGTGGAAGGGCACCGGGATCAGGGCGCCGGGATGCTCCAGTGCGTCGAACAACACGTCGAGCGCCTGGAGCGACACGAGACGCACCTCGGGCCCGCCGATCACCACCGGGATCGCGGAGCTGGCCCGCCGCACCGTCAGCCGGGCGACCAGCTCGTGGGCCTGGAGGACGGCGTTGGGGGAGCGGCGCAGAGAACTGGTCGACTCCTGGTCGACGGCCACCACGTCGAGCCCGGCCGCCGAGGCGTGGATCGAACCGCTCGTGTCCCCCGCAGAGAGGTCGATCACGACGTCGATCCCCTGGTCGGCCAGCAGGGCTGCGCCATCCTCGGTGATCGCGTCCTGGAGGGCGAGCACTCGTCGATCCGGCACGAGCCCGACAAGGTCGAAGCGACCCCAGAACTGGTCCAGCTCCCCGGCGTAGAGGTCGCCGTGGCCGATCGCGGCGAGGGCGCTCGGGTCGAGGCCGAGGGTCGGCTCACCGGTCACCGGCCGTTGTCCGAGGGCGGTGGCGAAGGCGGCGCTCAGGTCAGGGTCGCCGGCCAGCTGGGTGAGGACGCCGCTCTCGAGCACCACCAACATCGGCAGCGAGGGGTGGTCGGTCAGGAGCTGGATGGCTTCCGCCAGTTCGATGCCGTCGGCCGACGCCACGTCGAGCACGACCGCGACGTCGAGGCCGACGATCTCTGCGGTCTCCCCGGGAAGGTGGATCAGGTTGGTGCGCGTGCTGGCGAGTGCGCCGCCGACATCACGGACCTCGATCGTCACCGGGTAGACGCCCTCCTCCCGCAGCCACACCCGATCGTCGTTGGCGCTGAAGCTGCGGATGGGCAGCTCGAAGCGGAACGTGTCGCCCGTGAGGCGCTGCACGCTCGAGAGTCGGAGCGGACTCGTGGCGCTCGGGTATCGGTTGACGGCCTCGATCGGGGCGTCGTCGATCTCGTCCTCGCGCTGGAGTGGAGCGAAGACGGTGGCCGACACGAAGTAGTCCTCGACCCAGGGTCCGGTCCACTGGAGGTCGACCACGAACACCCCGTCGGCGGCGACCGAGAGGCTCTGGTCGAGGACCTCCAGGCTCATCTCACCCTCCGGCGGCCCGTCCTCCTGGGCCGCGGTCGTCGTGCCCGGCAGCGTCACGGCGGCGACGGCCGCGAGCAGGCCCAGCACGAGGCGCCACCGCGGTCTCACGAGGTGCTCCACTCGAGCACGACGAGGCCCATCGGCTCGCTCTCGAAGCCGAGCCGTCGGTAGAGGTCGAGGGCGCGTTCGTTGCGCTCCTGGGTATTGACCATCGCCACCGCAGCTCGGCGGCGTCGCAGCCACAGGAGGCAGTCGTGGACGAGGCTCGAGCCGATGCCCTCGCCGAACCGCGCCGGGTCGACGGCGAGGCGCTGGAGGTAGCCGCGGTGGCCGGCGCGGCCGGTGACCGCATAGCCGACCGGGCGGCGGCTCTCGACGGCCACGCGGTAGCGATGGGCGGGGGTGGCGCGCCGAGCCTCGCTGAGGGACGCGGTGTCGAACTGCCAGAAGTCCTCGAACGCCGCCCGATCGATGCGCAGGACGGAACGTCGGTGCCACGGTCGGCCGGCGACGAGGGCGTGACGCGGTTCGGGGATGTCGAGCGAGAGGTCGAACGACAACAGGTGCAGCCGTTCCCGCAGGCCGAACCCGGCCGCCTCGAAGGGTCGGGCGTCCGCCGGCGACAGGGCGGGGGTGACCGCCGCCCGCACCCCTCGCGCCTCCAGTCGGTCGAGACAGGCCGCCAGATCGTGCGAGGTGGGGGGCCGCGATGCCCGCGCCGGACCGACGAGGGCGGTGTGGCGATCGCCCTGCCAGGGCACGACCCGCAGCCGGCTCCCTCCCAGGGACGCCGACCACGGTCGCGGCAGGCCGCTGCCGAGCGCGGGGGAGGAGGCGTGATCCACTGCCCGCCACACTATTGCGCCGCTCGGCCCGAGGGGCGTCCGGGCGCTAGCGTGAGCCCATGGCCGTCCTGATCGCGACACACGACGTGATGCGACTCCACGACACCGGCCCCGGTCATCCCGAGCGTCCGGATCGTCTGCGCGCCGTGCTCGACGGCATCGGGCAGCTCGACGCGGAGGACGAGATCGTCTGGCTCGAAGCCGGCGAGGCGCCCCGTGAGGCGATCGAACGGGTGCACCCGGCCGGGCTCGTCGACAACCTCGCGGCCCTCGCCGCCGCCGGGGGAGGGGCCATCGACCCCGACACCTTCGTGTCGGAGCGCAGCTACGAGGCAGCGCGCCGGGCGGCCGGCGCCGGACTCGACCTGATCGACGCCCTGCGGGCGGGCCAGGGCGATCTCGGCTGGTCGATCGTGCGACCCCCCGGGCACCACGCGCTGGCCGACCAGCAGATGGGCTTCTGCTTGCTCAACAACATCGCGGTGGCGGCGCGATCGCTCACCGCCCAGGGAGAACGGGTGGCGATCGTCGACGTCGACGCCCACCACGGCAACGGCACCCAGGCGATCTTCTACGACGATCCGGAGGTGCTGTTCGTCAGCCTCCACCAGTACCCGTGGTACCCGTTCACCGGGCGGCCCGACGAGGTCGGGACCGAGGGAGCGCGCGGCACGACGGTCAACGTCGCGATGCCGGCCGGCACCGCCGGGCGGGCCTACCGGCGGGCGATCGACGACGTGGTCGTGCCGGTGCTCGAACGGCACCGCCCCGACTGGGTCCTGGTCTCGGCCGGCTTCGACGGGCACCACAAGGACCCGATCACCGACCTCGGGCTCAGTTCGGCCGACTACGCGGATCTGATCGGCCGCATCGTCGCCGTGGTCCCGAAGGGGCGCCGCGTGCTCTTCCTCGAGGGTGGCTACGACCTGGAGGCCCTGCGCGATTCGGTGGCGTCGGTGACGGCCAACGCCCTCGGTGTCGCCCATCGGCCCGAGCCCCCGACCGCCGGCGGCCCGGGTGAAGACATGGTCGAGCTGGCCCGCGCCATCCACCTGCGGGGCGGTCCGGGCGACACGTGAACCTCGTCGCTCCTGCATCGTCGGGCGCCTATGCCTCCATCGCGTCCGCCGTCGCGCCGGTCGCCACCGACTTCGTCGCCGCCGGGTTCCAGCTCTTCCTCGTCGGTGGGGTGGTCCGCGACCTGTTGCTCGATCGCCACGGTGCCGGCGACGACATCGACGCCACGACCGACGCCCGACCCGCCGACATCAAGCGGCTCCTCGCCCCCCACGCGTCGGCGTTGTGGACCCAGGGGGAACGGTTCGGCACGATCGGGGCCACGGTCGCCGGCAAGGCGTTGGAGATCACCACCCACCGGGCCGAGTCGTACGACGCCACCTCCCGCAAGCCCGAGGTGGCCTTCGGGGACGATCTCCGCACCGACCTGTCGCGGCGTGACTTCACGGTCAACGCGATCGCGATCGACGCGGCCAGCGGCAGCCTCCACGACCCCTTCGACGGCCGACGCGACCTCGAACGGCGCCGCCTGGCCACCCCGCTCGACCCCCACGTGTCGTTCAGCGACGACCCGCTGCGCATGCTGCGGGCCGCTCGGTTCATCCCCCGCTTCGACCTCGACGTCGACCCGGCACTGCGCGCCGCGGTGGAGGAGATGGCGCCCCGCCTCGACATCGTGTCGGTCGAGCGTTGTCACGACGAGCTCGAACGGCTCCTCGCCCTCCCCGACCCGGCAGCCGGCCTCGACTTCCTCGTGTCGACCGGCCTGATCCCGCACCTGCTCCCCGGGTTCGAACCCGAGGGCAACGAGCACTGCATCGCCGTGGCGGCGGCGCCGAGCTTGGCGCCGCGGGCTCGCCGCGCCGCCCTCGTCATGAGCGACGATCTCGCCGACGAGCGTCTCGCCCACCTCCGCTACTCGGCGGTCGAGCATCGGGCGACGTTGGCGATCATCCGGTCGCTCGACGCCCTGGCGGGCGATGAAGGGCGGGTCGTCGACGCCACGCTGCGCCATCTCGTCGACACCGCCGGCGACGACGCCCGCGACGCGATCGATCTCGCCGGTCGGCTGGGTCTCGTCGATGCCCCGGCCACCATCGCTCGGCTCGACGAGCTGTGGGCGCTGGGCGACCTCGCCGACCTCGAGCCACCGGTGTCGGGCGGCGACCTCATCGCCGAGCTGGGGCTCGAACCCGGTCCTGCGGTCGGCGACCTGGTGCGTCGGCTGCGTCGCCACCGTCTCGACGCCGGGCCGTTCGACCGGGCCGAGGCGATCCGTCTCGCCGCCGGCTGGCTGGACGACGGCCCGACCGAGCCGAGCCCTGGCGCACATCGCCGCTAGATTGGGGCGATGGTTCGTTGGCGTTCCGGCTCCGACGCCGTCGTCAGCTATCGGCTGGCCCGGCAGCGTGCCCTCGATGATGTCGCGCACGGCGTCCGCCAACTGCACGAGGTCTGCGACGCCCAACCCGAGTTGCGGCGCGTCGCCCATCACCACGCGACCCCGATCGACGAACCGTGCCCGGTGTGCGAGGGCGACGACCTCGTGACCGTCACGTTCGCCTTCGGCAAAGGCCTGCCGACGCATGGCCGTTGCGTCTCCGACGCCGTTGAGTTGAATCGCCTACGACGACGGGAGACGCCCACGTCGTGCTATCGAGTGGAGGTCTGTCGCCAGTGCTGGTGGAATCACCTCCGGGAGTCGTTCACCCTCGCCGGTCGTCCCCCCGCCCGCACGGCTCCCTGATCGCCCCGACCCTTCCGTCGCCGCTGCCTCGCCGACACCTCCCCCCGATTCCGCTCCCGTGACCTCCCGCCCCACGCGTTCGTCCGGCTCCGGCCGCCCCGGCTCGAGCAGTACCCGAGCGACTGGCGCGCGCCCGGCCAACCCCCGCCGACCGAAGCGCACCGGCCCGACCGCCTGGTTCCTCGGTGGCCCGCGCACGGTCCGCAACCGCCGCCGCAATCCGCTGTGGCGGTTCCGCCGGTTCCTGCTCCTGATGACCCTGTTCGGGTTCGGGCTGGCCCTCGGTGGCGTGGCCCTGCTCGCCCGTGAGGAGCTCCCGGCCGACGACTTCGGCGGCCTGGCCCAGACCAGCTTCATCTGTTCGGCCGAGGTGGTCGCCGAGTGCGACGCCGCCAACGCGGCCGTCGCCCTTTCGGCCGGCGAGGACCGGGTCGTCGTCGACTACGACGAGATCCCCCAGGTGTTGATCGACGCCGTCGTGTCGGCCGAGGACAAGAACTTCTTCGACGACCGGATCGGCGTCGACCCTTTCGGCATCGCCCGGGCCCTCTACCAGAACACGCGCGAGGGGCGAGCGGCACAGGGTGGTTCGACGATCACCCAGCAGTACGTCAAGAACGCCTTCGCCATCGACGCCGACCGCAACCTGGTGACCAAGCTCAAGGAGGCGGCCCTGGCGGTGAAGCTCACCCGCGAGCTGCCCCGCGACGAGATCCTCGAGCGCTACCTCAACCGCATCTACTTCGGCCGGGGCGCCTACGGGGTGCAGGCGGCCGCCACCAACTACTTCGACAAAGACGTCGCGGAGCTCACCCTGGCCGAGGCCGCCTACCTCGCCGGCCTGATCCGTGCGCCGTCGAGCGCGGATGCCGCCACCGATCCCGAGGAAGCCGACCGTCGACGCCAGACCGTGCTGGTGCGGATGGTTGCCGATGGCTACATCACCCAGGCCGACGCCGACGCCGCGGCCGCCATCCCGGTGGCAGCGGGGCTCGTCGCTCGTCAGAACCGCGAGGGCCTCGGCGACGTCGTGGGATCGGACGTGGCCAGCGAGTACTTCTTCGAGGCGGTTCGCCAGCAGTTGGTCCAGCTCGAGGACGAGGTCGGCGAGGTCTATTCGAGCGGGCTGCGGGTCTACACCACCCTCGATCTCGAACTGCAGCGGGCGGCGTTCACCTCGGTGCTCGAGGTGGTCGGCGATCCCCGTTTCGAGGATGTGCCCTCAGCGTCGATCGTGGCGATCGACAACGAGGGCCGGGTCCAGGCGATGGTCGGCGGCTACGACTTCTCGACCAGCCAGGTCAACCTCGCCCTCGGTCAGGACGGCGGGGGCTCGGGCCGGCAACCCGGCTCGTCGTTCAAGACCTTCGCCCTGGCCGAGGCCATCGAGCAGCAGATCTCGGCCGAGTCGTTCTACGCCGCGCCGTCGGTGATCGAGATCCCGGGGGCCAACGACGGCGGCCCGTGGGTGGTGCGAGGCGGAGGGTCCCCCGATGGGTACCGGTCGCTGATCGATGCCCTCCGGGTGTCGTCCAACGTCGTGTACGCCCAGCTGATGGTCCAGCTCACGCCCCACACGGTGGTGAAGATGGCCCACGACCTCGGCGTGTCGGCCGATCTGCCGGAGGTCAACGCGCTGGTGCTCGGCTCGGGCGAGGTGTCGGTCCTCGACATGGCCGCCAGCTACTCGACCCTGTCGAACCAGGGGTTGCGACACCGACCGGTGCTGATCGAACGCATCGAGGACGCGGATGGCGACGTGATCTGCTGGTACCCGATCGACGGCCAGTGCGCCGAGAACGACGGGCGGGTGGGCGAGCAGGTGATCGAGGCGCCCGTCGCCCAGCAGGTCACCTACGCGCTGCAGCACGTCGTCGAGGCCGGCACCGGTCGGGCCGCCGGCTTCGGCCAGCCCGCCGCCGGCAAGACCGGCACCACCCAGGACGCCCGCGACGCGTGGTTCGTCGGCTACACCTGCGACTTCACCGCTGCGGTGTGGATGGGGTTCGTGGGTGCCCCGGGCGAGCCGGTGCGCACGATGCAGAACGTGCTCGGCATCGACGAGGTCCACGGCGGCGACTTCCCGGCCCAGATCTGGAGTGCGTTCATGGGGCGGGCGTCGACGATCCGCGGTGGCGGCAACCCCTACCCGTGCGACTCGCTGGCCGTCTCGACCGACTTCACCGGCACCGTGTTCAATCGGGAGCTGTCGACCACGACCCTGCCCCCGTGTGCCTCGGTGCCCGAACCCGACGGGTCGACCACCACCGCCGAGGGAGCGACGACCTCGACGACCGAGCCGTGCGACCCGAACCCACCCCCGGTCACCGGGCCCGACGGTCAGCCGATCGAGACGACGACCACGGTCCCGGCCGATGGTTCGACCACCGCCCCGGGCGACTCGACCGCACCGTCCTCGACCNNGGCGACGGTTGAGCGGAGCGCCCTCGCCCGCGGTCGCAGGTCAGGCGGCTTCGACCGGCTGGTGGGGGTAGTGGGCGATGCAGGTGAGACACCACTGCTCGGTGTCGACGGCCTCGGTGATCTTGCCCTCGGTGTCCCACGCCGGCGGGGTGATGTAGAGGCGTCGCACCTCGGTCGTCGTCTCGTCGTCCACGCCACACGAATCACAGATCGTCGTCACGAGCCCCAACGTAGGGGAGGGGCCGATGCCTGTCAGACCGGGCCGCGGTCAGACCGAGACTGTCAGTGTGGCTGGGTAGGTTCGACCCAGGTGGTGGTGCTCGCCGCCACCGCTAGCATTGCGGGGCCGTGGAATCCGCTGTGATTCCACACCCTGCTCCTGACCGTCGGGAGCCCCGGTCTCGGATCGGGTCCACAGGGAGGTTGTGTAGCGCATGCGCGCCTATGAACTGATGATCATCTTCACCGCAGACACCGAGGAGTCTGCGGTCCAGACCCAGATCAACCGTCTCGGTGATCTGGCCGCCGAGAGCGGCGGTTCGCTGGAGAAGGCCGAGAAGTGGGGCGTTCGACGCTTCGCCTACGAGATCAAGCATCGCTGGGAGGGCTTCTACGTGGTCCTCGAGTTCCTGGCCCCCAACTCGCTCGACGAGATCGATCGCACGTTGCGCCTGGCCGACGATGTGATCCGCCACAAGTTCATCCGTCTGCCGCTGACCGAGGCTCATCGACGAGGTCTCGCCGGCGCGACGGTCTGATCCGCGAGAGGATCCCCTCATGGCGATCGACAACAACGTCACGGTCACCGGCAACGCCGGCCGTGAACCCGAACTCCGATTCACCCCTTCCGGCCAGGCCGTCGCCAACTTCGGCGTCGCGGTCAACCGTCGGTGGCAGAACCGTCAGACCCAGGAGTGGGAAGAAGCCACGTCTTGGTTCGACGTCACCTGCTGGGGCCAACTCGCTCAGAACGTCTCCGAGACCGTCGGTCGCGGCACCCGCGTGACGGTCTCCGGCCGCCTCGACCAGCGGTCGTGGGAGACGCCCGACGGCGACAAGCGATCCAAGGTCGAGATCGTGGCCGACGACGTGGCGATATCGCTGCGCTGGGCCACGGCCACCGTGCAGCGCAACGAGCGCGGTGACTTCGCCGGTGGCGGCGGCGGTAACGGCGGCGGTAACGCCGGCGGTGGTGGTGGCGGCTACCAGGGAAATCAAGATGGGGGCCGTTCGTTCGGACCCTCCGGCGGTGGCGGGCGCCAGGAACCCCCTGCCTACTCACCTGACGAGGAGCCTTTCTGATGGCAAAGACGCGTAGCCCCCGCCGGGGCAAGCCGAAGGACGGCGGCCGCCGGGGCAAGAAGAAGATCAGCCCCCTGTCCGCCGACAGCGTGGAGTACGTCGACTACAAGGACGTCGACCTGCTCCGCAAGTTCATGTCCGACCGGGCCAAGATCCGTGGCCGCCGTGTGTCGGGCAACGACTCTCAGCAGCAGCGTGTGGTGGCCCGTGCCGTCAAGAACGCTCGCGAGATGGGTCTGCTGCCGTACCACAGCCGGGTCACCACGCAGCGCCGTGGCAACCGCAACGACCGTGGTGACCGTGGTGACCGCGGGGATCGCGGTCCTCGCAACCGCGACGATCGTCCGCCGCGCGACGACGCTCCCGCCAAGGATGCCGACGCTCCGGCACCCGAGACCACCACCACCGAAGGGGAGAGCTGAGATGCAGATCGTTCTCCACGAGGGTGTGTCGGGCCTCGGCAACCGAGGTGACATCGTCGACGTCACCGACGGGTACGCCCGCAACTTCCTGATCCCGCAGGGGCTCGCGTCGCGCAGCACCGAGGGGGCCAAGGCTCAGGCCGACGCGATGCGTCGGACCTGGCAGCTCAAGAACGCCAAGGAGCGGGAGGCCGCCGAAGAGGTGGCCAAGGTGCTCGTGGCGAAGTCGGTCGTGATCACCGCCCGTGCGTCGGGTGAGGGTCGCCTCTACGGCTCGGTGTCGGCCGCCGACATCGCCACCGCCGTGCGAGATCAGACCGGCATCGAGCTCGACCGTCGGTCGATCGACACCGGCGAGGGCGTCCACGAGGTGGGCACCCACACCGTCACCGCCCGCCCCCACGACGCGGTGCAATTCCCGATCACGATCGAGGTCGCTCCGGCCTGATCGTGGCCGCTCGCCCCGGCCCGGATTTGCCGAGCCGGGGCGTTCGTGCACCGCTCGAGTGCACGACCGGACGGCGGCGTCCGACGCGGGAGCCTTCGTCGAGAAGGTTGTCGAAGCGTCGCCTTCCACAGGAACCCGGACTTTTCCCCCGGGTTGTCCACATGTCGGTGGCTTTGGCGCGCCGGTTGCGCGACGTCACCGATGGCGCGCCCGACCGGCATCCACAGTCACCCACAGGATGTCCACAGCCAACCGGCTCTAGTGCTCCACAGGGGCGATCGGACAGGATGCAACGATGAGCGACGGGCCGCAGCCGATCGACACCAACGAGCCGCCGCCCTACGAGGGCCCGCCCCCCGAGGACGACGGCTATGCGGGCGGCGATCTGATCGACCTCAATGGCGGGCCTCGATCGAGCGATGGCGGCGGATTCGGACGCAGCGGCCGGGGTGACAGCGCTCGCGGCGACGGTCCCGGTGGCGATTCCAACCGCGGTCCCGGCCGGGTGCCGCCCCACGACCTGCGGGCCGAGGAGTCGGTGTTGGGCGCGATGCTGCTCAGCCGCGAGGCGATCGCCGACGTGGTCGAGATCCTCGAACCCGACTACTTCTACAAGCCGGCGCACGGGCACCTGTTCGAGGCGATCATGAGTCTCTACAGCGCGGGCGAGCCGGTCGATCCGGTCACCCTGGCCGACGAGCTGCGCCGAGCCGGCCTCTACGACGCCGTCGGCGGCGACATCCTCCTCGTCGACCTCCAGGCCGCCACGCCGGCGGTGTCCAACGCCGCCTACTACGCCAAGATCGTCGAGGAGCACGCCTTGCTGCGCGGGGTGATCACGGTCTGCAACGAGATCGCCGAGGTGGCCTACGGGGTGCCCGACGATGTCACCCAGGCCATCGACGACGCCGAGGCCTCGATGTATCGGGTTGCTCAGCGACGGGTGGCCAACACCACCGCCGAGATCAAGGACCTGCTGAGCGACAACCTCGACCGGCTCGAGTCGCTCTACGAGCAGGGCGACGCCATCACCGGTATCCAGACCGGCTACCGCGATCTCGACAACCTGCTCTCGGGGCTCCAGCCCAACGCCCTCTACGTTCTCGGGGCTCGTCCGGCGATGGGCAAGACGGCGTTCGCCCTCGGCATGCTCGCCAACGCCGCCATGAACACCGGCCGCCCGACGCTGGTCTTCTCGCTCGAGATGAGCCAGCTCGAGATCTCACAGCGAATCCTGTGCTCCGACGCCCGGGTCGACGCCTCACGGGTGAAGACCGGCCGCCTCGACGAGGCCGACTGGAGTCGCATCTCCCACTCGGTCGGCCGCCTGGCCGAGGCCCCGATCTACATCGACGACAACCCTCACACGTCGATCATGGAGATCCGATCGAAGGCTCGCCGCCTCAAGAGCCGGGTCGGCGACCTCGGCATGGTGATCATCGACTACATCCAGCTGATGACCGGGCGATCCAACGCCGAGAGCCGCCAGGTCGAGGTGTCGGAGATCTCTCGAAACCTCAAGATCCTGGCCCGTGAGCTCGAGACACCGGTGATCGCCCTCGCCCAGCTCAACCGCGGCTTGGAGCAGCGCCAGGACAAGCGGCCCATGTTGAGCGACCTCCGTGAGTCGGGCGCCCTCGAGCAGGACGCCGACGTGGTGATGTTCCTCTACCGCGACGAGATCTACAACGCGGAGTCGGAACAGCAGGGTGTGGCCGAGGTGATCGTGGCCAAGCACCGCAACGGTCCGACGGCGACGGTGAAGATGGCCTTCCTCGGCCACTTCACCCGTTTCGAGAACATGAGCGACCGGTCCGCCCCCGGCGGAGGCGGTGGTGGTGGCGGCGGAGGCGGCGGCGACTTCTGAGTCGTCGGCCGCCTCGTCCCCGCCGCGCGACCAGGCGCAGGTCAGTCCAGCTCGACGATGACCTCGGGCGGCGCCGCGCCCGGACCCCGGTCGCCGCCCACGCCGTTCTCCTGCATGATGGCGACCGTAGCTACGGCCAATGCGCCGGCGAGCAGCAGCTTCACGGCCAGACCGGTGTGACCCGATCGTCGTTGCGGCAGCACCAGGGGCGGACGCGGGGTGGCGCCCGACGGGATGTGACGGGAGCGTCGCCGAGCCGCACGCCTGGTGTGGGGTGCATCGGACGGGGTCGACTCGGTTGTGACCGCTGCGGTCGATTCGTCGATGTCGTGTGTGATCGGAGCCACGGCAGATCCATCGGCCGCAGCGGTGCTGGTCTTGAGGGAGCGGGGCAGTTCTGCTCAGCCGCCGATGAGGGTGGCCAGCGCCCAGATCGCGGCGACGGCGCCAATGGCGATCTGGAGCAGGCTCCGCCCCAGGGGCGCCTTGCCGAGCGATCCCTCCTGGGGGCGTTCGGGGGGACGGAGGAGGGCGAGGCCGGTGCCGACGGCCAACGCGCCGCCGATCGCGAGCGTCAACCAGGCCAGAAGGTCGTCACCGAGGAACACGTCGCCAGTATCGCAGCCGTCGACGCCGGGTAGTTCTCCCCAGAGAAATCCCTCAAGGTCGCGAGGGCCATCGCCGATGCCTAGATCACACCGGTGGTCATCGCCCTCACCGGTTCAACAAGGGGTCTGGGCGGGGGTCGTCACTCTCCCTCCACACGCATCGCCACCGGCGCTTCGGCGCCGGACGCACGACGATCTCCGCTCACCCCGCTTGTCACCGCACGGCGCTCGCCACCGCACCGTGTTCGAAGCAGCGCCGCCAGGCCGGGCCTCAGGGTGCCGGGACCTCGAGTGGTCGCAGGTCGTCCTCCGTCACCGGGACCCGCACCGAGTTGGCAGCGAAGACGGCCACCTCCTCGCCTCGTCGGGTGGTGCTCCACACCAGGGCGCCCGACGCGTCGTCGAAGCACTCGGTCGTCACCTGCCCCCACGCCGCCAAGGGCACCGCCCGAACGGCCACCAACGACCAGCAACTCACCGCCTCGACGCCGACCGGGAGACCGCCGGCGAGTTGGGTCGGTGGCGACACCGCGAACGCCTCGTAGTCGCCGGCTTCGTCCGCATCGGCGAACCGCTGCCGCAGCCCCGCCTCGAGCCCATCGACGTCGGCCACGGGTCCAGGTGGGCCGCAGGCCAGGCTCCCGGTCGGGGTCAGGAGGCACGACCGCAGGCCGTCGGCGTCGCCGATGGTCACCTGGGTCCCGAGCTGGTCGAGGAGGGCGTCGCCCAGCCGGGCCCGTCGCACGACCGCTGCGTCCGAGGGCAGGTCGAGATCGTCGCCGCTGCGGTCGTCGGCGAGGCGGGCGTGCCGGCCCTGGACCGCCACCTCGGCGAGGTGGGCTCGCCGCCACGCCGCGAGGTAGTCGTCGGGGCCGACCGGCTGGCCGGTCGCCGGCGCCGTGTCGGTGGCGGTCGCGGCGTCGGTGACGGTCGCGGCGCTGCCCGGACGATCCCGGCCGTCGACCAGGCTCCATGCAGCGATCCCGCCGGCGGCGACGCCGATGGCCACGCCGACCGCAGCCACCGTCGAGGTCGAGAAGCGGTCGAACACCGACGCGACCGTAGCGCTGGCCGGCAACCCGACCGATGATCGTGTTGGCTCTGTCGCGGGCGGGGTGCAAAGGTGACCCTCGTGAGTGACGACCTGCAACTCATCCCCGCCGCCACGGTCCTCCTGCTTCGCGACGCCGACACCGCGTCCGGACTCGAGGTGCTGATGGTGCACCGCAACTCGAAGATCGCGTTCGGTGGCATGTGGGTGTTCCCCGGTGGCCGGATCGACGACGACGAGCTCGACGGAGCCGACCTGCTCGCCTCCGCTCGCCGAGCGGCGGTGCGCGAGGCAGCCGAGGAGACCACCCTCGATCTCACGGTCAGCGATCTTCACTACTGGTCGTACTGGGAGCCGCCGATGGCGAGCTCGATGCCCACCACCAAGGGCCCGCGCCGGCGCTTCGCCACGTGGTTCTTCGCCACCGAAGCCCCGGCCGGAGAGGTGGTGATCGACGACGGGGAGATCAAGGATCACGCCTGGCTCGACCCGACCGCGGCCCTGGCCAAGCGCGATGCCGGCGAGATCGAACTGGCCCCGCCGACCTGGGTGACGCTCCACCAGGCAGCGCAGTACGGGTCGACGGCCGCCGCGCTGACACGAGCGAGCGAAGCCGACCACGGTCGTTTCGTCACCCGCCCCTACGGCGGCGACCCGATCACGCTCGGGTGGGCCGGCGACGCGGGCTACGAGTCGGGCGATGCCCGAGCGGAGGGGGCCCGCCACCGCCTCGTGATGGACCCGGCCGGCTGGACCTACGAACGAACGGTGTGACGACGGGGGCGGCGAGCGAGACGACGACACCGGTCGAGCACCGGGGCTGGCGGCTCCTGCGCCGCGCCCTGCTCGAACAGCGCCGCGGGATCGCCTTCGGCGTCGCCGCCTCGCTGGTGTGGACGGCGGCCCGGGTGGCGGTGCCCCGACTGGTGCAGCTCGCCATCGATCGATCGATCACCGGCGACGAACGAGCCTGGCCCTACGCCGTGGCGGTCGCCGTCGCCGGAGCGGTCTCCGGCGTCTTCCTCGGGATCCGCCGCTACGTGGCGTTCGACAACGCCCGCCGGGTCGAGGCCCGCTACCGCAGTCGACTCTTCGCTCACCTCCAGCGGCTTCACGTGGCCTTCCACGACGTGACGGCCACCGGCGAGCTGATGAGCCGGGCCAACACCGACCTGCAGATGTTCCAGAACGTGGTGACGATGGTGCCGATCACCGTCGGCAACGCCCTGATCGTGCTCGGAGCGGTCGCGATCATGCTCACGATCTCCCCGATGCTCACGATCGTCGCCGTCGCCGGGCTGCCGATCGTCAACGTCGTCGGCCGCCGCTTCTCCCAGAAGCTCCACCCCGCGGTGATGGGGGTCCAGCGGGAATCGGCGGAGCTCGCCGGCGTGGTCGAGGAGACGGTCAGCGGCATCCGGGCGGTCAAGGGCTTCGGGGCCGAGGACGTGCAGCGGGCCAAGCTGGCGACCGAGGCCGACGACGTGCGCCGAGAGGCCCTGCGGGCCGCCCACGTACGGGCTCGCTACCTCCCTCTCGTCGAGTTGATGCCCAACCTCGGACTCGTCGCCGTGCTCGCCTACGGCGGCTGGCTCGTCATCGACGGTGGGTTGAGCGTCGGAGAGCTCGTCGGCTTCAACCTCTACGTCGCCATGCTGATCCAGCCGCTGCGGATGCTGGGCATGGTGATCGCCCAGGGCCAGCGGGCGGTGGCGGCCGGCGAGCGCATCGCCGAGGTGCTCGACACGGATCCGGCCATCACCGATCCGGCGCGGCCCGTCGCCCTGCCGGCGCATCGACCCGGCCAGACCGGCGGGCTCCGGTTCGACGGCGTGGTGTTCGGCTATCGGACCGACGCGCACGACCCGGCGGCACCCCCGGTGCTCGAAGAGCTCGACCTCGAGATCGCCCCGGGCGAGTCGGTCGCCCTCGTCGGCCCGACCGGCTGCGGCAAGTCGACGGTCGCCCGCCTCCTGCCCCGCTTCTACGACGTCGAAGCCGGCTCGATCGAACTCGACGGCACCGATCTCCGGCACCTCCGCTTGGCCGACCTGCGTCGGGCGGTCGGCCTGGTGTTCCAGGAGACGTTCCTGTTCAGCGGCTCGATCCGCGACAACATCGGGTTCGCCGACCCGGACGCGCCGGACGAACGGATCCGCCGCGCCGCTCGACTCGCCGGCGCCCTCGACTTCATCGAGGCGCTCCCGGCCGGCTTCGACACCGAGCTGGGGGAGCGCGGCCTGTCGCTGTCGGGCGGACAGCGTCAACGATTGGCGATCGCCCGGGCCCTCGTGGCCGACCCGCGTGTCCTGCTCCTCGACGACGCCACCTCCGCGGTCGACCCCGATACCGAACACGAGATCCGCGAGGCGATGAACGAGGTGATGGCTGGCCGCACCACGATCGTGATCGCCCATCGACCCGCAACGATCGCCCTGGCCGACCGGGTCGTCGTGCTCGACGAGGGTCGCATCGTCGCCACCGGCACCCACGCCGAGCTCCTCGCCTCCAACGAGCGGTACCGGGCGATCCTGGCCACCGAGGCGGTCGCCTGATGTGGCTGCAGGGAGGCGTCGACGACGCTGAGCGGCTCGACCTGGACGCCACTCGGGCCGTGTTGCGGCGCACGGCTCGACGCCTCCGTCCCTACCGGGCCGATGCGTGGCGGGCGTTCGGCCTTCTCGTGCTGTGGACCGGCACGGTCGTCGCCGGCCCCGTCCTGGTCGGCTGGGCGGTCGACGTCGGCATCCGACCGCGCGACGGTCGGGCCCTCACCGCCATCGTCGTCGGCTACCTGATCGTCGCCTCGGCCGGCTATGTGCTCTACCGCTGGGCCGTCGTGTCGCTGGCCCGCGTGGGCGAGAACTTCCTGCGCGACCTCCGGGTCGGCGTCTTCGACCGGCTCGTGCGGCAGTCGATGGCCTTCCACGACCGCAACCGCCCCGGGGTGCTGGTGTCGCGCATGACCAGCGACATCGACTCGCTCGGCGAGCTCGTGCAGTTCGGCCTGTTGATGTTCACCGCGGCGGCGCTGCAACTGATCGGCACGATCATCGTGCTGACGATGCTCAGCCCGATGATGATGCTCGTCTGTCTGATCAGCGTGCCGGTCGTGGCGGTGGCGTCCCGCAAGTTCCAGCGCGACTCCAACCGGGCCTACCTGGCGGTGCGCGACCACATCGGCGACACCCTGTCGGCGCTGCAGGAGGGCATCAGCGGGGTGCGGATCGTGCAGGCGTTCGCCCGTGAGGAGCTCGAGGCCGAACGGTTCGCCCGCACCAACGACGAGCTCTACCGCTCCCATATGGCGTCGGTGAAGGTCGCCGCCTGGTACCTGCCGGTGATCGACATGGCCGGCACCCTCACCACCGCCGCCGCCATCGCCCTCGGCGGCTACCTGGCCGCCGATGGCGACCCGTCGATCGGCACCGTCGTCGCCTTCATCCTTCTCCTGCAGCGGGTGTTCGAGCCCGTGCAGCAACTCAGCCAGTTGTTCAACCTGGTGCAGTCGGCCACGGCGTCGCTGTCGAAGGTGTTCGGCCTGCTCGACGAGGAGGTCGACATCGACGAGCCCGAGGCTCCTCGGCCGCTCCCCGCCACCGGCGACCTCGAGCTCGAGGGTGTGCGCTTCGCCTACGGCGACGGGCCCGACGTGGTCGCCGACGTCGATCTGCGGATCGCCGATGGGGAACGCATCGCCTTCGTCGGGCCGACCGGCGCCGGCAAGTCGACCGTGGCCAAGCTGGTGGCCCGCTTCTACGACCCGACCGGCGGGGTGGTGCGCTTCGGTGGCGTCGACCTGCGTGACGCCTCGCCGGCCGAGATCCGGCGTCGGGTGCTGGTCGTGCCCCAGGAAGGCCACTTGTTCGCCGGTTCGATCGGCGACAACATCGCGATGGCGAGCCCGGGGGCCGGCGACGACGAGGTGTGGGCGGCGTTGCGGGCGATCGGGGCGGCCGATCGGTTCGCCGCCTTCCCCGACGGGCTGGCGACCGAACTGGTCGACGGCGGCGGACGCCTCTCGGCGGGGGAGCGCCAGCTCGTCTCCCTGGCCCGGGCCGCCCTGGCCGATCCGGCGGTGCTGGTGCTCGACGAGGCGACCTCGAGCCTCGATCCGGCGGCCGAGCACGAGGTGGAGGACGCCCTCGAGGCGTTGATGGCCGGGCGGACGGTGGTGGTGATCGCCCACCGGCTGTCGACCTCGGAACGCAGCGACCGGGTGGCCGTGATCGCCGACGGCGGGATCGCCGAGCTCGGGACGCACGATGACCTGGTCGCCGCCGGCGGCCGCTACGCCGCCATGTTCGAGACCTGGAGCCGCGCCGGCGTGTCCTGAGTGGCGGCTGTGCGAGGATGCCGCTCATGTGTCGCAACATCACGATCCTCCGAGGCCTGGAACCGGCCGCCACCCCGGCCGAGATCCGAGCCGCCGCCGTGCAGTACGTGCGGAAGGTGAGCGGGATCCGCCATCCGTCCGCCGCCACCGCCGACGCGTTCGAGGTCGCGGCCGACGCCATCGCCGAGGCCACGGCCACACTGCTCGCCGACCTCCCGGCCCGCCGTCAGCCCCCGACGTCGGTGCCTCCCAGCCGCCGCGGTCATCCCGTCTGAGGACCTGCGACCGTTCGAGAGACGAAGGACTCTCGGACAAATTGTTGTCCTCTCGGACACAACGTCTTACAGTCGACGGATGGACGCCCGCGCCGACCTGCCACCCGTCGACTGGGATCACGCCGTCGGTCACCCCGATCGGCGCCGGATCCTGGCGATGATGTGCGGCTGCCTGATCATGGTGGTGGCCGGCGTCTCGAGCCTGAACGTCGCCATCCCCACGATCGTCAGTGATCTCGACGCGTCGCAGACCGAGCAACTCTGGATCCTCGACGCCTATGCCCTGGTCTTCGCCGGGCTCCTCCTGCCCGCCGGCGCCCTCGGCGACCGGTTCGGTCGCCGCCGAGCCCTGCTGACGGGGCTTGCGATCTTCGGCACGGCGTCACTGGTCGCCACCCGGGTCGGCGACCCCTTGCAGCTGATCGCGCTGCGGGCCGCGATGGGCTCGGGCGCCGCCCTGATCATGCCGGCCACCCTGTCGATCATCACCACCGTCTTCCCGCCGGTCGAACGGGGCAAGGCGATCGCCACCTGGGCCGGCATGTCGGCGGCCGGTGGTGCCCTCGGCCCGCTGGCGTCGGGTCTGTTGCTCGAACGGTTCTGGTGGGGGTCGATCTTCTTCATCAACACCCCGATCGTCGTGCTCGTGGTCATCGGCGTGCTGCGCTTCGTGCCCGAGGTGACCGCCACTCGCGAGCCCGAACCCCTCGACCCGGTCGGCTCGATCCTGTCGATCGTCGGCCTCACCTCGGTCGTGCTCGCCATCATCGAGGGCCCCGAGTGGGGGTGGACGTCGGGCCGCACCCTCGGGGTTGCCACCGTCGGCGTCCTGGTACTGGTCGGCTTCGTGGCGTGGGAGCTGCGGTCGCCTGACCCGATGCTCGATCCCCGACTGTTCCGGATCCGGCGGTTCGCCATCGGTGCGGCCACCATCACCTTGGCGTTCCTCGTCCTGTTCGGGTCGTTCTACATCTTCACGCTCTACCTCCAGTTCGCGCGCGGGCACAGCGCCTTGGGGGCGGCGGTCCGCATGCTGCCGTTCCCGGTCACGATGATCCTCGTGGCGCCCCGGTCCCCGAAGATCGTCGCCCGCATCGGCGACCGGGCGACCGTGGCCGTCGGCTTCGGCCTGCAGACCTTCGGCTTCGTGCTGGCGTCGCAGTTCGACCTGACGACCCCCTACCTCTACATGGCCGCGACCTTCTCCTGCCTCGCCCTGGGGATGGCGATGATGATGCCGCCGACGACCGCCGCCATCGTGGCGTCGCTGCCCGAGTCGAAGGCGGGTGTCGGTTCCGCGGTCAACGACACCACCCGCGAGGTCGGGGGCGCGGTCGGTATCGCCATGCTCGGGTCGCTGCTGTCGACCGGCTACCGCGACGCCTTCGGTGATCGGCTCGGCGCAGGGGCCGAGGCGCTGCCCGAGACGGCGCGAGAGCTGGCAGGCGACTCGATCGCCGGCGCGGCCGTGGTCGCCGAACGGCTCGGCGGGGACGCCGCCCAGGCGCTGGCCGATGCCGCCGCCTCGGCCTACATCGAAGGCCTCGGCCTGGCGTTCACCGTGGCGGCCGTCATCGCCTTCGCCTCGGCTGTGGGAGTCACGACGTTCTACCCTCGGGGATCGGACGATGTGCCGTCCGATCTCGACCTGACCGCGCCCCGGGAGGCCCGCCGATGACCCCGCCCCTCGATCCTCGTGTCGAGCGGACCCGCGCCGTCGTCCACGACGCCGCGGTCGCACTGTTCGCCGAGGCCGGGTTGGAGGGCTTCACGATGGAGGCGCTGGCCGAACGGTCCGGGGTGGCTCGTTCGACGATCTATCGCCATTGGCCGGATCGAGCCGAGTTGCTGGCGAGTGTGTTCGACGCGGTCTCACCGATGGTCGACGACGACGCCGGCGATCCCGTGGGGGTGCGACTCCGACGCCGGGGTGAGCGCTTCGCTCATGGTCTGGAGGAGGAGCGGTGGGGGCAACTGTTGCCGTTCATCGTGGCCGCCGCCCAGCACGACAAGTCGGTGCGCGAGGCGCTCGACCGCTTCAATCGCCAG
Source organism: Acidimicrobiales bacterium (assembly GCA_033851875.1). GTDB lineage: Bacteria > Actinomycetota > Acidimicrobiia > Acidimicrobiales > SZUA-35 > JAWSVN01. The sequence continues at coordinate 64,260 of JAWSVN010000012.1, forward strand.
CGCCGTTCCAGTACCCGAGAGCTCTTGGCGGCGGCGGTCGACGCTGGCGAGATCGACGGTCCGGCCGATGTCGACCTGGTGATCGACCGCTACATCGGTCCGTTCTTCTTCCGCCTGTTGGTGACCCAGGAACCGATAGACGAGGAGTTCGTGGCCTTCCAGTTGCGGGGGCTGGCGAGTGACCTCGGTCTCGATCCTGACGCCCTGGAGCCGGGCGACCCCGACCCCCGCTAGGCTCGAACGCTGCTTGCTCGTGCCCACACCGGGGTTTGAGCGTGGACACGAAAGTCTGAGAACCCCATGGACGCCCTTTCCCTCGCGGGCGCCGAGCCGTCGTTCGCCGATCTCGGCGTGCCGGCACCGCTCGTCGATGCCCTCGCGGCCGCTGGAATCCACCAGCCGTTCGCCATCCAGACCGAGGCGGTCGGACCCGCCCTCGAAGGTCGGGACGTGCTCGGCCGAGCCCCCACCGGCTCGGGCAAGACCCTCGCCTTCGGTATCCCCCTCGCCGCTCGCCTCGGCGTCGGCGAGAAGCGTCGCCCGGCCGGTCTGGTGTTGGCCCCGACGCGCGAGCTCGCCGACCAGATCGCTCGTGCGCTCGAGCCGCTGTGCGCGGCGGTCGATCGTTCGGTCGTCACCGTCTACGGCGGCGTCGGGTTCGGCCCGCAGACCCGGGCCCTGCGGTCCGGCGTCGATCTGGTCGTCGCCTGCCCAGGTCGTCTCGAGGACCTGATCGCCCAGGGCGAGGTGGAGCTGTCGAACGTGCGCTTCGTCGTGGTCGACGAGGCCGATCGCATGGCCGACATGGGCTTCCTGCCGGTGGTGCGTCGCATCCTCGATCTCACGGCGTCGGAGCGCCAGACCGTGTTGTTCTCCGCCACCCTCGACAACGAGGTGGGTGTGGTGACCGAGCGGTACCAGGACGATCCGGTCACCTGTGAGGTCGGCGAGGTCGAGCCCGATCTCAGCACGATGACCCACCGGTTCATCCGCACCGAGAAGGAGCACAAGATCCGGCTCGCCGCCGACGTGATCGACGCGTCGGGGCCGACGGTGATGTTCTGCCGGACCCGTCACGGGGTCGACCGGGCCGCTCGTCAGCTGAAGCGTCTCGGCGTGAAGGCCGGGTGGATCCATGGTGGTCGCACCCAGCGGCAGCGCGACACCGCCCTCGACGCCTTCACCGACCAGCGGGTGCAGGTGTTGGTGGCGACCGACGTGGCGGCGCGCGGCATCCATGTCGACGGGGTGGCGTGCGTGATCCACTACGACCCGCCGGCCGACCCGAAGGACTACGTGCATCGCTCGGGCCGCACCGCGCGGGCCGGCGCTACGGGCGTGGTCGTGTCGTTCGTCAACAGCGACCAGGTGAAGCAGACGAACCGTCTGCAGAAGCAGGTTGGCATCGGGCCGTTCCCCCTCGAGCCGACGCCGGAGCTCACCGAGCGGCAGCCGCTCCCGTGGGTCGACCAGCGCAAGGGCACCAAGAAGCAGACCAACAACGCGAAGCGCAAGAAGCAGACCGGCACCGCGAAGCGGGACAACACC